>DETU01000077.1 GCA_002362175.1 Ruminococcus sp. UBA3280
GCTAACCCTGATGAATTCAAGATTGAGGAACAGGGTAAGCTCAACGGCGATGTTATTGATAACGGAAATGGTCTTACAAACATGGATGCTCTTGCTATTCAGTATGTTGAAATCAAGACAATTACTAATGAAGCATTCCCAATGTCAGCAGAAGAACTTGATGCTCTTAGCAAGTAATTATTCTTAAATATATAAGGGACACTTCGGTGTCTCTTATTTTTTTCTGAAAATGCTTGCATTTTGAAATAATTGGTGATATAATAATATAATAGTATAGTTACGTATTATACATATTACATTTGTTATTATAAAGGCAGGCGAGTCAGGTGATAAGGAGCATGACAGGCTACGGCAGAGCTCAGAAAATACTCAACGGACGTGATATACTCGTTGAAATACGCTCTGTTAACCATAGATATTATGAATATTCTTCAAGAATACCCCGTACTTACAGCTATATTGACGAAAAACTAAAGGCGTTGCTGAAAACCTCTGTTTCAAGGGGAAAGGTTGAGGTTTCAGTTACAATCAACAATATCGAAGCAAAGGAATCTGAAATTTCAGTAAACAAAGCTGTGGCTGAAGGTTATATAAACGCACTCAGAAGCGTTTCTGAAGAACTTGGTCTTAAAGACGATTTGGTTCTTTCAAAGCTTATCAAGCTTCCCGAAATATTTGTTGTTCAGAAAGCACCAGACAATCAGGAACAGATTTGGGCGGACATTGCAGAAGTGGCAGACGAGGCACTTTCAAAATTCGTTGAAATGCGTTCAACCGAGGGTGAAAGGCTTAAAAATGATATTATCGCAAAGGCTGATTTCATTCTTGGTATGGTTGAAAAGGTGGAGGAACTTTCTCCGCAGACAGTTGAAAATTACCGTAGCCGTCTGTATCAGAAGCTTTCTGAAATTCTTGAAAACAAAGATATTGACGAACAGCGTATACTTACGGAATCAGCAGTTTTTGCGGAAAAAATTGCTGTTGATGAGGAAACTGTACGCCTGAAAAGTCATATATCACAGCTTAAAAATATGTTTGATTCAGATGACCCTATAGGCAGAAAACTTGATTTCATAGTTCAGGAAATGAACCGTGAAGTCAATACAATAGGTTCTAAGGCACAGGATTTGAACATAACAAAAATTGTCGTGGATATGAAAGCGGAAATTGAGAAAATCCGTGAACAGATTCAGAATATTGAATAGGTGAATTGTGAAATTTATTAATATTGGTTATGGAAATATGATTTCTTCCGAAAGAATCGTAACAATAGTAAGTCCTGAATCTGCTCCGATAAAGAGAATGGTTCAGGAAGCACGTGACGACGGACGTGCCATTGATGCAACGTACGGAAGAAAAACAAGAGCCGTGATTGTTATGGACAGCGGGCACATTATACTTTCTTCGTTGATTGCAGAAACTCTTGCGGCAAGATTAAATGATTTAGGAGGTTCAGAAGATGAATAAGGGAAGGCTTATTGTTTTTTCCGCACCTTCAGGCTGTGGAAAAGGCACAATGCTTGCTGAAATTCTCAAATGTGAAAATTACCGTTGTTCAGTTTCGGCTACAACAAGAGAAGCCCGTGAGGGTGAAGTTAACGGTATTAATTACTATTTTATAAGTGATGAGGAATTTGAACAGAAAATCAGGGAGAATGCTTTTCTTGAATATGCGGGTTACTGCAAACATTATTACGGTACACTGATTTCGGAAGTTGACGACTATCTTGAAAAAGGTATTGACGTTATTCTTGAAATTGAAGTTCAGGGAGCAATGAAAGTCATGGAAAAAAGACCTGAATCTGTTTCAATTTTTGTAGCTCCGCCGTCGGTCAGCGAACTAAGACGCAGGCTTAAAAAGCGTGGAACTGAAAGCAACGAAGTTATAGAAGAAAGAGTTTCGGAAGCGGCAGGTGAAATATCTTTAGCCGAAAAATATGATTATGTTATTGTTAACGACGCTCTTGAGGACGCTGTAAGTGATTTTTTCGCAATAATGCGTGCAGAAAAGCTTAAAGCGAAATTTTCGGGCGATATTATAAATGAGGTGTTAAAAAATGCTTAGACCAGCTGTAAATCAGATTATTTCAAAAAATGAAAGTTGTTATTCACTTGTAATTGCGGTTGCAAAACGTGCAAGGGAAATTTCAGAAGAACTTTACGAAAAGGGCGAAACTCTTGAAGAAAAACCGGTAAAAACTGCTGTTGAGGAAATAGCAAGCGGTAAGTGTAAAATAGTAAGCACGCTTTCTCAGATGGGTGAATAATGTCCCTGATTGCAGAAATTGCTGTAAGCGGTACGCTTTATTCGTTTGATATGCTTTTCAGCTATGCTGTTCCGCAGAATATCAGCGGAACAGTTATGTGCGGTTGTCGTGTACTCATTCCGTTCGGAAAGGGAAACTCCCGAAGAATAGGTGTTGTTATGAGACTTGCTGACAGTGATGATACAGGTCTTAAATCTGTTTTATCGCTTGCGGACAGTGAACCAGTTTTGTCGGAAGAACTTATCAGGCTTGCTTTTTATCTGCATGACAATACTTTCTGTACGTATTTTGAAGCAGTGAAAGCTATGTTGCCACCTGCTATGAACGTGATGATAAAAGAAAAATTTCGTCTTAACAGAAGTTTTACTGATTTTAATTCACTTGGCACTGAGGCAACGGAACTTTTAAATCAGATTCAGTTGTTTTCCGATGATACAGATGTAAATAATTTTATTAATAATTTTATTTCGGAAAACGGAAGAAAGACTGTTGACGAACTTTGTGAAAATAATGCCGTTGTTTCAGACAATATTTTCCGTCAGAAGATAGGCGACGCTGTTCTGAAAATGGTACGCCTTACAGACGAATATATAAACCGTCCTGAAAATTTCGGTCTTACTCCCAAACAAAAAACGGTTGTTAAATTTCTTGAAGAAAATGGCACTGCATCATCAAAGGAAACGGCTTATATGTGCGGAGTTACTGCGGTTGTTATAGCGAATCTTGTCAGAAACGGAGCGGTTGAGGAATACGAAATTGAAACTTTCCGCCATGTTGACGACTTTTCTGACGGCAGAGCAGACATAAATGAAACAGTACTTTCAGACGAACAGCAAAACGCTTACAATATAGTTTCTGAACAGGTTCATAAACGTAAACCTGCGGTTTTTCTGCTTCACGGTGTTACGGGAAGTGGTAAGACCTCGGTTTTTGAAAAACTTATTTCCGATACAATTTCAGACGGTCGTCAGGTAATGATGCTTATTCCCGAAATAAGTCTCACTCCGCAGGTTCTGAAACGTTTCCGTTCACTTTTCGGCGAGAGGGTAGCTGTAATTCACAGCGGTCTCACTCTTGGTCAGAGACTTGACGAGTACAAGAGAATCAGAAACGGCGACGCTGATATTGTAATAGGCACAAGAAGTGCGGTTTTTGCACCACTTGACAATATCGGTCTTATTATAATGGACGAGGAGGGCGAACGGACGTATAAATCAGACAGTACGCCGAGATATAATGCTCATGATGTTGCAAAGCAGAGATGTGCGTATCATGGTTCAACGCTTCTGCTTGCTTCTGCCACTCCGTCCATAGAAAGTTATTATCTTGCGGAAAAAGGTCTTTATCATCTTATAAAAATGAATAGGCGGTATCATGATACACCTTTGCCCGAAGTCAGTATAGTTGACATGAGTGAAGAACGTACAGACGGAAATACAACAGAGTTCAGCCGTACACTTGTTGACGAAATAAATCTCAATTTAAAGAACGGCGAACAGACTATGTTATTGCTTAACCGTCGTGGATACCATACAATTATAAGCTGTATTGACTGTTTTCAGCCGATTTACTGCCCTAACTGTTCAGTTCCCCTTACCTATCATAAAAAAAATGGCAGACTTATTTGCCATTACTGTGGATATTCGGGAGAACTTGTGAAAAAATGTCCGTCGTGCAATTCCGACAGACTGAAAAGTATGGGTTTCGGTACTCAGAAACTTGAAGAAGAACTGAAAATGTATTTTCCGACAGCGAGGATTCTCCGTATGGACGCTGATACGACTTTTTCAAGATATTCCTATGAAAAAAATTTCACCGACTTCCGTAACAGTAAGTACGATATAATGATTGGTACTCAGATGATTGGCAAAGGTCTTGATTTTCCGAATGTTACACTTGTTGGTGTACTTTCTGTTGATAAGGCACTTTATGCAGGAGATTTCCGAAGCTATGAGCGTACTTTTTCCCTGATAACTCAGGTCGTGGGACGGAGCGGACGCAGTTTGAAGCGTGGCAGAGCAGTTTTACAGACTTTTATTCCCGACCACTATATTATAAATCTTGCAGCGGCTCAGGATTATGAGAGTTTCTATAAAGAAGAAATTGCTTTGCGTCGGACGATGATTTTTCCGCCTGTCTGTGATATGTGTGTGTTCTGCTTTTCGGGAACTGACGATATATCATTAAAAAAAGGTGCAGATGCTGTACTGGGTCTTATGCGTGAAATTCTTAAAGAACTTAATCCGAAAACGCCTTTGAGAGTTCTCGGACCTGTAAAATGTTCTTATGGAAAAATAAACGGAAAATATCGTTGGAGAATTATTATGAAATGCAAGAATACCGCAGAAATAAGAGGATTGATAAACGGTGTGCTTAAAAAGGCCGCAAAATTAAGGGAAATGTCGGAAATTTCACTTTATGCCGATATGAACGGCGATACAGGCTTGTAAGAAAAAGAAAGGATATTGAATAAAATGGCACTTAGAAAAATTTTAACAGATAAAGATGAAGCACTTCACAAAGTATGCAGACCCGTTGAAAAGTTTGACAAAAAACTTGCTCAGCTTCTGGACGATATGCACGAAACTCTTGACAAAGCACAGGGTGTCGGTCTTGCTGCTCCGCAGGTCGGAATTTGCAGACGTATTTTTATCATGCATCTTGAAGAAGGTAATTTTGAGGCTATAAATCCCGAAATTACTTTGAAAGAGGGAAAACAGCGTGTTGAGGAAGGTTGTCTTTCATGTCCGAATGTCTGGGGATATGTTACACGTCCCCTGCACTGTCGTCTGAAAGCACAGGACAGAAACGGCGAATGGTGGGAACGTGATTTCACAGGTCTCGGAGCTCAGTGTACAAATCATGAAAACGACCATCTTGACGGTCATGTGTTTACTGAAATAGTGGAGGAATTTTTCGTACCGGAGGAGGCATGATTACTTTATGAAAATTGTATTTATGGGTACACCGGATTTTGCAGTGCCTTGCCTGAAAGTTCTTGCGGAAAGCAGTCATGAAGTTTCTGCGGTGTTCACACAACCCGACAAGCCAAAGGGACGAGGTTATAAAATGATTCCTACACCTATAAAGTCTGTTGCTCTTGAATACGGATTACCCGTATATCAGCCGTTGTCGCTCCGAAAAGGCGACGACGCACAGCAGGCTATGGAGATTCTGAAAAATATTTCCCCTGATTTGATTGTCGTTACGGCTTACGGACAGATTCTCCCGAAAGAGATTCTTGAACTGCCGAAATATAAGTGTATCAATATTCACGCCTCACTTCTCCCGAAATACAGAGGGGCAGCACCTATTAACTGGTGTCTGCTCAACGGCGAAACACAGACTGGTGTTACTTCAATGCTTATGTCGGAGGGACTTGATACGGGTGATATGCTGATTAAGAAAAGTACTGATATAGACGAAAACGAAACTTATCAGGAACTTTATTCAAGACTTGCCGAAATGGGTGGTGAAGTTCTCATGGAAACCATTGAGGCAATTGAAAAAGGCACACTCTGTCCGCAGAAACAGGACGATTCTTTGTCATGTTATTCGCCCATGATAAGAAAAGAAATGAGTGCTTTGGATTTTTCAAAGAGTGTGCAGGAGATTCACAACACCATAAGAGGTGTTACCGGCTTTACACTTCTTAACGGAAAACGTCTTAAAATTTTCAAGTCGGAAATAGTTTTGGGAAATTCAGATGCGGAAAACGGTACTATAGTTAACAGCGATAACTTTACTGTTAAATGTGGTGACGGCGGTTTGATTAAGTTTGATGAAATTCAGCTTGAGGGAAGTAAACGCATGAAAACAGCCGACTTTCTGAGAGGAAAAAAACTTGTGTCGGGCGAAAAACTGGGTTAACGGGGGAAGGCAATGGCAAATCCGAGATATTTAGCTGTAAAACTTCTGTGTAAGACGTTTTCGGACGGAAGCTTTTCCAATATTCAGCTTAACAATGGTCTTAAAAATTCAGACCTTGACGAGCGTGACAAAAAGCTCTGTTCTGCGATTTATTATGGTGTTATTGAAAGAAAGATTTATCTTGACTATGTGATAGGACAGTTTTCTTCACGTCCTCCCGAAAAACTTGACGATAATATTCTTAATATACTAAGAAGCGGAATTTATCAGATACTGTTTATAGACAATGTCCCCGACAGTGCTTCAGTAAATGAAAGTGTAAAGCTTGCGAAAAAGTTTGGAAAAACCAGTGCTTCGGGAATGATAAACGCTGTTCTTAGGAATTTCATAAGAAGTGGGAAGAAAGTCAATCTTCCCGAAAAAAGAATTGATGCATATTCCGTAAAATATTCCGCACCGCACGAGCTTGTTGACAGTCTTGTGAATGACTATGGTTATGAACTTGCTGAAAATCTTCTTTCCGACGCTCTCGGAAGTCCTCCCGTTACGGTGAGAAGAAATACATTGAAATGCAGTGAAGAAGAATTTATTGATTCTCTCGGTAAAATAAAGGCTGAAAAAAGCGGCATTTTATCGGAATGTTTCATGTTGTCGGGCGGTGACGTTACGTCAACAGAAGCTTTCAGAAAAGGTTTTTTTCACGTTCAGGATTTGGCTTCACAACTGTGTTGCAAGGCTCTTGCACCTACTGAAAACGATGTTGTTCTTGACATATGTTCAGCACCCGGTGGCAAGACTTTTACAATGTCACAGCTTATGAACGGCAAAGGAAAAATTATGGCTTTTGACCTGCATGAAAAACGTGTAAGACTTATTCGTGACGGTGCTGAAAGGCTGGGACTTTCCAATGTTACAGCATCGGTCGGCGACGCTTCAAAATACAATGCGGAACTTCCGAAATTTACCAAAATTCTTTGTGATGTTCCATGTTCGGGAATAGGAGCGATAAGGCGTAAACCTGAAATAAAATACAAGAATTTCGGTGATTTTTCGGGGTTGTCTGAAATTCAGTACAATATAGCGGAAAATGCACTGAATTATCTTGAAATCGGCGGTGAACTTGTTTACTCTACCTGTACTCTCCGTAAAGCTGAAAATGAACAGGTTACGGAAAAGCTTCTTGCAAATCACCCCGAACTTGAACCCGTTCGGCTTCCCGAACCTCTCGGTGAAAAATTCGGAAGTATAGCAGATATATTTCCGTGTCATTTCGGCAGTGACGGATTTTTTATTACAAAGTTCAGAAAAGTAAGGTGATAAATTGGAAAAAACGGATATTCTTAGTCTCAGCCTTGACGAACTTGAAAAAATTCTTGTTGAAAACGGTGAGAAGAAATTCAGGGCAAAACAGATTTTTCAGTGGCTTCATGTCAAAAGAGTGTTTGATTTTGACAAAATGACTGACATATCTGTCCAATTAAGAGAACGCCTGAATAGAATTTTTTGTATAAATAGACTATTTGTGCAGAAAAGGCTTGAATCTTCCATAGATAATACTGTAAAATATCTTTATAGGCTTTCAGACGGGAATTTTGTTGAAACTGTTCTCATGAAATACAACTACGGTTACAGCATATGTGTTTCGACGCAGGTAGGCTGTAAAATGGGCTGTAAATTCTGTGCATCGGCAATTGCGGGATTTGTCCGCAACTTAAGTCCTTCTGAAATTCTTATGCAGATTTACGAAACTGAAAAAAATACTGGTGTTCGTGTTTCGGGAGTCGTAATGATGGGCATCGGCGAACCGCTTGACAATTATGACAATGTTCTTAAATTCCTGCATTTGATTTCTGACCGCAACGGAAATAACTTCAGTCTCAGGCACGTTTCCCTTTCAACCTGCGGAATTGTTCCACGCATTTATGACCTTGCAAACCTTAAACTCGGACTTACACTTTCCGTTTCCCTGCACTGTGCGGACGATTCGGGGCGTTCCGATATAATGCCCGTGAACAGAACATATAATATTGAAAAACTTCTTGAAGCGTGCAGGTTTTATATAGATAAAACGGGACGGCGTGTAACTTTTGAATATGCCGTCATTGATAATGTTAATTCTTCTGATAGAGATGCGGACAGACTGGCGGTTCTGCTCAGAGGTATGAACTGTCATGTAAATCTTATTCCCGTAAATAAAATCAGAGAGAGAAACTACCGCACTGCGAGAGCCGGAGTTGCTGAATTTGCGAAAAGGCTCGGCAGACGGGGAATAAATGCTACCGTGAGAAGAACTCTCGGCAGTGATATTGAGGCAGCCTGCGGACAACTCAGACGTGACGCTGTCGAAAAAAGTAATCTGAATGGAGGTGCGGATTTTTGAGATTCAAATCCGGTACGGATATTGGTCTGAAACGGGACGAAAATCAGGACACAGTACGGTGTGAATATTTCGGTCACAACGTTCTTGCCGTAGTTTGCGACGGCATGGGAGGCGAAAAGGCGGGAAAGGAAGCAAGCACCATTGCAATGGAGGAATTTTTTCAGCGTTTTTCTGACGGCTACAGCGAAAGTCTTGACGATGAGGAAATCCGCAAGCTTCTTATATCGTCGGTTTCAGCCGCTAATTCCGTTATTTACACTAAGGCAAAGCTTGATTTTAATAATTTTGGCATGGGAACAACCTGTGTTGCCGCTTTTGTAACCGATAAATCGGCTTTTATTGCAAACGTCGGCGACAGCAGAGCGTATCTCATAGTGGAAAACGAAGGTGTTTTCCAGATAACAACAGACCATAATGTTGCATCACTGCTGTATGAACAGGGCAGAATCACTGAGGAGGAAATGGAAAATCACCCTCAGAAACATATGCTTGTGAGAGCGGTCGGTGTGGAAAAAACAGTTCAGACAGATACCTTTATAATTGATTATGAGGACAAAATCAGTCTGCTGTTATGCTCGGACGGACTTTCGGGTTACTGCACTGACGATGAAATATATGACGTTATCATGAATTCAGATTTTGACAGCGTCACAGAAGAATTAATCAATCTCGCTCTCAGCAAGGGCGGCCGTGATAATGTAACTGTTGCGGTAATTTCTGAATAAAAGCAGGAGGAATGAAGAGGAATGGATAAGTACATTGGCAAAAAGCTCGACGGAAGATATGAAATCACCGAGCTTATAGGCGTTGGCGGAATGGCTGAAGTCTATAAAGGCGTGGACGTAATGGACCACAAAGACGTTGCAATTAAAATTCTCAAAAAGGAATATGCAGAGAATGAGGAATTTCTCCGCAGATTCAGAAATGAGTCAAAGGCTATTGCAGTTCTTTCACACCCGAATATCGTTAAAATCTATGATGTCGGATTTTCTGAAAAGATTCAGTACATTGTCATGGAGTATATTGATGGTATAACACTTAAAGAATATATCGAAGAAGAAAAAGTCCTTACATGGAAAGATACTGTACACTTTGTTATACAGATTCTCCGAGCTTTACAGCACGCTCACGATAAGGGCATTGTTCACCGTGACATAAAGCCTCAGAATATCATGATGTTCACAGATGGCACTATCAAGGTCATGGATTTCGGAATTGCAAAGTTTGCCCGTGAAGAAGGTAAGACGGCTACCGACCAGGCTATAGGAAGTGTTCATTATATCAGTCCCGAACAGGCAAGCGGTGACGTTACCGATGCAAAGAGTGATATTTACTCGGTTGGTGCAATGATGTATGAAATGCTTACGGGAAGCAAGCCTTTTGACAGCGATAATCCTGTGGCAATTGCAGTTATGCATATGCAGGATATTCCCGAACGTCCGAGAGCATTAAATCCCGATATTCCCGACGGTCTTGAGGAAATAGTTCTCAGGGCAATGGAAAAAGCTCCTGAAGACAGATACCAGTCAACCGCCGAAATGATAAGTGATATTGACGCTTTTAAGGTAAATCCCAATATGACTTTTGGTTACTATCAGGAAGAAGATAGTGACGAAGATGAGGGTACACGTTATTATGACGGCTCACAGGAAGATATGATGATGGAGGACGGAGACGATTATGGCAGTCAGGGCGGAAGAAGAACAGTAGTTGCTGAACCTCCTGTCAAGAGAGGTAAAAGACAGCCCGCTTATGACGGTTATGATGACGATGATGAAGATGATGAACCTGAACGCTCATCACTGGTTGTTCCTGTTCTTACAGCGATAGTTGTTGTTGTAATTATAGTTGCCGTAATTTTTGTGGCAACTCTCCTGAGCGGACTCATAAAGGGCGACGGTCAGACAAATGACTTTAAGATGCCCGATTTCTACGGTATGGACTACAATGCAGCAGTCAGCCAGTACGGAAACAACATTCAGTTTCAGGAAGACGGCTCTGAATACAATGAACTTGATGCAGGTCTTATTATTGAGCAGGACATTGAACCGGGTTCAGAGTTCAAAAAGGGCGACGTTCTTAAAGTAAAGGTAAGCAAGGGTATGGAAACAGTTGAAGTTCCTAACGTTGCAAACATGAATGCAGAACTTGCAAGAGACCAGCTTAAACAGCGTGGACTTGAATGTGAGATAAAAAATTCTTCAAGTACGGAGATTCAGAAAGGCTATGTAATCAATACAGAGCCGGAAGTTGGTACGGAAGTACACAAGGGTTCAACAATCGTGCTTTATGTAAGCATGGGCGTTGACGCAGGACAGGTAAGTGTTGACGATTATGTAGGAAAGGTTGCAGACGACGCTTGCACACTTGCTGAATATGCAGGTCTCAAACCGAGAACAGAACTCAAAGCATCATATGAAGAAGAAGGCAAGGTTATTGAGCAGAGTATTGCAAAGGGCGAAAAGGTTGAAGAAGGCACAGAAATTATTTTCTATGTCAGCAACGGTCAGGCTCCTGACGGAGAAATCCCGTTCACAATTCCTTTCCCGACAAATGCAAACGGCAGATTCGTCATTGACTTTGTAATCACAAATGAGGACGGTTCAACAACTACAGACTCCACAAGCGTTCTTCTTGTTCCTGAAATGCCACAGGTAAGTCAGAACGTAAAGGGTTCAGGTGAAAATGTATCTGTTGTTGTTGTTCTTACAAATATGAATACAGGCGTAAGAGCTCAGATTGGTTCTTACTACTTCAACTTTGCAACAGGTGCTGTAAATGTTCAGACAGAGGACATCACAGCTGCATTTGATGCAGTAGGCGGTTTTGATAATTCACAGGCAAATCCCGAACCTACAGAACAACCTACAGAATGGCAGGAACCTCAGCAGACAGAACCGGTTGTAACAGATGCTCCTCCTGTAGTGACAGACGCTCCTCAGCCTACAACAAATCCTGACCCGAATTTACCGGCAGATTTTGACCGCTGGGCTGATGATTACGGTTACTATGATGCAGCAGGAAACTATCACCCGTATATTCGTTATCAGTAATGGGTGAAGCTTTAAAAAGCGGAATTATAACAAAATGCTTAGGGGGTCTCTATACTGTAGAGACCCCTGACGGCATATATGAATGTAAAGCAAGAGGAATTTTCCGCAACAGAGGGATAAGTCCTTATGTCGGGGACAAAGTTGAACTCAGCAACGGAGTTATAACGGAAATCCTTGACAGAAAAAACTGTATAATCCGACCTCCTCTTGCAAATCTTGACCAGCTTATTTTTATTGTTTCTACTTGTAATCCTGCACCTAATTATCTGATTCTTGATAAGTTCATAGCAATTGCAGAATACAAGGGAATAACGCCTGTTGTAATTATAACAAAGACTGATTTGGGTGAAAGTGCGGAAATAAGCAGTATATACAGGAATATCGGAATTGAAGTTCTTGAAACCGACTATGGCAATTCTGAAACTGTTGAAGCTGTACGGAAGCTTTTCACAGGCAAGGTAAGTGCTTTGACGGGCAATTCAGGAGCGGGAAAGTCAACATTGCTGAATGCCGTTGACCCTGCACTTAATATCCCGACTGCTGAAATCAGTAAGAAGCTTGGCAGAGGAAAGCACACTACACGTCACGCACAGTTGTATAAACTCAGTGGCGGAGGTTATATCGCCGATACTCCCGGATTTTCTACTTTTGAAACGAACCGTTATGACATAGTACGAAAAGAAGAACTTGCCGACTGTTTCCGTGAGTTCAGGGAATATAAGGAAAACTGTCGTTTCCGTGACTGTTCGCATACGTGCGAAAAGGGTTGTGAGGTTGTTTCTGCACTTAATCAGGGAAAAATTTCCGCAAGCCGTCATGAGAGTTACTGTACAATGTATGAAGAAGCAAAGCAAATTAAGGAATGGGAACTGAAATGAAAACTTGTATAATATTTGCAGGCGGTGAAATTTCCGATATTAGTATTATTGATACAAAAGCCGATTTGGTGATATGTGCGGACAGGGGATATATTTACGCCGAAAAAATGGGAATAGTTCCCGACATAATAACAGGTGACTTTGATTCGTATACGGGAGAACTTCCCGAGTGTATAGAAATTTACAGAAGTATTCCCGAAAAGGACGACACAGACACCATGCTTGCCCTGAAAATTGCCATTGAAAGAAATTGTACTAATATAAGGCTTTATGGTGCTTTGGGCGGTCGTTTTGACCATATGTTTGCTAATATTCAGACACTCATATATGCACATGAACATGGCTGTAAAATGAAAATATGTGACTGTGATAATATTATTACCGTACAGGGCATAGGAACTGAATCGTATAAAAAATATGATGGCTGGTATTTTTCGGTGTTTTCCCTTACCGAAAAACTTCATATTGAAAGCATGACCGGTGTAAAATATCCTCTTGAAAATTATACGCTTATTCAGGGATTCCCGTTAGGAGTAAGCAACGAAATTATTTTGGATAAAGCTGTTGTTTCGGTAAAAAAGGGTATTGCTCTTATAGTTCGTTCAAGAAGATAGGCACAAAACTTTTCCTGCTGAATATAATGAAAGTATATCAGCAAGGGAGGGATACATAATGAAAATTGTAGTGATACGAAGTCCGAAACTTCTTTCAGGTTTTCTGAGAGTGATTTTCCGTATAAAAAAGGAACAGGAGTAAACAAAAAAGAGGCTTGTTAAGAGCGACATTCATATCAAAATTTTTAGCCATAATATTTTTGATGATAAGTCAAAAATATTATGGCGTTTCTATTGACATATATCTCCTCTTGATGTATAATTTTAGTAGGACAAACCGAAATTTACAGGAGATGAGTTTTATGGATAGCACTGAACAATTTATCGTACTTGATGAAACATATTTACCTCAAATGGCAGAATTGTACAAAAATGCGTTTGAACAAGAACCTTGGAATGATAACTGGAATAATGAGGAGCAATTGAAAGAATATATAAAAGAAATATCATGTTCTTTTAATTCACTTAATTTTGGACTATTTATTAACGGTAAGCTATCTGCTGTTTCAATCGGAATGATTCGTCATTGGTGGGAAGGAACAAACTATAATATTGAAGAATTTTGTGTTTATCCTGCTCTTCAAGGTCAAGGCGTAGGAACACGCTTTATGAAAATGATTGAAACAGATGTACTAAATCGTGGGCTTATGGGTATCTTTCTACAAACAGACAGTGATAAGTCATCATATAAATTTTATCAGAAAAACGGATTCAGCGAGCTTGATTCTCATGTGAGTTTTTACAAACTTGTGAACAAGTAGTACCTCAATAGTATCATTGAACTAATGAACGATTAACTGCCAAATTTGATTTATGCGAATAAACCAATAATTAAAATAAGTCCGAAAGCAGTTGGAAAACTACTTTCGGGCATTACTTTTGTGTAAATATCGCTCTTAAAGAGCCTTTTTTTGTATGTGATTATATGACTGCTATCTTTTTGAAAGCCTTTTTGCCCTTGCGGATAATAACGCCGTCGGGATTAAGCTGGGTTTTGGGGTCTGTGATTTTTTCGTCGTTCACTGTGATGCCGCCCTGCTGTACAAGTCGTCTTGCCTCTGAAACGGACGGAGCAAGACCTGATTTGACAAGAAGATTAAGCAGACCCATTGTGCCGTCTGTGAGGTCTGCGGAGGAAATTTCGGCAACGGGCATATTTTCATTTGAACCGTTACCGCCGAAAAGTGCCTTAGAAGCTTCTTTAGCCTTTTCAGCTTCTTCTTCACCGTGAACAAGCTTTGTGAGTTCATAAGCGAGAAGTTCCTTAGCCTTGTTGAAACCTGCTCCCTCAAGAGTTTTTTCCATTTCCTCTATTTCCTCAACAGGTACGAATGTAAGCATTTTCAGACACTTGATAACATCAGCGTCGGCAACATTTCTCCAGTACTGGAAAAATTCATAAGGAGAAGTTTTTTCAGGGTCAAGCCATACAGCACCCTTTTCAGTCTTACCCATTTTCTTTCCCTCGCTGTTGAGCAGGAGAGTAATGGTCATTGCATAAGCGTCTTTACCAAGTTTACGTCTTATAAGTTCAGTACCGCCGAGCATATTGCTCCACTGGTCGTCACCGCCGAACTGCATATTACAGCCATATTCCTGAAAAAGCTTGTAAAAGTCGTAACTCTGCATAATCATGTAGTTAAATTCCAGGAAAGAAAGACCTCTTTCCATTCTCTGCTTGTAACATTCAGCGGTAAGCATACGGTTTACGCTGAAACAAGCACCAACTTCCCTTAAAAGTTCAACATAATTGAGATTCATAAGCCAGTCCGCATTGTTTACGGCTATAGCCTTTCCCTCCGAGAAGTCAATGAAACGGCTCATCTGTTTTTTGAAACATTCGATGTTATGCTGAATTGTTTCAGGTGTAAGCATTTTTCTCATGTCGGTCTTGCCTGATGGGTCACCAATCATGCCCGTACCGCCACCGAGAAGTACGATGGGCTTGTTGCCTGCCATCTGAAGTCTTTTCATGAGACAAAGTGCCATGAAGTGTCCGACGTGCAGACTGTCTGCTGTAGGGTCAAAACCTATATAGAAAGTAGCTTCACCCTTGTTGATGAGTTCTTCAATTTCTTTTTCGTCTGTAAGCTGGGCAAGAAGTCCACGTCTTTTAAGTTCTTCAAAAGTCGTCATAATTTTTCTCCTTTATATTAATTATTTTTTGGCTTATAATGTAATAAATCTTCTCCAAAAACGCCGTTTTCTTCGCAGAATTCAGCATATTTCAAAAGCTCACTTATTGCCATTTCTACCTGAAATTCATTAAGTTCCACATAATATTCTTCCACACCAAATTGGTCTTTTGTGAGAATATAAAGTTGGTGAACATATTTATCGCCCTTGTAGAAAAAATCATATGTGTCGTATTTCTTCTGCCGCACAACATGACGCGAAACTTTTTTTATATCTCTGTTTTTTATCAAACACACCCCTAACTGATTGTAAATCAGAGTATATTTAATACCGATGTTTATCCCAGCTTTTTTATGTGAAAGCATTACTCCGTTTTCATATGATCTCTCAATATCCGCAATATCTGCATATTCCTGTGTATCGCTATAAAAAATTTTAACGGGCGAGAACCTTATATTTTGAATGTATACAAGAATAAGATATATACCAATAATGACCACAATCAGCGGTATAACGCAAGCAAAAATATCTGCAAAAATCGGATATTCATTAAGATCTTCGTCATTTTTTAACGAATCATAAAGAAAAACAGCTAACAAAATCATAAAAAGCCCCATAATCCATAACCAATGAGGCTGCATTCTGCGGTATCGTGCGGTCAGATCGGCTTTCATTCCCTTTTTATTTGGAACTTTAAACGGCTTTTTCTGCACATATTCCAGATACTTCTCGCGCCATTCAGAGGACGTAAAATAGCAGTTATCATAAATATCGCCCTGAATTTTTTTGAATTTTTTATCATTCCGCTTTTCTTTTACATATCCGTAAATGAAGTATGTGATCATCACGCCTGAAATTACGCCTAATATCCATAGTGGCAAAGAAATGCTAATGAAAAGCTTTCCAAAAAGTAAATATGTGAATATGGGAGACAGCAGTATTCCTGCTATCAGCCTTGCAAGTGGACTGGCGATCGGCTTTTTTTGCTTTTTACGTCTACTCATTTCATTGCATCAACTCCGTAAATTCTTTTGAATAAAATTCAAGTAATCTTTTTGTACAACATTATCACGGTTATTTTTGAACCACTCATAAGATTCCACCATAGAAACCTCAAGCGGCTTGACGTCGGGCATAATATTCTGCTGTTTTGTGACGTCAAGTATATACTCATAATCCCTAAACGGGAAATACATACGCTGCTCTATATCTGACGACACATATCGGATATCAGGCGTTTTTCCCAATACACCATAGCAAAGCTTCACCCACTCGTTAATGCTGACAGTTGTCGGATTTCCGCAATTGATAATATGAGTATCGGGTTTTAATTCAACGATTTTCATGATAAGTCTGCATAAATCCTCCACATCAAAAAATTGCAGCTTCATTTTGCCGTCTTTAGGAATATAAAACGGCAAATTCGATTCCGCGCATTCGAATACAAACGCTTCGCGGCGCAAATTATTCATTTTGCCGCATAAATACGGAGGGCGTATAATATATGCATCAGGGATATGCTTGTGCACATATTTTTCCGCACTTATCTTATTTGTGCCGTAATCTTCCCAATGTACGTTGAATCCAGTCGGCATTTCCTCCGAAAAAGGCTGGGGAAGAGTTTCGGGATAAACCGCGCTGGAGCTTATCATTATATAATTTTCGAAATCTCCGAGAGCGTTCGCAAGATTTGCAGTGTCGGTTTCATTATAGACCGCCACGTCGATAACAAGATCGAAAGCAATATTTTTAAGCCGCCTTCCAATGTCGTTTCTGTCGCAGTTTATCAGATGAACGCCTTTGGACTGCGGACGTGAATTTCTGTTCAGCACATAGACTTCATGTCCGCAATTCGTGAAATATTCCGCAGTAAATCTGCTTACAAATACCGTTCCGCCCGTGACAAGAATCCTCATAATGAAATCCTCCTAAAAAAATTTGAGCTGCATATCTCCATAACCCATTTTATAGGAGGAAATTATGCTCTTCATATTATAAATAATGCCGAATTTTTCACATTCCTCTGTAAAAACCCGCCATAATTCACGTGAATTCGGAC
>DETU01000102.1:0-19948 GCA_002362175.1 Ruminococcus sp. UBA3280
ATTATGAGTAATTTATTCATCTCATTTTCAAAATCAGACTTTTTTATAAGCAGTATAAAGGCGTCATTTTCAAATATAAATATGTTTGTTATGTTTCTTGAAATGGGGACAATAGCTTTTATTTGTCCGTTGATAAATTTTATTACACTTCTGTTTTTCGTATTCAAACAGAAACGTCTTAAAAAAAGTGAGATGATTTCATGAAACGTATAAGAATTTTTATCATAATAACTGTACTTGCCGGAGTTATGTTCGTGTTAAGCGGTTGTGCATATTATAATTGTTGTTTTTATTTTAAGTTCAAAGGCGAGTATATGGCAGACAAATATGTTGATATGCTTATTCCACTTGACGAAACAGATGAACTTTATATAGACTTCAATCACGAAAATATAAGAAAATGTCAAGGCAAAAAAGATTTGATTACAGAAATTCCGGAAAATAGCGAAATTGTAAACTACAATAAAAATGGTTATCGTAGTATGCTTGTACATACGAAAGATTCAAGTTTAGACATTATTGTAAAGGATTCTGAAAGCATTTCAGATTACAAGGAAGAATATAACGGCACTCCCTATGAAATAACTCAAAATATATTACTGCCAAAAGAATGGTGTCGTAAATATCACGATAGATATGGCGAGTGGGCTTTTCTGGAGTTCTGCAACAAATATAAAAAATGTTATGTTGCAATATTTGACAAGGACGGTAATATTCTGCAAATCTCAAAGAGAGTACCGCTTGTTTCACTGGATAACTTCTATATAAATGATACGACTTTTTACGATGTCGAAAAAAACAAAATAAAATCAAACTATATAGCATCAGTAGATATATTTGTTTTTATTGTAATATTATTGTTTTTGGTGATGCCAGTGAGTATGTTGGGTTGTTTTATTATACTTATAGTGGATAAAATCAGGCAGAATAAACCCATTGTAAGCTACAAGGGATATATTATTGCATCTTCAATCTGTAATATTCCAGCTTTAATGTTTATTATTACTTATATATATTATACATTCGGAAAATTATCTATAATAGTAAACCCGTTGCTTATTATACCAGCACTCAGCATAACTGCAACTGTCGGAACACTTATTCATTTTATACGGTTTGAAAAGAAACTGCGTATGAAAAGATACCTAGAAGAAAAATATCGTGAAGAACATCTTGACATTTCTGAAAAAATGTGATATATTATTTACAGACGGACAAAGAGGTTGCTATTATGTGACCTCTTTTTTTATTTTTAGTTTGTTTAAATCTTGACAAAGTATATAATTTGTTGTACAATAAAATCAGTAATACTGAAAGGAATGATTAAAAATGGGTTTAACCCTTACTGAAAAAATACTTAAAGCTCACCTCGTTGACGGTGAATATGTAAAGGGTCAGGAAATCGGAATCCGCATTGACCAGACTCTTACGCAGGACGCTACAGGCACTATGGCTTATCTTGAATTTGAAGCTATCGGTGTGCCACGTGTAAAGACAGAACGTTCAGTTGCATATATTGACCACAATACCCTCCAGAACGGTTTTGAAAATGCTGACGACCACAGATTCATCGGCAGTGTTGCAAAGAAACACGGTATTTACTTCTCACGTCCCGGAAACGGTATCTGTCATCAGGTTCATCTCGAAAGATTCGGTATCCCCGGTAAAACTCTTATCGGTTCTGACAGCCACACCCCGACAGGCGGTGGTATCGGTATGATTGCTATCGGAGCAGGCGGACTTGACGTTGCCGTTGCAATGGGTGGCGGTGCTTACTATATCACTTGTCCGAAAGTCGTAAAGGTTGAACTTACAGGAAAGCTTCGTCCGTGGGTTGCTGCTAAGGACGTTATTCTTGAAGTTCTCAGGAGACTTTCAGTAAAGGGCGGTGTAGGAAAAGTTATCGAATACTGCGGCGAGGGTGTTAAAACACTTTCAGTTCCCGAACGTGCTACAATTACAAACATGGGTGCGGAACTCGGTGCGACTACTTCAATTTTCCCGTCTGACGAAACAACAAAGCAGTTTTTAAAGGCACAGTGCCGTGAAGAAGTATGGACTCCTCTTTCTGCTGACGAAGATGCAGTTTACGACGAAGAACTTACAATCAACCTCAGCGAACTCGTACCGCTTGCCGCCTGTCCGCATTCTCCCGACAACGTTAAGAGCGTTGAGGAAATCGGCAGACTTAAAGTTGACCAGGTTTGTATCGGTTCATGTACAAATTCTTCACTTCTTGATATGCTTAAAGTTGCACATATTTTAAAGGGCAAGACGGTTAATCCTGATGTTTCACTTTCAATCGCTCCCGGTTCAAAGCAGGTTCTCAATATGCTTGCACAGAACGGTGCATTATCAGACCTTATTGAAGCAGGTGCAAGAATCCTTGAAAGTGCGTGCGGTCCTTGTATCGGTATGGGACAGTCACCTAATTCAAAGGGTATTTCTCTCCGTACTTTCAACAGAAACTTTGAAGGACGTTCAGGAACTAAGGACGGTCAGATTTATCTTGTATCTCCTGAAATGGCTGCCGTTTCAGCACTTACGGGTTATCTTACAGACCCACGTGAACTCGGTGAAATGCCTGAATTCAAGCTCCCCGAAATCTTTACAATCAACGATAATATGGTTGTTCCTCCTGCTCCTGCTGAAGAAATGGACAGCGTTGAAATCCTTAGAGGACCAAACATCAAGCCCTATCCCGAGACTTCTCCTCTTCTTGAAACCATTGACGCACCTGTTTCACTCAAAGTAGGCGACAACATCACCACAGACCACATTATGCCTGCTGGTGCAAAGATTCTTCCTCTCCGTTCAAATATCCCGAAAATCTCACAGCACTGTTTTGCAGTATGTGATGAGAGCTTCCCTGAAAGAGCAAAGTCACTCGGAAAGAGTATGATTGTAGGTGGTTCAAACTACGGACAGGGTTCTTCACGTGAACACGCTGCACTTGCTCCGCTTTATCTCGGTGTAAAGGCTGTACTCGTAAAATCATTCGCACGTATCCACCGTGCAAACCTCATCAATGCAGGTATTCTTCCGCTTACTTTCGTTAATGAAGCTGATTATGACAGCATTAATCAGGGCGACGAACTTGTACTTGCTGACGTTCGTAAGGCTGTCGAAGAAGGCAAGTCTGAACTTACTGTTATAAACAAGACAAACGGTAAGGAAATACCTGTACTCTGTGAACTCTCAGGACGTACAAAAGACATTATGCTTGCAGGCGGACTTCTTGACTACACAAGAGAATCAATGAAGTAAACAATTTATTATTCGTGTATGAAAGGTTTATAATATGCCAAAACCATGTCTTAATCGTAATAATCACAGTTGTAGTATTTTTATTGTTGCAGGTTTACTTTTAGTATTAAAAATAGCTGAAGTTCTAGATTGCGAATTTATCGATGCCTGTATATTAGTAATTGCAGTACCTTTACTTTTTGCATTGTTAGGCAGATATTTGAAAAAATGAATCATGTGGATTGATATAAAAATAAAAAACGACCGTATATTTAAAAATGGTGACTTTCACGGAATGATTTCGGAAACTGTCTTTTCGGTTTCCGAAATCCCTGAAATAAAAAGGGAAAGATATTTTTCTGTTGCGGAAAATACGGTAAAGACAACTACTGTACAGTCGATTATTGAACGTGCGGGACACGGCAATATTACTGCTCTTAATTTTGCAAACGCAATGTATGCGGGCGGTGCTTACGTACTCGGCGGAAACGCACAGGAAGAAAGTCTGTGTTGTGCCTCAATGCTTTATTACACTATAAAAAATCAAAAAGACTATTATCGCAGAAACAGGCTTCACGTTTTTCCCGATTATACAGATACTATGATTTTTTCGGAAAACGTTCCCGTTATCCGTAATGACAACGGTGAACTTCTTGAAAAGCCCGTTGTATGCAATTTTATAACCTGTCCTGCGGTAAACAGAACTTTTGCAAAATTCATATTTTCACAGAAGAAAATAAATGATATTATGTACACAAGAATCAAAAAAATCATTATGCTTGCACTTGAAAAAAAGACTGATATTCTGATACTCGGTGCTTTCGGGTGCGGTATGTTCGGCAATAAGCGTGAAACGGTTTTCCCGATGTTTGAGGAAATTATTAATAAATACGTTCCCGACAGCGTTGAAGTTATTTTTGCCGTACCGTAAAAGGAGGTAGTTCATGAAACTTGCAGAAGCTCTTTCGCTCCGTGCGGAAATGAAAACCAAAATAAACAATATTCATGGCAGACTCTTACAGAATGCTAAAGTTCAGGAGGGTGAAAAACCTGCTGAAAATCCTTACACACTGATTGAAGAACTGGACAGCGTTTCCGAAGAAATGGAAAAGTTGATTAAGAACATAAATTACACCAACTGCATGACCGCTGAAAACGGTGTTTCACTTACTGATATGATTGCTGAAAGAGATGTTTTAAAGAAAAAAATATCTATTATGAAAAATTTTCTTTCAAATGCAGGTACACTTGTTGACCGCTATTCAAACAAGGAAATCAAAATAAAAAGTACTGTTGATGTTGCGGAATTACAGAAAAAAGTTGACGCTATATCTAAAAAATTCCGTGAACTTGACATGAATATTCAGCGTATAAACTGGACTGCTGACCTTATCGAAAAATAATTCTTATTCGGTACATTTTTTACAGGGCGGATATAAAAAATATTCGAAAAACAGATTGCCCGTGCAGGCGTTTGTGTTAATGTTATGCTCACTACAACTTACAAGTGTATTGTTATAAAGAGCGTATTTCTTCGGAAACAACGGTTTTCTGTTATTGTTACTACCATGTATCGACTGTAAAGAAAGGGCGGGGCAGGGGACACATGAATAAGAATGAACTTAAAGACGATATTAAAAACGCTGTTGAAGATATTCATGACGATTTTGATATATATCGTACAAGAGATTATACCGACAGAGAAGCTTCACCGGAATACGCTGTTATGCGTATAGTATTACCGCAGATTTTCGGAATTATTATCGGGTGTGCTATTGCAAGAATGTTCAACTTTGCATTTATCGGCTATTTGATTACGGGCATTATATTTGCGTTTCTTGTGGGTGTTCACAAGAGTACATACAATGACAAAATTTCCCTTAAATATGCGGTAATAAAAAATATCGTTCTTATACTTATAGAATTTGCGTTAGTCCTGTTAATTGCCGGAATTTACGGTATAATATATATAATGGGATAGAGAATTTACAGGAGGTAAAAAAACAATGGCTAAAATTATTATGAAAACTCCGCTCGTCGAAATGGACGGCGACGAAATGACAAGAATCCTCTGGAAGTGGATTAAGGAAACTCTTCTTGAACCTTATGTAGAACTCAATACAGAGTACTATGACCTCGGTCTTGAACACAGAGAGGCTACCAAAGATAAGGTTACTATGGACTCTGCTGAAGCTACAAAAAAATACGGTGTTGCCGTAAAGTGTGCAACTATTACACCGAACGCTGCAAGAATGCCCGAATATAACCTCACTCAGATGTGGAAATCGCCGAACGGTACAATCCGTGCTGCACTTGACGGTACTGTTTTCCGTACACCTATTATCGTTAAGGGTATTGAGCCGTATATTCCTACATGGACTAAGCCGATTACAATCGCCCGTCATGCTTACGGCGACGTTTACAAAAATTCCGAACTCCGTGTTAACAAGGGAAGCAAGGCTGAACTCGTTGTGACTGACGAAAACGGCAACGAAACACGTGAACTTATTCACGATTTCTCAAAGTGTGACGGTATCATTCAGGGACTTCACAATCTTGATGACAGTATTGCAAGCTTTGCAAGAACCTGTCTCAACTATGGTCTTGATCTTAAACAAGATGTATGGTTTGCAACAAAAGATACTATTTCCAAAAAATATGACCACAGATTCAAGGATATTTTTCAGGAAATCTACGATAATGAATATAAGGAAAAGTATGAAGCAGAAGGAATTGAATATTTCTATACTCTCATTGACGACGCTGTTGCAAGAGTTATCCGTTCAAACGGCGGTTACATCTGGGCTTGCAAGAACTATGACGGCGACGTTATGTCAGACATGGTTTCTACAGCTTACGGCAGTCTCGCTATGATGACTTCTGTTCTTGTTTCTCCCGACGGTATCTATGAATATGAGGCAGCACACGGTACTGTACAGCGTCATTATTACAAGTATCTCAAAGGTGAGGAAACTTCAACAAACTCTGTTGCTACCATATTCGCATGGAGCGGTGCGTTAAGAAAGAGAGGAGAACTTGACAATACTCCCGAACTCTGTGAGTTTGCAGATAAGCTTGAAAAGGCTACCGTTCAGACTATTGAAGAAGGTGTCATGACAGGTGACCTCTATCTTATTTCAAAGCTTGAAAACAAGAAAAAAGTTGACTCAAAAACTTTCCTTGACGAAATCAAAGCAAGACTTGATAAATTAATGTAATTCGGATTTATCCGTATATATGAAAGGCACAGTAAAATGTCAAAGAATTCAATATCAAATTCAGTTATACGACGGCTTCCACGTTACTACAGATTTTTGGGCGAACTCGAAGAAAACGGCTATATCCGTATTTCTTCGAGGGAACTTTCCGAAAAAATGGGTCTTACCGCTTCTCAGATACGACAGGATTTTAACTGTTTCGGTGAATTTGGTCAGCAGGGTTACGGTTACAATGTAGGCGAACTCCGCCGTCAGATAGGAATGATTCTCGGTCTTGACAAAAAAACACCTATGATTCTTATGGGTGCGGGAAATCTCGGAAAAGCCATTGCAACTCATATTGATTTCAGTAACAGGGGATTTGAACTTATCGGAGCATTTGATGTGAATCCTGAAATTATCGGCAGACAGATAGGCAGTATCAATGTTATGGATATTTCGGAACTTGAACATTTCTGTCTTGAACACAAACCTGCTGCCGCTATTCTCTGCATACCCCGTGAATCCGCCGAAAAGGAAACAGACAGGCTTATAAGTTATGGTATTCATGCTTTCTGGAATTTCACTCACTATGATTTGCGTATAAGTCACAGCGATGTTGTTGTTGAAAATGTTCATCTCGGTGACAGCCTTACAATTCTTTCTTATTCCATAAATTCAACGGAAAGGGAGCAGGAAAATGAAGATTCTTAATATTCACGGATATATGGGCAGTTCTGAAAATTCCGCTTGTTCCGTACTTAAAAAAATGGGGTATGATGTTATATCAATTCAGCTTGATTATGACAATATGTCACCATACAGTGTTCTTGATATGCTCCTAAGACAAATTTCCGACAATAATATAACTCATATTGTTGGAACAAGTTTAGGCGGATTTTTCGGAGCAGTTCTTTCGGCAGAACTTGATGTGCCTGTTGTTCTTGTAAATCCATGCCTTATGCCGTTTGTGTATCTTTCACGGCTGGGATTTACAGGTGATATTGTATCTTATATTGAAATGTTCGGAAAAATTTCAAATCTTAAAAACAAAAATGTAAGTACCATTATAGGTGAGCAGGACGAAGTTATTGACTCTCATGATTTTACAGAAAAATTTCTCGGAAATGAACGTTTCCGCAAAGTTCCGCATGGCAGACATTCGGGTGCAACTTTGCCGTTGGAGTCATATTTCAGAGAAGTTCTTTCCGTCTGACTTTAATTTTTTTACAGCTCCCAAGCGGTCTGAAGCTGCTTGGGAACTGTATTTAAGTTTTTTGCAGAATGTGAAATAATTGTCAATCAGTCATATGTGACATATAATTATTTGAATCTGAATATTCTTTTTTTATATGTCAGTCAACATACATAATATGTTACTTATTTGCATATTTATCTTTTTATTACAGCTTAATCTGTGAAAAATACTATAATCATACATGGTGCGGTACTTTCAGTTTAAGTAAACCATACGCAACAAAACAGCTTTTTTATGTATAGCGGTATTCATATGACATATAACTTTATGTATTTCTGATGATGTTCAGAATTTATTGTTAATATTATATCAATATCTGAATATCAATATTCTTAAACTACATTTGAATTTATTCTGACTTACTGTTATACTTATTATTGTATGAGAAAAACGTATCAGACGTTTTAAAAATTAAAAAAATAAAACCAATATGGAGTGTATATATTAATGGAATATCGTATTGAACACGACTCTATGGGCGAGGTTAAAGTTCCTGCCGACAAGTACTGGGCAGCACAGACAGAAAGAAGTCATGAAAACTTCCTTATAGGCGTAGGTATCGAAACTATGCCGAGGGAAATCACACACGCTTTCGGAATCCTTAAAAAGGCTGCTGCTATCGCAAATCATGCCGTTAAACCCGAAAGAATGACCGAAGAAAAACTTAATGTAATCTCTCAGGCTTGCGACGAAGTTATGAGCGGTTCTTTAAATGAACATTTTCCTCTCGTCGTATGGCAAACAGGAAGCGGTACTCAGTCAAACATGAATGCAAATGAAGTTATCGCCAACAGAGGTAACGAAATCGCAGGTGCAAAGCTTTTGCACCCCAATGATGACATCAACATGAGTCAGTCGTCAAATGATACTTTCCCGACTGCAATGCATATCGCTGCTGTTATTGCCGTTGAGGACAAAGTCATTCCGGCTGTCGATACTCTTATTGATACTTTTAAAAGACTTGAAGAAGAAAATGAGGGCATCGTAAAGAGCGGTCGTACTCATCTTCAGGACGCAACCCCTATCAAGTTCTCTCAGGAAATAAGCGGTTGGAGAGCTTCTCTTGAAAAGGACAGAAAAATGCTCCTTTCTGCTGTTGAAGAACTCCGTGAACTCGCTCTCGGCGGTACGGCAGTAGGTACGGGTCTTAACGCTCCCGCAGGTTTCGCTGAAAAGGCTGCCGAAGCTATAAGTGAAATTTCAGGCAAGAAGTTTGTTACTGCTCCAAACAAGTTCCATTCACTTACTTCAAAGGACGAAATCGTATTTGCTCATGGTGCTTTAAAGGCTCTTGCCGCTGATATGATGAAGATTGCCAACGACGTAAGATGGCTTGCATCAGGTCCACGTGACGGTCTCGGTGAAATCTTTATACCCGAAAATGAACCCGGTTCATCAATCATGCCCGGCAAGGTTAATCCGACACAGTGTGAGCAGGTTACAATGGTTGCTGTTCAGGTAATGGGCAATGATGTTGCCGTTGGTATGGCTGCTTCTCAGGGTAATTTTGAACTTAATGTATTTATGCCCGTATGTGCTTATAATTTCCTCCAGTCCGCACGTCTGCTTGCTGAATCAATCATTTCATTCAACAAGAACTGTGCTGTGGGAATAAAGGCAAACAAGGAAAAAATGCACCACAATCTTCACAATTCCCTTATGCTCGTTACCGCTCTTAATCCCTATATCGGTTATGAAAACGCTGCCAAGACTGCAAAAAAAGCTTTCAAAGACAATATTTCCCTTAAAGAAGCCTGTGTTGAACTCGGTTTCCTTACGGCTGAACGTTTTGACGAAGTTTTCCACCCCGAAGAAATGGCATAAATTTAACAGAAAGGAAGCGTACTAATGAATACCTTCACGTATTATCCCGGCTGTACGCTCAGAACCAAAGCAAAAGACCTTGACGCTTATGCAAGGGCTTCTGCCGAAGCTCTCGGAATCACTCTCGAAGAACCTGAGAACTGGCAGTGCTGCGGTGGTGCTTACACTACAGCCAAAGATGAAATTGCTACAAAGCTTTCTGCGGTAAGAACTCTCAATGCCGCAAAAGAAGCAGGCAGACCTCTTATAACAGTCTGCTCCGCCTGTCACAACGTTATAAAGCAGACCAATTACGATATTTCCAACGATGAGGAAATGGCTGCAAAGGTAAACAATTACCTCAAGCTTGATGAGGCTTATACAGGAGAAACCACTGTTTACCATTATCTTGAAATGCTCCGTGACGTTGTTGGTTTTGACAACCTCAAAAAGAAAGTAGTAAATCCTTTCAAAGGAAAGAAAATTGCTGCATATTACGGTTGTCTGCTTCTCCGTCCCGGCAAGGCTCTTGCTATGGACGACCCCGAAAATCCTTCCATTATGGAGGACTTTATAAAGGCTATCGGCGGTACTCCCGTTATTTACGCACAGCGTAACGAATGCTGTGGTGGTTACATAACTATGGAGGACAAAGCTCAGGCTTCAAAGAGAAGTGCAAAGGTTATGGATTCCGCTCAGGAACAGGGTGCAGACATGATTATCACTGCTTGTCCGCTCTGTCTTTACAACCTGAAAAAAAATTCAGGTTCAGACCTTCCCGTTTATTACTTCACTGAACTTCTTGCCGAAGCTCTCGGATTAAAGGAGGCTAATAATGAATAATAATCTCAAGGAACAGGTTCTCCGTTCCAGCGGTGTCAATGTCCTGAAATGTATGCGTTGCGGTAAATGTTCAGGCACTTGTCCGTCATACGACGAGATGGAATATCATCCCCACCAGTTCGTATACATGGTTGAAAAAGGCGACATTGAAACCCTTATGAATTCAAAATCAATTTATAAATGTCTTACCTGTTTTGCCTGTGTTGAAAGATGTCCGAGAAACGTTGAACCTGCCAAGGTTGTTGAGGCAGTACGTCTTGCGGCAATTCGTAAGCAGGGTAATAATCATCTTATTGCCGACAACATTCCCGAAATGCTCGACGAAGATTTACCACAGCAGGCAATCGTTACGGCATTCAGAAAATACACCAAGTAAGGAGGAGATAATATGCAGAGAATAGGAGTATTTGTCTGTCACTGCGGTACGAATATCGCCGCAACGGTAGACGTTAAGGCTGTTGCAGAGGCTCTCAGTCATGAACCGGGAGTAGTTATCTCTCAGGAATATCAGTATATGTGTTCTGAAGCCGGTCAGAATCTTGTCAAGGACGCTATAAAGGAATACAACCTTACAGGTGTTGTTGTATGTTCATGTTCACCACGTATGCATGAAAATACTTTCAGAAAGGCTGCCGCTTCCGCAGGACTTAATCCGTATCTCGTTGAAATCGCAAACATAAGAGAACAGTGTTCATGGATTCACAAGGACATCGCTACTGCTACAGAAAAGGCTGTAATTCTCGGTAAAGCCGCTATAGCCAAAGTTCACCTCAATACACCTCTTACAGCAGGTGAAAGCCCTGTTGCAAAAAGAGCGTTGGTAATCGGCGGTGGTATTGCAGGTATTCAGACGGCTCTTGATATTGCAGAAGCAGGTTTTGAAGTTGATATTGTAGAAAAGGAAGCTACTATCGGCGGTAAAATGGCTCAAATTGACAAGACTTTCCCAACTCTTGACTGTGCTGCCTGTATCCTTACACCTAAAATGGTTGAGGCTTTGCAGAATGAAAAAATCACTATTCACTCTTACAGTGAAGTAAGTGCGGTAAAGGGATTTGTAGGTAACTTCACCGCTACCATAAAGAAAAAGAGACGTTTTGTTGATGAGACAAAGTGTACAGGCTGTGGACTTTGTACAGAAGCCTGTCCTATGAAGAAAGTACCTAACGCTTTCAATCTCGGTCTCAATAACAGAAGTGCCATTTATATTCCGTTTGCACAGGCTGTACCTAAGGTTGCTACAATTGACCCGAATTACTGTCTGAAGCTCCGCAAGGGCGATGTTAACGACAAGGTCTGCGGTAAGTGTGCAGAAGCTTGTACGGCAGGTGCTATCAACTATCATCAGCAGGACGAATATATTGAACAGAAATACGGTGCAATCGTTGTTGCAACAGGCTTTAATCCGATTAATCTTGACAAGTATGATGAGTTTGCATATAATCAGTGTCCTGATGTTGTTACATCTCTCGAACTTGAAAGACTTATGAACGCAGCAGGTCCTAACGGCGGTACACTTCTCAGACCGTCCGACAAGACTCACCCGCACAAGATTGTTTTCGTACAGTGTGTAGGTTCAAGATGCGACGACAGCAAGGGTAAGCCTTACTGTTCAAAAATCTGCTGTATGTACACCGCTAAGCACGCTATGCTTATACGTGAAAAATATCCCGATACAGAGGTTTATGTATTCTACATAGATGTACGTACTCCCGGTAAGAACTTTGATGAATTTTACCGCAGAGCCGTTGAACAGTACAATGTTCATTATATAAAGGGTATGGTAGGCAAGGTTACTCCAAAGGCTGACGGTACTATAGACGTTCAGGCTTCCGACCTTCTTTCAAACGAACAGCTTCACATTGACGCTGACATGGTCGTTCTTGCAACTGCTATCGAACCTGACAAGACTGCACGTCCGCTTGCTACAATGCTTACAACACAAATGGATACGAACGATTTCTTTACAGAAGCTCATGCTAAGCTCCGTCCTGTTGAAAGTGCAACTGCTGGCATCTTCCTTTCAGGTGCTTGTCAGGGTCCTAAGGATATTCCTGAAACTGTTGCACAGGCAAGTGCCGCTGCTTCAAAGGCTATCGGTCTGCTTGTAAAAGACAGCATAACCTGCAACCCGTGCGTTGCTCATTCAAACGAACTTATGTGTAACGGCTGTTCAGCTTGTGAAAAGGTTTGTCCTTATGGTGCTATCACTTATCAGGACAAGGAATTCAGAATGCCCGACCGTACAACCGCTATCAGACGTGTTGCAAACGTTAACCCTGCTGTATGTCAGGGCTGTGGTGCTTGTACAGTTGCTTGTCCGTCGGGTGCTATGGACCTTAACGGCTTCTCTAACAGTCAGATTATGGCGGAGGTAGACGCAATATGCAAGTAAATGAAAATAAAGAATTTCAGCCGCTGATTGTCGCATTCTGCTGCAACTGGTGTTCATATGCAGGTGCTGATCTTTCAGGTACAAACAGACTGAATTATCCGACAAATGTTAAAATTATCAGAGTACCATGTTCATGCCGTGTAAATCCGATGTTCATTCTCAGGGCATTTCAGAAGGGTGCTGACGGAGTTATTCTCTGTGGCTGTCACCCCGGCGACTGTCACTATACATCGGGTAACTACTTCACAAGAAGAAGAATGACACTTCTTTTCAGTATGCTTGATTTTCTCGGCATTGAACGTGACCGTACAAGAGTAGAATGGGTTTCCGCCGCAGAAGGTGCAAAGTTCGCCGCAACTATGAACGAATTTACCGAAGCTGTAAAGAAACTCGGACCTAACCGCAGATTGGAGGATTTAAGATGCAGGAAGCAATAATCAGCAAGGCAAAACAGCTTCTCGCAGACGGCACGGTTAACCGTGTTATCGGCTGGAAAAAAGGCGAATTTGCTTATGACATCACTCCGGCGATTTTTGAAAGTGCAGAAGAAATTGACGCAGATTTCGTATATGACGATTTCACCTCTGCAAACGTTTCAAAGTATCTCGTCAAGGAAAGCAAGAAAGAAGGAAAAATCCTCGCTTTCCTCAAACCCTGCGACACTTACAGCCTTAATCAGCTTATTAAGGAACACAGGGTTAACCGTGAAAATATATATGTTGTAGGTATTTCCGGCGACGGCAAGCTTGATGCCGAAAAAATAAAGGCTAAGGGAATCACCGGTATCACAGGCGTTAAAAAAGACGGCGACACACTTAAAATCAACACTGTTTACGGCGAAGAAACTATGCCCGTTGCCGAAGCTATGAGCAACAAGTGTCTCAGCTGTAAGAGCAAGAAGCACGTTATTTACGATGAACTTATAGGAGAGGACGGAGAAGTTATTGAGTCCGACCGTTTTGATATGGTTGAAAAGCTGGAAAACATGACTTCTCAGGAACGTTACGATTTCTGGAGAAACGAACTTTCAAAGTGTATCAGATGTAATGCGTGCAGAAATGTTTGTCCTGCTTGTACCTGCGAAAACTGTGTATTTGATAATCCTGATTCAGCGGTTCAGAACAAGGCTGCTGCTGACAGTTTTGAGGAAAATATGTTCCACATTATCCGTGCTTTCCACGTTGCAGGAAGATGTACAGACTGCGGTGAATGTTCAAGAGTATGTCCTCAGAATATTCCGCTTCATCTCCTCAACAGAAAGTTTATCAAGGATATAAATTCACTTTACGGTGAATATCAGGCAGGAGCAGATACTATTTCAAAAGCTCCTCTCAATGATTATACACAGGATGACTGCGAAGCAAGTATCGTTCATGAAAGGGGTGTTGAGTAATGCTTAAAATATCTCTCGAAAATCTTGATAAGCTTTTTGATGCTGTAGCTGAAAAACAAACTCTTTATATTCCCGCTGACCGTGAGGACGGTGCGTCAGAGTATAAGAAGTATGAATCAGGAATGAAACTCAGCAAAAATCTCAATACACTCCGCAGTGCAAAGGACTTTTTCTTCCCGCAGACTGAAAATCTCGCTGACTTCAAAATGGAAGGCAAGAAGATTGAAGTTATTGATATACGTGAAGAATCAGAAGATTTTGTTGTGTTTGGCGTTCGTGCGTGCGATGCAAGAAGCTTTACTATTCTTGACAAGGTTTTTCTCAGCGAACCCGTTGACAGCTACTATAAAAACCGCCGTGACCACGGTACTATCGTAACTATGGCTTGTACAAAGCCGGCTGAAACATGTTTCTGCGGAACTTTCGGCATTGACCCGACTGCTCCCGAAGGTGACGCTGCTTGCTGGTCTGACGGTGAAAACCTCTTTATTCAGGCTAACAACGAAAAAGGTCAGGCATTTATTGATTCCGTCGCTTCTCTCCTTGAGGACGGCGACACATCAAAGCTTGACGAAGTAAAGGCTAAAGCTAAGGAAATACTCGGAAAGCTTCCGCTTGCAAATCTTTCAACCGAATCATTCGGTGGTGATACGCTTATGGAACACTTCAAATCTGAAAAGTGGGCTGAACTTTCTGAAAGCTGTCTCGGCTGTGGTACTTGTACATTCGTATGTCCTACCTGTCAGTGCTATGATATAAAGGACTTCAATACAGGTCATGAAATCAAGCGTTTCAGATGCTGGGACTCCTGTATGTATTCCGATTTTACAAAGATGGCACACGGTAATATCCGTAACTCTCAGCTTGAACGTTTCCGTCAGAGATTCATGCACAAGCTGGTCTATTTCCCTTCAAACAATAACGGCGAATTCGGTTGTGTAGGCTGTGGAAGATGTCTCTCCAAGTGTCCTGTTTCCATGAATATCGTCAAGGTAATGAAAGCATTGGAGGTTAAGTAATGAACACTAATGATACATTGATTCCGCACATCGGTGTTGTTACCGATATAAGAATTGATACTCCCGATGTAAAGACTTTCAGAGTCAATGCCATACAGGCAGACGGAACAGTCGGCGGAAAAGTTTTTGAACATATGCCCGGTCAGTGTGCAATGCTTTCCATTCCCGGCGTTGGTGAAGGTATGTTTTCCATAACTTCTTCACCGACAAACAAGGAATTTATGGAATTCAGCATTAAAAAGTGCGGTTGCCTGACAACATGGCTTCATGCTATGGAAGTTGGTCAGCAAATTACCATAAGAGGACCTTACGGCAATAATTTCCCTGTTGAAACAGAACTCAAAGGCAAAGATTTACTTTTTATCGCCGGCGGTATCGGTCTCGCACCGCTCCGCTCCGTAATCAACTATGTACGTGATAACCGTGCAAACTACGGCGACGTTCAGATTGTTTACGGTTCACGTTCAAAAGACGACCTCGTTGACTATCAGGAAATTCTTGATGAATGGATGAAAGACGACGGAATAACAGTAAATCTTACAATCGACAGGGAACAGGAGGGCTGGGACGGTCATGTCGGCTTTGTTCCCAACTATGTAAAGGAACTCAATCCGTCACTCAGCAAGACAGTTCTTATATGCGGACCTCCGATTATGATTAAGTTCACACTTGCAGGTCTTAAGGAACTCGGTTTCACAGAAACTCAGGTTTACACAACTATGGAACTTCGCATGAAGTGTGCTGTCGGTAAGTGCGGAAGATGCAATATCGGTGACAAGTACGTATGTAAGGACGGACCTGTTTTCCGCTTTGACCAGCTCGACGAACTGCCTGACGAATATTAATAAGGAGTATTGAACATGGAAAATATGTTAAACGTTTACCTGTTCGGCAAGAAGTATCAGGTGCCGGCAGGACTGACTATAATGACGGCTATGGAATATGCCGGCTATGAACTTGTAAGAGGTTGTGGTTGCCGTAACGGTTTCTGCGGTGCTTGTGCAACTATCTACAGAATCAAGGATAAGCAGGAACTGCACGCTTGTCTCGCTTGTCAGACAGAAGTGCAGGAGGGTATGTATGTTGCTACACTTCCTTTCTTCCCGCTTGTAAAGCAGGTTTACAATATCGAGGAAATCAAGCCCAACGAACAGATTATGATGCAGCTTTATCCAGAAATCTACAGCTGTATCGGCTGTAATGCCTGCACAAAGGCTTGTACTCAGGAACTCAATACAATGCAGTATATCGCTTACGCTCAGAGAGGCGAATATGACAAGTGTGCAGAAGAATCTTTTGACTGCGTAATGTGCGGTGTATGTTCTTCACGCTGTCCTGCCGGAATCTCTCACCCACAGGTTGCTATGCTTGCAAGACGTCTCAACGGTAAGTACATAGCTCCCGAATGTGAACACCTTGCTGACCGTGTAAACGAAATCAATGAGGGTATCTTTGATGAAAAGATTGCTGAACTTATCGCTAAGTCAGTTGATAATGTTCAGGAAATAAAAGACCTTTATAACAATCGTGAGATTGAAAAGTAAGGAGGAGCAGAAATGTATAAAATCGATAAGCTTAATGAACTGGCAAAGATAGTTGCTGAAAAGCGAGCTGCAAACGCTGCTCTTGAACCAAGAAGAATGACAGCAGAAGAAAAAGACACTCTCCTTGCTGAATTCCACCCCGACTACAGACAGGACCAGTTCAGCGTACTCGGAGCAGGTGTCAACAAGGGCGGAAAAGTTCCGACACAGCTTGCAGAACTTCTTCAGGGTCAGAGCAGAATCAATCCTGCTGACGTTGACCTTGAAAATCCTGATTATGATACAGACGTTCTTATCATCGGCGGCGGCGGTGCAGGTGCTTCATGTGCAATTGAAGCCGATACAGCAGGCGTTAAGGCTATGATAGTTACAAAACTCCGTATCGGTGACGCTAACACAATGATGGCGGAGGGTGGTATTCAAGCTGCTGATAAGCCTAATGATTCTCCTGCAATTCACTATGTTGACGCTTTTGGCGGTGGTCATTTTGCTGCAAAGCCTGAACTCGTCAAGAAACTCGTTACAAAAGCTCCCGAAGCTATTCAGTGGCTCAACAAGCTCGGCGTTGAATTCGACAAGGAAGCTGACGGCACTATGATTACAACCCACGGCGGTGGTACTTCAAGAAAGAGAATGCACGCAGCTAAGGACTATTCAGGTGCTGAAATCATGAGAACCCTCAGAGACGAAGTTCTCAACAGAGGTATTCCCGTTATTGACTTCACTGCTGCTGTTGAAATCATTCTTGACGAAAACGGCAAGGCTGCCGGTGCTGTTCTCATGAACATGGAAACAAAGGAACTTCTCGTTGCAAGAGCAAAGACTGTTGTTATCTCTACAGGCGGTGCAGGAAGAATGCACTATCAGGGATTCCCGACTTCCAACCACTATGGTGCTACTGCTGACGGTCTTGTACTCGGCTACAGAGTAGGAGCAAAACTCCGTGATGTTGACACACTCCAGTACCACCCGACAGGTACAGGTTATCCTGAACAGATTTTCGGTGCTTTGGTTACTGAAAAAGTTCGTTCACTTGGTGCAAAGCTTGTTAATATCGATGGCGAAGTTTTCATGAATCCGCTTGAAACACGTGACGTTACAGCTTCTTCCATTATCCGTGAATGTACTGCAAGAAACAAGGGCATTGAAACAAATCTCGGTAAGGCTGTATGGCTCGATACTCCTATGATAGAGCTTATCCATGGTGAAGGCACTATTGAAAAAAGAATCCCTGCAATGCTCAGAATGTTCGGCAAGTACGGCATTGATATCCGTAAAGAACCTATTCTCGTTTTCCCGACGCTCCATTATCAGAACGGCGGTATTGACATAACTGACGAATGTGCTACTACAGTTGAAAATCTCTTTGCTGCCGGTGAGGTTGCAGGTGGTATTCACGGAAGAAACAGACTTATGGGTAACTCTCTCCTTGACGTTATCGTATTTGGTAGAAATGCAGGTATCTATGCAGCTGCCAAGGCTAAGGAAACAGCTGTTCCAGAAAAGCTTACTCTTGAACATATCAATAAGTTTAATACTGAACTTTCAGAAGCAGGAATTGATACAGGCAAAGTTTCACCTATGCTTCTCCCACACTATGCAAGAAAGTCAAAGTAATTACTTAATTTGATTTAATTTAATTATAATCCACTAAAACCGACGGGCATTTTATATGTTCGTCGGTTTATGCGGTTATACACCTATTGGCATATTGCATAAAAATACGCTAATATCTTCAAAAAAATTTAATGAAAAGAGGTAATGTAGATTATGGAATTAATCTCAGCCGGAAGTTTTTCTATTGCTATTAAAGAAATAACTTTCCTTATGTTTACAGTCTTTTTAATAACGACTGTCGGTTATCTGATTGGCAGAATTACTGTCAAGGGCGTTTCACTCGGTACTGCCGGTGTATTTATAGTAGCCCTGCTTTATGGCTGTTTCTGTTATAGTCATCTTGGTAACAACCTTATGCTTGAAGGTGCTACTTATGTTAAGAATGCCCTTAAAGTTATCGAAAATATCGGACTTATTCTTTTCGTAACGTCTGTAGGATTCATTGCAGGTCCTAACTTCTTCGGCAACTTCAAAAAGAACTTCAAGTCTTATGTACTTCTTGCACTTGTCGTAATTATCGCAGGAGGACTTGCCTGCGGTGGCTGTATCCTCATTGACAAGGGCGTTTCAGGCGACCCGACTGAAAATATTGCCGCAATGCTTGTCGGACTTCTTTCAGGTTCACTTACAAGTACACCTGCTTTCTCTGCTGCAAAGGCAACAGTAGCAGAACGTGCAAACGGTGCAGTTCTTGAAGACCTTGTAACAGTCGGTCACGGTATCGCTTATCTCTTCGGTGTAATTGGTGTTGTTCTTTTTGTTCAGCTTGTTCCGAAATTCATGAAAGCTGATATGAAAAAGGAACGTGAACAGCTTATATCTGCTGATTCTGAAGGTTCAAAGAAAAAGTCAAAGGGCAAGCTTATTGAAATGGACGAATTTGGATTCATGCCTTTTGCACTTGCTTCAATCCTCGGTATATTCATAGGTTCAATAAAGTTCGGCAACTTCTCACTCACAACAACAGGCGGTTGTCTGCTTGTTTCACTTATATTCGGTCATTTCGGAAGTTTCGGAAAAGTAAACATGATGCCTAATGAAAGCACACTGAAAGTTTTCCGTGAGTTCGGACTTATGATGTTCCTTATCGGTGCAGGTGTTGCAGGCGGTGCAAGCTTCGTTCAGCACTTCAAAGCTGTTTACTTCGTATATGGCGTAATAATGACACTCGTTCCGATGATTATCGGCTTTATCTTTGCCAAGTACGTTCTTAAGCTCAGTCTGCTCAATAACCTCGGTTCAATTACAGGCGGTATGACTTCTACTCCTGCTCTCGGTACTCTCATCAGTACAGCAGGTACAGAAAACGTTGCTTCTGCATACGCCGCTACATATCCTGTAGCTCTCATTGCAGTAGTTGTTGTATCACAGGTTCTGCTTATGATATTCAAGTAAAATATAAAAAAACCGTTCTTTTCGAGGAGCGGTTTTTTGTTGACTTTGAGAGAAATATATGTTATGGTCTATGAAAGAAACACAACAAACTAAATAATTAATATCGTTAAATTCACACTGAAACACTGTACTGAGATTGTACATAATGTATGCCTGAAAATACATAAAAACAAAGCACGGACTTATTAAAAAATCCGTGCCGTTTTCTTATACGCCGTAAGTATTTCTGTATTCAAGC
>DETU01000102.1:20233-20944 GCA_002362175.1 Ruminococcus sp. UBA3280
AGTATTTCTGTATTCAAGCATTTTGTCGAGGTATTCCTTGCCTTCGACAATACCATTTTTAATAGCGTCAATAATATCTTCCATGGTAACTATCGGATATACAGTCACGCCGAAATCACGCTTTACTTCCTGAACGGCTGAAAGTTCTCCCGTACCCTTTTCCATACGGTCAACAGTGATAACCATTCCTGTAACGTCAACATCTGCTGCTGATTTAAGTTTAGGCATAGATTCACGGAGAGCCTTTCCCGATGTCATAACGTCGTCAATGATAACGACCTTTTCACCGTCTGTAAGGGTCTTTCCTACAAACATACCACCTTCACCGTGGTCTTTGGCTTCCTTGCGGTCAAAGCAGTAAGAAACGTCCACACCAAACTTATTACTGAGTGCCACAACAGCAGATACAGCAAGCGGTATGCCCTTATAAGCAGGACCGAAAAGTGTCTCAACGGGAATATTGTTTGCATGAATACATTCAGCATAGTATTCACCGAGCTTTGCAAGCTGAGCACCTGTCTTATAGTTACCACAGTTGATGAAGTAGGGGGCTTTTCTACCGCTTTTGAGTGTAAATTCACCGAATGTAAGCACTCCGCAGTCTACCATGAACCTGATAAAACTTTCTTTGTAAGTCATTTTAAAAACTCCTTTATTTTATATATTAACCGTTATTTATTACCGGTTTTTGATTATATTTACAATTCCCAC
>DETU01000095.1 GCA_002362175.1 Ruminococcus sp. UBA3280
AATATTAACTTTAATGATAACGGTGCTTATCAGTGGGACGTTAGGTATAAGAATCTTGCAGGAAATTATAATTTACCATATTCTGCTGAAGAAAGTAGTAAGCATAATTTTTCTATATTTAAAATCAGCAATGAAACTCTGAATAAATTTAAAATAGGTATTGCGGGAAATGACGGTGCAAGCTATAACTGGGGTAAGATTGCAAATAATCGTACACTAGAATTTCTGAATTATTTTCAGCAAACAGTAAAATTGATTGTAAAAGTTCCTGACGGTGTAGACGTAACAGAAATAGCTTATTATAAAAGCGACAGTGAGAAATTTTTAACACAGTCGGAACTTAGAGAAGTAGAATTTATTTCCTCTGACGATGGCATTTATGTTTCTCCTAATGAAAAAGTTGTTGTTTATGCACGTGTTACTGATAAAGCAGGTACTGTTATTTATCTGGGAACGGACGGTCTTATTATTGATAAACGTGAGCCACAGGTAATAAGCATTGGTTTTGCAGAATTACAGGATATACCTGAAAACCGTATATTTAATAAAGATGTTAAATTTAATATATCTGTTCAGGAAGAAACAGAGAATGAAGTATGCTCGGGATTGAGAGATGTATATTATCAGATATATAAAGGTGATAAGCCGATTGATGATAGTATTGTATATCTGATAAAGGACAATCGTAATGCAGGAATTACCACTTATAACGGTGAAATTACCATTGGCAGCAAGTATTATAATTATGATAATATGTCTGTCAAAGTTACCGCTGTAGATAATGCCGGAAACGAAAAAACAGTTTCTTCTGAAACATTCAGCATTAATACTTATACAATGAATTCAGAATTTTCTATTAATGGTAAAGTAATCAATACAGATAACGAATATAACGGTAAATCTTTTAATTCAAATGTACTTTGCCTTAGTATTCAGTGTCCGAACAATATTTTTAGTTCTGAAAAAGCAACAGATGCAATAAAAAATGCGTTGGGAAATGAAATTCAATATACTATAGGTGAATGGAAAACTAATGAAAATGCATTTGAGCATACTGTTGAAATTACATTTGAAACCGACGGGGAATATAGCATAAATAATTTTACATATGTAAATGAGGCAGGTAATTCCGTATCTATTGATGGTGCAATAACTTTTACTGTTGATACAGTAGCACCTACAGGAATCCTTATTGCAACAGGAATACAGAATGAAGATGGTGAAAATGTATATAGGTATTCTGATTTAAAGACGGGTAATGTTGAATTTAACAGGTATGTAAATAAGGATAATAAAGTATTTATAGAAGCAGAAGAAATAAACGCAGAGGAAAACATACGTATTGACTATTATATTGCTAAAGATGCTGAAACTTTTCTTGATGAAGATGCACTTAACAGCCTGTATGAAGAATATCATGAGTGGAAATTATATGAAAAACCGATTGAGGCAGGGGATAGCGAGGGTAAGTATGTTGTTTATCTCAGAATTACAGATGATGCGGGAAATTATACTTATATCTGCTCGGACGGTTTTGTAATTGATAAAACAGAACCTGTAATTTCACTTGAAGCGAAAAATAAACCTGTAAGTATAATTGAAGGTGCAGATGTCTATAACGAAGATATTGCTTTGACCGTTGATATTCGTGATGATAATATCAGTTCAGGTATAAAATCAGCAAAATATTATCTTATTTATGGTAATGAATTTGAGAATTATTGTTTAAGTAATAATTATAAAGTAGGAAATGAGTATATCAAGGAATATGTTTGTTTACAGTCATGTATTGAATTAACACCTGTTGATAATGTAATTACTATATCTGCTAAAGACTATAACAGAAGTGACCTGAAAGTTTATGCTGTAGTTGAAGATAATTCAGGAAATATTAACGAAACCATAAAAAATTTTGATATAGATATTACTGCACCTATAGTAAAAATTGTGTATGATGATGAAATAAATGAAACGGGCAGAGAATATTTTAATCATAATCGTGAAGCTACAATATATATTCAGGAAAGAGCCAATCATTTTAGTAAAGATTTTGAAGTTAACGGTCAAAAGCTTGATTGGACACAAAATGACGGAACAACCATTGAGAATTTGATAAGTAAAAGTCAACCCGATGAATTAAGTACTCCTGATGAATGTGTGCATACAGCAAGAATAAAATTTGAAAATGAAGGCGATTATAATTTTGTTGTGTCATATACCGATGAGGCAAAAAATGAAGGTAATAAAGTAGAGTCACATTTTACAATTGATAAATCTGCTCCTACAGGTGAAGTAACAATAGAGTCATTTGAGAAAATGTCTAATTTTATCAATTCCTTGCTGGAAAATATTAATTTTGGTTTCTGGTCAAGCGGTGGTTTTGATATTATGGCAAAATGTAGTGACACAATATCTCCCATAGATAAATTTGAGTATTATAAATCTCCTAAATCGGAAGCACTTACAAAAAGTGAACTGGACAGCATAACATCATGGACTCCTCTTGATATTCATCATGGTGAAAATGGCGGTAAAACTTTGGAGTCGCATTGGTTTACTGTAATGCGTGCGAATGAGCAGGCGGTTGTATATGTGAAGATTACCGATATGGCAGGAAATGTTTCATATATAAATACAAACGGTCTTATTGCTGATAATGCTTTTCCGTCTGGAGAAATCAAAGCACCTGAAATCAGTGTTACTCCTCAGCAGACGGCAAGCGGAATTTATAATGGTAATGTTGATGTTGATATTAACGTAATAGACCCCGGAAGCGTTTACTCAGGTATAAATACGATTACATATCGTGTGCTTAACAACGGTGCTGAAACTCAGAGCGGAACATTGTATTATTTCTATAATGAAGCTCCTCAGCACCCTGAACTCATGCAAGCATGGAACGGTCAGATTACTGTTGACGGTCAGCTTAATAACAGTAATAACGTTACTATTGAAGTAACTGCTGTTGATAATGCAGGCAATTCAAGTACAATGTCCACTGATATAAGTATTGATATGACTGCCCCTGTAATTGATATGACATTCAGTGATAATAAATCAGGTAGTTCGACAGAAAATTATTATTCTTCCAGAACAGCTAATTTTGTTATTACTGAAAGGAATTTTGACAGTAATGACGTTGTTCTTAATGTTACAAAAGATAATGTAACTACACCAGTTTCGTTGAACTGGCAGAATGTAGGCGGAAGCGGTGATAATACACAGTATTCGGCTTCACTTCCTTTTACAGATGATGGTAATTATTCATTTTCAATTTCGTTTACAGATATGGCAGGAAACGCAAGCAATCAGATTTCCTGTGAACCTTTCATAATTGACTCAAGTGCTCCTGAAATAAGTGTGCGTTTTGATAACAATGAAGTAAGGGAATCAAGATATTTCAAGAAGAAAAGAACCGCTGAAATTGTTATAACTGATAACAATGTTAATATAGATACGGTTGATATCAAGATAACAGGCAGTCTTGACGGAAAAAGTATTGAAATTCCTGCAAATCCGATTTGGGTAAATGAAGGTGACACTTACATTGGTAATATAGTATTTGCTGACGACGGTGATTATACTTTTAATATAGGTGTTATGGATTTATCGGGTAACAGAAATTCAAGTGTTGATTATGGTGATTCGGTTTCACCAAACAGCTTTACCATTGATAATATAAATCCCGAACTTGAAGTGACTGTGAATGATTCCGCCAAGAACGGAGCATATTCGGAGGACGTTCTTCCTATTATACGTTACAGCGATTTGAATTATGACGAAAGTAAAGTTTCGGTTTCTATGTCGGGTGTAAATGTGGAAGTGACAGATACAAAAATAAAAGATGATACTATTATATTCACCTTAAAGAATAGTTCAGGTGAAATTCTTGAATGGAAAGGTAAAATTACAGAACAGTATACCGAAAGCAAACATCTTAGCGGAAAAGTAATTACTATGGAGAATTTTCCGACAGGTGAAAAATTCAAGGATTTTGATGATATCTATACTTTGACTGTATCTGTGACGGATAAATCAGGAAGAATAAATGCAGACAGTATTGTATTTTCTGTAAATCGTTTTGGTTCAACTTATGATATAAGTGCTGTTAAAGATATTATCGGAAAATATATTAAAACTGCGGAAGATGTGGAGATAGTTGAAATCAATGCAGACAAACTGTCTGATATAAAAATTACTGTATTCAAGAATAGTGAAGCTATTGTTTTGAATAACGGTACAGATTATGAGATAGTTACTGACGGCGGAAACGGTAACTGGCATAAATACAGATATATTATTGACAAAAAGAACTTTAAAGATGACGGTGCTTACAGAATAACCGTACATTCAAAGGACTCTGCAAATAATGTTGCTGAAAATACGCTTGATACCAAAAACAGCGAGATAAGTTTTGCAGTTGACAGCACACCACCTTTAATAGTGGTTGCCAATCTTGAGAACGGTAAAACATATGCGGAAGAAAATAAATCTGTAATTTTCAATGTAAACGATAACCTTAAAGTTGATTCGATTGAGGTATATCTTGACGGAGAACAGAAACCGTATAAAATGTGGAACAGCATGGAAGTTGAAAAGTTTATTGTGGATAATGAAGAATTTACATTTGATATAGGCAGTGATTCAAACAGTTCACATAGTGTGAAGATTGTTTGTAAAGATGCCGCAGGAAATACAACTGAAACCGTTATTTCTGATTTTTACGTAACAACTAATATGATGGTTCGTTATATTAATAATAAATCTGTTTTCTTCGGTTCGATTGCAGGAGCTGTGGCAATAGCAGGCGGAAGTGCCTTCTGGATTTTCCGTAAAAGGAAACGTTTCTAATAATTATAAAATAAGTTCGGTATTATGCCGGACTTATTTTTTTGATTTGTAATATATTATAAAATAAGTACAGAAAAATTGTGAAAACTGTAGATTTTTGATATACACTGTATTTTTGGGTAATATTTTTATTGTGTTTTTGGTAGAAGTGTGTTCTAATAATAAAAGTGTGTTATTTTATCAGATTATGTATGATGAAAGTTAATTTTATGTTACTAATGTGTAAATTTTATTTGAACGGACATACGTATGTCTGATATATTATGTTATAATAAAATTACTGAAATATTTCAGTCGGAAAGGGAGTAGCAAATGGGTAAGAAGATTGAGAAATTCATGGAAAGTCTTGAACCATGTCTGAAAGAAACTTTTATTGAATGTATGGACGATAAGGAAGTACGTGAAAAGTTATTCAATATTTTTTGTGAGTTTATGAGTGTCTATGAAAAAGATACAAAGGGAAATTCTCAGGAAATCGATGATTTGAAGTCGCAGATTGAGGAAAAGAACAGGACAATATCAGAACTTGCAAGACGTGCGGAGCGTGCAGAGTCGGAAAGTGAACGGGCAAATCAGGCTATTATCCGTTTAAGGCAGGAAAAAGAAGAGCTTCATGAGGAACTCAGTGCAGAAAAAGCAAAGCCTAAGTTTGACGAGAAGCTTGTGTCGGCATACGGTGCTTACTGCGAACTTCCGCAGGAAATACGTGAAAAATACAGTAATATGCTCGGAAACGGCAAAGCTGAGGAATTTTTACTGAAAGGCACTAAATATGCCCTTAAACTTTATGAACGTATATGCATGGACTGGAGCAGGTTAGACAGTGAAACACTTAAAAATATGAGTAAAATATTTGATTATATCTTTGAGCAGTTCTATGTGATTAATTTAGGCTACAGGCGTTTGTGTGTTGAAGTGGGTGAGCCGTTTGATATGCGCATACATACACGCACAGCCGACAGCCGTCCGTCAGGTTTTGTGCAGGAGGTTATTCTGTGCGGATATACGGACGGAAACAATAAAACAGAAAAGTCTTTAGTAAGAATAGGATAGGGGGTCTTTGAAATGATACAGTCAGTTACAAATCCTGTAAAGTCAATTTTGGCAAGTCCTGCGTTGTTTGAAAAAGTAAGAGACGCACAGCCTGAAAATAATACAGGGATTCTTTTGGAAAGATTTAAAGATGTTGAAAAAGCTGTAAATGCTATATATAATGGTGAGGAAGGAAAGTTCCCGAAGATAGAGAATAAGCCTTTTTATTTTGTTGTGGGCGGTAATTTTTATGTTGTTGACCCGTCAAGACATAATTGTCCTAATAGTGGAGGTTATGGATTTAATATAAAAAATGTTCCAACTACCAATCCAACACGCAATAGTCATTGGGACTTTATGAAATCACTTCCTTTTTATCATCATGTTGTTAATGGTAATTCTTATATTACTAATAATAATCGTGATTACATTTATATTGTAATTTATAATCAAAGCAATTCTCGGTGGGAAAGATGGCGTTATTATAATCATGGAGATAATACTACATATGATGATTATTATTCATCTGCTGATTCCTTTGGAAGTGATTATCTTCGTCTGCCTATATCAAGGAAATCAGGATTTCAAAATGCCCTTAAATACAATTTAATGCCTGAGGGCTTATCCGCAAGCCAAAAAGAACTTTTTCAGCTTATGGTGCAGTATCAGGAAAAAAATCTGTTCACATGGAACGGCGACGAAATATCAGGCTTTTCAGACGAATTTTTCAGACTTCTCCGCAAAAATGAAATTGACGATTTCAAAGATGTTTTATTCAAAAAGGAAAGTATTGAAAATGCACTGAAAAGCGGAACTGCTGTCTCTTTATCAGGCGAGGGATTTAAGGACTTTGTGGAACTTTTTACAAACAGCGACACAGTCCGTGCCAATATAACCCCATACGAAACGGCTCGCCTTACAGACGTTAACAGCGGTCACTGGGAACTTTGGGACAGAGAACCACAAGAAAATGAAATAAAAATCAATCTTGAAAATACTTTCTATGGAAGAAATCCGCTTGCCGATGTCCGCAGGGATGGCATTGTAGGAATTGATTTCGGTACGAAAAGTACGGTTGTTACCTATCAGAACGGAAGTGATACCACCGTCCCCATGCGTATAGGCGGTGGAGACTACAGCAAGGATATTTCCGCCAATGATTACGAAAACCCGACCGTTATGGAGTTCATAAACCTGAGCCGTTTCCTCCAGCGTTATAACGAAAAAGACGGCAGACCACGTACAGAATGGGCGGACATGACTATTTCCCATACCGCTTCCGAACTGCTTGATTCACCTGAATCCGCTGAAAATTACTATGCATGGTTTAGTGATTTGAAACAGTGGGCAAGCGACAAAAACCGTAAAATGACCTTAAAGGATAAAAAAGGTCTTGAAAAGGAAATGCCTCCTTTTATCGATATTTCCAGCGACGAACTCAATCCCATTGAACTTTATGCGTATATGCTCGGATTGTTTATAAATAATATGTATAACGGTATATATATTAATTATATCATGTCGTTCCCCGTTACATATGAACGTAAAATCCGTATGAAGATAAGCGAGAGTTTTGAAAAGGGACTTAAAAAATCACTGCCTGATGAAGTTTTGCAGAACAAGGAAATTATGCAGGAATTTCGTGTAATGGAGGGTGCAAGCGAACCGGCAGCTTATGCTGTTTGTGCTTTGCAGGAGTACGGTTTTGACCCGCAGGAAGATGAAAAAGTACTTTACGGCGTTTTCGATTTCGGTGGCGGTACGACTGACTTTGATTACGGCATATGGCAGAGAGCGTCGAAAAAACAGCAGAGGCGTTATGACAATGTAATCAGACATTTCGGTGCAGGCGGTGACCGTTATCTTGGCGGTGAAAATATGCTTGAACTGCTGTCTTACCATGTTTTCAGGAAGAATGAAAAACTTCTCCGTGAGAATAAGGTGCAGTTTACAAAGCCGGCGGAGTGTGAAGCTTTTGCAGGAAGTGAAATACTGATAGGTGAAACACAGCAGGCAAAATTCAATATGCGACAGCTTTCAAAGGAACTGCGTCCGTTGTGGGAGGGTCAGGAGTACGAAAAAACAAGCGTTATGCTTAATCTGCGTGACACGGACGGCGACAGCCAGTCGCTTGAATTGTCCATAGATACAGCAGAACTCTATGACATTATAAGGAAACGTATCGACAAGGGTGTTGACAACTTCTTTGAGGCTATGCGGACAGCTCTTTCCACTGATTCCGTAAAAGAGGAAATTGTGGGAAAAGTCGATAAAATACAGATATTCCTTGCAGGAAATTCAAGTAAATCAAAAATGGTAAAAGAGTCGTTTGATGATTATATAAAGAAATATACACCTGATTTCCAAAAACTTCTGAATATAGAGGCAGTGGAAACTCCCGAAAAGGCTAAGGATTATTTCGTAAAAAAGTATGACAATAAAGTTGTCGGTGAATTTTTAAAAAATATGGGTATATCATATGATTCTCTTAATGATGATTCATTTATTCAGAATATGACAGGAGAAGATTTGATTAGTTTCTTTGATGATTTGTGTTGTAATTCAGAATATTATGAAAGTAAGATTATTCCTGATTTGACTGAATTATGGAAAGAGGGCGTTTTATCGCCTGAACAGCTTAAAGAAGCGTATAAGGCTATAAAAAATGAAGATGTTGGCATAGGTGATGTAACAATTGCAATAGCAAGTTTCATTTACAGCCATTCACAGATTACTATTGAAATCAATGACTTTATCGGAGCTAAATATTATCAGGAAGTAGCAAGTGCAACATTACCCGTTTCGGCTTACGAAAACAATGGTTTGTTTGTACTCTATGCACCTCTCGGAACAGAAGAAGCAAACGCTATACAACCCGCAAAAAACATCATGACAAATAATAATATAATCCGTCCTAACGGAAAACTTGGTGTTGCATACGGACTGCTTGCGTGCCGAATCGGTTCACGAATAAAAGTTGAATCGGAAATAAAGGAAACCGACGAAATTAAATTTAATTTCTTTACAGGTTTCAACAGCCGTGGAAAGTTTGAAGTTGTGACCGACCGTAATATAAAATACAAAGAATGGGTTGAGTTTATCGACGCATCTGAATCTGATTTTGAACTTTATTACACAGACCTCCCCGAAGCTGCTAATAATCAGATGTCGATACAGGGTGTCCGCAAAAAGATTTGCAAGATTGACGAAACTATGGACGACGCAATGGTTTATATACGTGCGGTTGAGCCGTCTGTTCTTGAGTATGCAGCAGCTTACGACGAAGAATCACTGAAAAATCAGGAATATCTTTCTGCACCGAAAAAAATCGTACTTGAATAATGAGTAAGCGTATTTTAAATAAAAATAACTGCATTTTTACCTGTCCTGCCCTTTCGGGAAAAATTACTGTTATACCGTTTCCGACGACTTTCAAAGACGGTAACGGACAGGCTTTGACAAAAAATACAAAGCTTTGCTGTAGTGGTATCTGTAGTATTCTGACAGCGGCGGCAAGAGGTGTGCCGACTCCGTGTCCGAAGTCTTGTATAGGTGGCTGGATAAGAGGAATTGAATCGAAAAAAAAAATCAACAACGTTTCTTTACTTAATCAGGACGCTATGATTATGTGTGATGTCGGCGGACAGATAACCGCAAAACTTCTGCCGATTACACCACCTGTTTCCGTCGGTGTACCCGTAATGCCCGTAGCGGATATGGGTGCTGAACATAGTGAAAACACCGGAAATTCAAACGAAAAAGAAAATTTAAAAGAGGAAAAAAACAGTCCCGAAGAAAATAAAAGGGACAGTGAAAAAAAAGAGACTGAAGAAGAAGAAGAAAAAGTTTCCGAAAAAGAAAAGAAAAAATATGATTTTGTGTTGTGTGCGTATGAAAACTGTGAGAAAGCCGAAAACTGTCCGTATATAAAGGCGGAAAGTACTATTGAAACAAAAGGGGCTGCTTCAAAACTCCGTCGCAACAGCAGTGCAAAGGAAAAGGCTTATGACGAACTTGCCGATATACGTATGCAGAAATACGAAATATCATGGGGTAATCAGGCTCACCATATGATTTCTATAAATGATGCTTACTGTCGTTATCCTGAACTCGTAAAGCTGGGAAACTATTTCGGATATGATATAAACTGTATGGAAAACTGTTATTTCCTGCCTTCGTGGGAAAAAGGCGACGGTTACGATGAAAAGAATATCCATTACAAAAAGGCACAGGCTTATGAAGTTATGGACGTATCGGGTTTGCAGTGGCACGTCGGACAGCATAATTATCGTATTGAACTTCCGCAGGAAGTAATTTCAAAGTATCCGCAGTTAAGGACGATTAAGTGTTACAGTGACGTAATAAATGAAGATGTTAAGAAAATACTAAAAATACTTCAGAGCCGTTTCAAAAACTGTTGTCTTCTGGAAAATTATGAAAATAACAGGCGATATTTCATCGAACAAATGAACGGACTTTCTGGAAAAATTGAAGAACATCTTGATATTTTCGGAACTTATCCAAAAGATAGTATTCCTTATTACGTTTCGGCGGAGTCACTTAGATACGCTTTTGAAATTCCGAGAAGTGCGAAAGTGATTCTTGTGAAAAAAGATGGAAATGACTGGATATTCTGTAAATATAAGTATACCAAATATCAGAAGAATGATAACAGTGTATTTACCGAAGAAACAGGCAGGCTTGTATATACTGATAAAAGTGACTGTATCATGTTTTGTGAGAACGTGAAGTGTTTCCTGATTTCCGACGAAAGCAGGAGTTTTTCATTACCTTTCAGTTATTGTGTTTATAAGCAGTATATCAGTGATTCGGATATTGACAAGAAAGATACGCATTTTTCAGCACTGATTGCGTCTGCGTCGGACAATGGAAGCAGTTATGTTTTTCCGAAAAGAATGATAAACGAACGTTTAAAGGAGTGCGGACTGAAATGATATACAGGCTACATTATACGAAACTTTTCGGAAATTATATTGAACCCGAAGAAAATGCATTTAAGGACATACAGCTTGCGTGTATGATGTCAGAATTTCAGAAAATCAGTCCCGAAAAAATAAATATTTATACGTCCGATAAGGTTGGCGGACTTGATTTTCCCGATTTTTACTATGATGATTCAGTGCCGTTGTTTTCGGAAAAAGTATATAAAAATATGATTGAAAACGGTGTTGACAATCTTTTTACGAAAAAAGTAACAGTTAATGACCGTATGCAAAAAAAATCATATACATATATAATGGCTGTTCCGCCGTGTATAGACGCAGTTGATTACAGTCTTTCCGAAACTGAATGTATAACGGATGGTTATAATCCGCTTTATGATGTTCGGAAACTTGTGATTGACGAAAGAAAAGCAGGTAATTATCAGATATTCAAGTTGTCTCATGTACTTGATAACAGCATTTATATTACTGAAAAACTAAAACATTGTCTGGAAAAAATCAGTCCTGACGGAATGGAGATAATGCCTTATGATGTTTTATAAGTTACAGACTAAACATACTTACGATGAAGTATTATATGAGTATGTACGTTATTTTTCGGAGTACTGCCGTAAATCAGAATTTCAGTACCTTACTCACAATGAACAGTACTGGAAAATACCGTCTGACAGTAATTTTGAATTTACGGATTTCTATTACATCAACAATGAAGTACCGCTTTTCAGTACTTGGGCTTGGGACAGGGTAACAGCTTACGGAAATACTGATGGTATCTTTGTGATTCCTGTCAGAATATTTTATCGTGGTGAAGAACAGCTTTATTATATTACGATTCCGCCACGTATTTACTGCATTGATGAAAGAAAGACCGTACTGAAACGGGACAGAGGAGTTTATCATGCGGAAAATATTGTAATTTCCCCGAAAGAAACAGGCAGATATAATGTGTTCAGAATTGCGGGAATTGATGACGACAATATATATATAAAGCAGATTATTGCAGATAAATTATCGGAAATTTCTGATGATTTTATTATAATTCAAATATAAGGAGATGTTTATAATGGATTTTGAAAAGATTCCGCAAAATTCAAGAACAATTATTTTTGAAAAGTTCAATGACAAAGAGGGTATGCCTAATTTATGTACATTGCTTAAAGGAAGAACAAGTGAAGAGGCTGTAGAAGTAGTAAACGAGAAACTTCTTGTACATAGTTTCAGTGAGTTCAAGGAGAAGTTTGAACCGACAGTATATGAACGCATAAATGTAAATGCTGACGGCAATTTACAGAGTATAAGCTACTCTCTTAACAGCGACGACGGCGGTAACCCTGTTTCACTTTGCAATCATGAATTTTATAAGGCAGTTCATGATATTATTGAAACAAAGTCCAACAGCGGAAAAAGCAATGAAGATTCCCGATACAACAAGCTTTATGACGCACTGAATCCCGAAAATATCTATAACAGGGCAAGACGACAGAGAGTTGAAGCAAAGGAATTTTTATTCAATGCCATGAAAGAAAAGGAAAATAAAAATCCCTCAGGTGTAAAAAAATGGCTTCGTCTTGCACAGGAAACTTTCAATGATGTTAAAAGTGAATATTCGGGAAGTGCTTTGCGTCTCCTCCCTCTTGCTATTACCGATATGCAACAGGTTGTGAATTCAAGAACAGGTGGAAAAGCTCCGAAAGCTATTGAAACAGGTGCGGAAAATACAGAAGCACTGCCTTTATATACTCTTAAATGGGACGGAAACGGTGCTTTGAAACCTGTCAAGGAGAAAGAAACAGCTGTTGTTGCTCTTGAAATGAAAGAAGATTCAAATACAAAGCTTGTAACTGCACAATGGGAAAAAATTGCTGACAGTATACCTGAGGGCAATGTAGATAAAAATCTTTTTATGTCTATTTATTCAGAGCAGAAAAACATGGCACTTCAGACAGTTCCTACCGACGAACTCAAGCAGAGAATAGATGTAATGGCAAAAATGTACGACCACGCACAGCAGTCTTTCTTTGATGCCATAGGCTATCTTGTTCAGAAAGTTGCAGGAATTGAACAGTTTTTCCGTCATGCAGGAGATGAAAACGGAGAAGTAAAAGCAGGTGTTATTATTGCAAACTGTAATATTGACGATGTACTTTACAGTGATGAAAGTGAAAACGCTGTTAAAAATTTCTTTAAGCGTGTAAATACATCAGAAAATGAACGTATATGGTTTGCAGTTCTGCCGTCTGCTTCTGTTGAAAATAATGACTGGAAACCTGAGAGCGTTGATAATGAGATGCCTGATATTGAAAATATGGATTTATTTTCCATGGACGAAGAAACAGATGATGAAAAGCGTTCTGATGTTCCTGTTTATTCAGTCGGTGAGATAAACAGAGTGACAAATCTTCTGAAAGACTGCGGGATTCTTTCTTTCTTCAATTTCTGTCCTTGTGAAAAAACAGGCTTTACACAGTTTGAAGAAAAGACCTTTGAACAGTATACAAAAGAATCGAAAGCTATTGATTCAAAGGATTCTGTTGTTCTTGCATTTCCGAATTTTACGGTTATTCCTAAAAACAAGTCGGGTTTTGAATCGGTAAGCGGTGATACATTATACGTACCGACTGTCTATATTGATGCGGCATATATTGCAGCAGGAATTACCGTCGCAACTCAGACAAGCAAGATTCAGCAGAAGAAAAACAGTTCCAATTCCATAATAAAGAATAATCCGTTTGTTCATTTCGATTTGGAAAAGAAGGAAAACAGCCGTAAGTTTTTTGCAAATTTCAATCCTGAATGTCGTCTGAATATGAGTTCAGAACTTCAGAATTTTGTACTCGGCGATAAAATGGGCGGATTCTGTTTCCAAAGTGACACACTCGTTAAACAGGCATTTATTCTTTCTGCACGTACTCTTGATAACAGACCACTTTATCAATATATCACGAAAAACTATCTTGACTTCATGGTAGAACGTGAACAGATAAAGCTTGAAAGTGAGGCGAAGTCATTCGAGAAAGGCATTAAGAATATGCAGAATCAGAGTGGCAATGATGAAAAGGTAAACCCGATTCTTATGAGTGATGAAATTTTTGAATTTTCAAAGGAAGAAGAGTCATTTTCACTGCGTTTCAAGGGTCGTGAAGAACCTATGATTCTTAAAACTAAAATCAAGGAAAATGTTTAAGGGGGAAAAATAAGTGAACATATATTATAATGTTACTATATCAGGCTCAAAAGATGAAATAAATTTTATTTCCAATCAGGGAAAAGGAAACAATGACGATGCAATTACTGCCGTACAGTTCAAGTTTGACAGTGATGATGACTGTAAAGACCGTGACAGAGACGCAAGAATTAAAGTGACAATTCAGGGCAAGGCAGACACTGACAATGATTTCCGTGAAATGAACAAGCTTGCTAACTGGTCAAAGGAAACATCTGATGTTTACCGTACCGTTAAAATAGAAGCTTTCACAACGGAGAATGAGGATAATATAAGCCGTAAGTTTGAACTGGACGGAATGTTCTGTATTGATTATACAGAGGATTTTTCTAAAAACGGAGTGACATTTGAAATTGTTATGGCACAGCGTCCGAATCATAAACTTACCGACATAAAATATGAACTTATCTGAGTATGAAGATTAAGAATATTCCGGAAGTTATTTCTGCGGAATGTCGCATTATAGCCTCTGTAAACAATCACACGTTTGCGGAGGTGACTTCCGTTATTGACGAAAAAAAAGCAGACGAGTTTCTTTCTCTTGCTGAACAGCGACAGTCAGTTGAAATTGAATCTGACAGCGGAAATTTACTTCTTAATGGCTTTGTTAAAGATGTTTCCGTAAAAAAAAGTGTTTCGGAAACGACCGCAGAAATTACAATTGTTTCTCATTCATGGACTATTCAGGAACAGGGAAAAGACAGGATTTTTCAGAATCCCGAAAAAACAGCAAGCGACATTCTGAAAAGTTTTCCTGATGTTGAAATTGGTATCTGTGATAAAATAAACGAACCGATTAAAGAGATAATTTATCAGTATCAAACAGACGATTTTACTTTTGTTAAAATGCTTGCTTCAAGATGTGAATGTGGGATATTTGTTACAGAAGAAGGAAAATTGCAGTTTGGAAAAACAAACGGTTCTGATAACATTAAATCTGAATCGAACGACTATAAAACGTCAGTTTTTGAAAAGACTGTTTCCGTAAGTAAAAGCAACAGGGAAATTTCTTTCATTACTCCGAAACAGTTTCTTAACGGTTCGGAAGTCAGTGCGGACGGTACTAAATATACTGTTTGTAGAACTGAAATACATGACGAATTTGATGAAACTCATTACAGTTATGTTGCACATACAAAACCCGCTTATGATGAATATCAGTTAAGTCCTTCTTCTCTGATTACTGTTGCAAAAGTGACGGATAACAATGATAGCGAACATCTCGGACGTATTCAGGTGAAGTTTACAGAATTTGAGGACAATGATTCTCAGAAAACATGGATTCCTTTTATAACAGGCTTTACAGGTAAAGACGGTGGAGGAGTAATTATGCTTCCTGATATTGACGATAATGTTATTGTTTATATCAGCGGTGAAAAATCTTATGTACTTGGTTCTCTGCGTGAAAAGAAACTGCCCGATAAATGTCATGACCCTGTTAAGAAATATATTTATATCGGAAAAAATCTTCTTGTGGTGGAAGATGAAAAAGTTTCGTTCAGTCAGGGGGAAAACACTGAAATAATAATTACAAATAACAGCATTACGGCAAAAATAGGTGATTCGCAGTTTACTATGAACAAGGAAATTATTTCCGCTGAACTGGAAAAATCATTTGTTTCTGTAAAAAAAGACAGTATTTCAGCAACTCAGAATAGTACAAAGATGTGTCTTGAAAGTAAAAAGGCGGATATAAAATCAGGACAGTCCGAGCTTGTTCTTGAGAGTGGAAAGACCAAACTGAACGGAAGTTCCATTGATATGAATACGCAGGCAATGAGTGGGTAACAGGAGGATATAACAGATGTATAAAAAAGATGAACTTCGCCGAAGAATTGACGCTGTTATAAATCAGAGCAGTGATATGACAAATGAACAAAAATTCATATGGAGTGAAGTTTTCGGGAATCTTGCGGATTATCAGGAAGAATTGCTTTCTGCTTCGGAAAATGAAAATAATAAAATAAATCAAGATATTGACCATAATATTATATGTGGAATTACGGACAACGATACACTTCCGAAAGGTTTTGAATTTGTTTCATGTGCAGATGATTTGAAGTCGGTACTGAAAAATCACTGTTCTGAAAATATTTATAATAATAGAATTAATGTACTGAATACGGGTTATATTGATGTTCCTTACAATGAAATTTCTGATTACTGCGAGTATGAAAAAAAATACACGGGAGTACTAGCAGACGGTATTACAGAATTTTCATACAGTCTGATTTTGCAGAATAGTCTGCTTCATCAGGAAAAACTGCTTTATAATCTGTTTTTATTTTATAGAATAAATGTTCCTGTAATATATTCACCTTATTTCAGAAGAATGATTTATATTGAAACCGACTGCAAAGAAGCGTACAACGGTTGTGACTTACAGCTTGAAAAAAACAATCTTATCGGAAAGCTTAAACTTAATTTCCGCAGTGTATGGAATGTTTCTTTAAGCAGTAATCCGGCATCTATAAAACGTGGAAATTCATTTTATTATAATCTCGAAAAAAATACGTTTATTTTTGCCGAAGAAAAATATGAAAATAAATTTAATATTGAAATAAATGAAAATGAAAGTACACGTGAAATCAAAGTGACTCCTGAGGATTTTGAGATGAATCCGAAAAATTATATGATAAAAGCTGAAATAAACCATGTTGATAATTATATTGTAAGTTCATTTATTAATAGTTTTCAATTTGCGAATAAGGGAAATTATCCTGAAAACATTAACCATATTTACAGTAAATCAGACATTCATATGATTATGAGAGGATTTGCAGATATTGTGAAGTTTGTTGATGTTTACACGGAATGTCCCGAAAACATGATTGTGTGCAATTACGGAAAACATTTGGAATATCCAATATCACAGTTGTTTATTCAGAAAACAGACAGACCAAAGCTTTATCTTAATTTTGTAAATGACGAACAAAATCTATTGTACGACCGTATTGTATATACAGTACATCAGATACAGCGTTTATTTCCCGAATATATATGGAAAGGTGGGTATATGAAATAATGTCGATTTATTATTCATGTATTCTTCCGCCTTTTGATTCTCTTGATTCCGAATATGACAATGTTGTAAGTGTTGACCTTAATTACAGCAGTTTATTCCGTATACTGTTTAATGTTTCGGGTGAGGCTGAAAATAGGGAAGAACAGGAAAAAAGGTGGGCTGTTCTGCGAAAACAGCCTTATCTTCTTGATTTACTCATGCACTATGTCATTGAGATTGAAGAGATTTCCATGTATACCGAAAAGGATTATGCAAAACGAAAAGTTTGCAGGGAAATATGTGAGGGAAAACGTGGTGAATTTCTTCAGCATGAATTTACGGAAATTTCTAAAAAAGTACAGGATATTATACTTTTTTATATGACGGAATCCGAAAAATCAGACGGCAGACAGTCTTATTTTGAAAAAGTGATAACCAAAATTTTCGGGGATAATGTTACTTTTTACTTTGATACTGTAAAAAATATTTATTATATTGC
>DETU01000062.1:0-9185 GCA_002362175.1 Ruminococcus sp. UBA3280
CAATACAGGTATAATTATAAATATACATATTAATAACGGGAGTGATGAAAAATCAAATTTTTACTTGTTGATGACAATGAAATCAGTATAGAAATAGAAAAAATGATGATTGAAAGCTGCGGACTTGAAGTATTTACCGCAGGAAGCGGTGCGGAAGCAGTTGAAATGGCGGAAAATCAGGATTTTTTCATGATTTTTATGGATATACATATGCCCGGAATGGACGGTTATGAAACTTCAAAGCGTATCCATGAAACAAATAAATCCGTTCCGATAATTGCACTGACCGCAGACAGTATTTCCGAAGCGGAAATAAGATTTTCTGAAAGCGGTATTGAAGGCTATCTTTCAAAGCCACTGCAAATGAACGAACTTCAGGAACTTCTTCAGAATTATATAAATATTAATCCTGTATCGGAAAACCAAAAGACAGACAGGTATTTTGACTATGACGCACTTTCAGCGGTCTTTAACGACGACAAGGCGGTTCAAAGACTTCTTACACAATTTATATCAGCACACGGAAACGACTGTGAAAATCTCCGTAAAAATGTTATTTCCGAAAATTATATTTCCGCAAGGGAAATACTCCATAATATCATAGGAATTTCGGGAAATCTTTTCTGTAAAAAGCTTTACAGCATTTCATGCCGTCTGAGTTCGGAATTAAAAAAGGAATATTCCGACAGCTTTGATACCTTTGAAGAAGTTTGGGACAAAACACTTATTGAAATAGAATCGTGTATAAAAAATGTTATTGAAAATTCTGAAATTTCCGTTGAAAAACAGTTTTCGGAAATATGGAACGAATTTTTTTCACTCTGTACGGAATTTGATATTTCAGCAGTTGATGTATTTACGGAAAATAACAGAATTTTTATGGATAATATGGAAAAAACCGTATTTGAACAGCTTCAAACAGCCGTTATGAACTATGATTTTTTATGGATTTCAGAAAATATGGAGGGATTCAATGTATAATGTACTTTTGGTTGAGGACGATTTAGCACTTCGCTTTATCTATTCAAAAATGAAAACATGGACTGAATGTGGATTCAGAATCGCAAAACAGGCGGGAAACGGCAAAGATGCCCTCGAAATACTGCAAAAAGAATCTTTTGACCTGATTTTCACCGATATACGTATGCCATTTGTGGACGGAATTGAAATGCTCCGCAAACTCTCGGAACAGAACAGCACAACACCTGTTGTCTTTGCAAGTTCATATGACGAATTTGAATATGCACGTCAGGGTCTGATTCTCGGTGCATTTGATTATCTGCTGAAACCCGTTGACGAAAAGAAACTTGCACAGGTTCTTGAACGTCTTAAAACTCATATTGAAGAAACGTCAGATACAATCAAGATAGAGCAAGCGGTCTCTGATGTATTCAGTCAGCTTGGAATATCTGTTGATTCAAGCCCTTTCATATATCAGACAGCCGTTTATTTCTCGGAACATTACGGCGAAGTTTTTACTGTCGATGATATTGCGGAAGCACACGGCTACAGCAAGGACTATTTCGGAAAAATTTTCAAGAAAAATTTTGGTCTTACGTTTCATGAAGTATACTCAAGAATAAAAATAGCCTATGCAATCAATCTTCTCCGCACGGGAAACTACAAAGCATATGAAATAAGTGATATTCTCGGTTATTCCTCCGTTGACTACTTCACAAAGGTTTTCAAGGAGATAACGGGAGAAACACCGTCAAGATTCAAGGCAAAACTCGAAATACATTAAGGAGACAATAAAATGATGACAAATTATGCGGAAATACTTGTTGTTGACGATATGCCCGACCATATAGCTTACTCAGGAACTATCCTGCGTTCACAGGGATACCGTGTATTTGCAGCCACAAGCGGAAAAGCAGCAATAAAATTTCTTGAAAAAAAAATCCCCGACCTTATTATGCTTGATATTCAGATGAACGATATAAGCGGACTCGAACTCTGTGAAATATTCAAGAACAATCCCCGTACCAAAGATATTCCCATAATTTTTCTTACGGCTGAAATGAGTCCCGAAATAATACAGCAGGGTTTTTCACTCGGCGGCTGTGATTATGTAAAAAAACCTTTTATAAAGGAAGAATATCTTGCAAGAGTAAAAACACATCTGCAAATTTCAATGCAGCAAAAAGAACTTGCCGCCGCAAACAACGAATTAAATCTTTTCTGCTCGGCAGTCTCCCACGACCTCAAAGCACCTTTCAATATTATAAATATGCTTATAGAAATGCTGAAACAGGAACTTGGTGAAGTTCAGAATGAAGATATTTCAAATATTATGGATATGATTGTTTCAAAGTCAACACAGACAAGAATCATGATTGAAAGACTTTTTGACTTTTCAAAAATGTGCAATATACAGCCAAAGATGACAATGGTTGATATAAAGAAAATAACGGAAGAAACTTTCAGTGAACTCAGAAAACTTGAAACGGACAGAAATATTGAATTTCATTGCGGTGAACTTCCCGAAGTAAAAGGCGACCCCGTACTGATTCAGCTCGTAATAAAAAATTTACTTGCAAATGCCATAAAGTATACATCTAAAAGAGAAACCGCCGTAATTGAAGTGTCGGGTTCAGTAACAAAGACACATAAAATCATAAAAATCAAAGACAACGGCTCAGGTTTTGATATGACATATGCAAATAAATTATTTCAGGTTTTTCAGCGACTTCATTCAGAAGAAGAATTTGAGGGGAGCGGTGTAGGTCTTGCACTTGTAAACCGTATCATGCAAAGGCATAACGGAAAAGTGGAAGCTTACGGACAAACAGACGAGGGAGCGGAATTTTCCCTGTTTTTTATAAACTGAAATCAAAGCATTTCCGACGTAATAACGCATCGGAAATGCTTTTTTTATATTTTTACGCCTGAAAATGTCGTTTTTTTATCGGAAAATATCTTGTTTTTAGAGTGTGAAAAACGAAAAAATAATGATAGAATATAATCACAGTAAAGAACACGGAAAAAAAGCCGAAAACAAATTAATATGTCGATTTTTTACCGGAAAATATCTGATTTTTAGAGTGTGAAAAAAATGAAAATCATGATAGAATATAATCACAGTAAAGAACACGAAATAAAAAATTTGCAAGACTTAAAGTCGTGAAATAAATAAATTTTTCAGGAGGTAAAGTTATGAAAAACTTTAATATTTTCAATCTTTTCAGAAAGGATTCCGAAGAAACAACAGCAACAGCTAATACATATAATAACATTGGAGGAGATTTTATGAAAACTACTAACAGATTATTTACAAAGGTTATATCCGCTTTATCAGCTGTCGTTTTAGCAACAGCAGGTATAGGAAGCTCATCAATGAAGTCCGACGCATCTTATGATGACCCCGATTTCACAGAACTTGCAGAACAGGTAATCGTTCTTGTAAACGAAGCAAGAGCTGCTGAAGGTCTTGACCCGATATACGCTGTACCCTATCTTTGTGATGCAGCAGAAACACGTGCAGAAGAATGTGTTGAAAACTTCAGTCACTCACGTACAAACGGCGATTCCTTTATACAGATAGTAGATTATAATGTTACTCCTTGGGCTACAGCCGCTGAAAATATTGCCTGCGGTATGAGTACTCCGGAAGATACTTTTGAACAGTGGAAGAACTCTCCGAGTCACTGGGCTGCAATTATGAATCCTGATTATACACATATGGGTGTCGGCGTAACTTATGACCCCGACAGTGTATACGGTTGGTACTGGGAACAGCTTTTCATAAAGGTTGACCCTTATGAAGTTCCCTCCGGCGAAATCGAAGGACAGTATATCCCCGACAAATACAAAATTGTTCCCCAGTCAGCAGGCGACATTGACGGCGACGGCATTATTGATTCATTTGACTATGTTCTTCTTTGCCAGTATATCAATAAACAGATTACTCTCAATCCTCTTCAGATGGAAAGTGCTGATATACTCGCTGACGGTGTAATAACGTACTCAGACGCTGCTTACCTCAGAAAATATATACTTGGCGAAATAGAACAGATTCCTGTATCATTATTCTGAAAAATAATAAATATAAAGACGGTTGAGAAAATCAGCCGTCTTTCTTTATATTGACAAAAAAATATATCTGTGTTAAACTTGACTATAAAAAGGAGGAATATATATGCTTAAAACAGTTAAGCCCTTTATAAAATGGGTAGGCGGTAAAAGCCAGCTGATAAATGTAATCAGGAATAAATATCCCGAAAATATTCAAAAATATTGTGAGCCTTTTGTTGGTGGCGGTGCGGTATTGCTTGATGTACTTGCAAACTTCCAGCCGAAAGAAATTTTAATTAATGATATAAACAACCAATTGATTAATACTTATATTCATGTACGTGATAACTTTGAAAATATAATTATACACTTATCTGATATGCAGAAAAAATTTTATTCTATGAACAACGATGAACGTAAAGAATATTTTTATATACAGCGTGACAAATTCAATGAAGGAATTAAAAATAACATTAATGATATTTCCATGGCAGTACTATTTATATTTCTGAATAAGACTTGTTTCAACGGTCTTTATCGTGTAAACAGCAAAGGACTATATAATGTGCCTGTAGGTTCATATAAACAACCGCTGATATGTGATGCCGATAATCTAAAAATTATAAGCAATTTACTTTGCAATGTAACGATAAAATGTGGTGATTACAGTGAATGCGCAGATTTTATTGACAGAAACACTTTTGTATATATTGATCCCCCATACCGACCATTAAGCAAAACTTCTTCTTTTACTTCTTACAATAAAACAGTGTTCGAAGATGAACAGCAAATACAGCTTTCTAAGTTTATAGAATGTATGTCTGAAAAAGGTGCTAAAATACTGGCAAGCAATTCTGATCCTAAGAATACGGACGAAAATGATGATTTCTTTGATGACATTTACAGAAATTTCAATATAACAAGAATCAAAGCTTCAAGAATGATTAACAGCAAAGGTACAGGACGTGGAACTTTAAATGAATTATTAATCAGCAATTTTTAAGGAGGATAAAAATGAAACGTAATTTCACAGAATGGATTTCTGCATTTAAGGAAAGTATAGCTACTTACAATTATTATATTGATTTCGATAAAGTTCACAAAAATGTTGAAAGCATAAAAATAGAACTGAATATCCTAAATTCTTTAATAGGCTCAAAAAATATAGAAAAAGATTTTGAATCTGTAATAATAAAATATCCTGAAACACTTAAATGTCTCCCGATTTTATTGGCAGTAAGGGCAAACGAAATACCTGTTGTTGACATTAATGGAGAGTTAAGATACAACTTTAAAAAAATGAATTATTCCCCTGAACAGTATAAAATATTTATGCGTGAAACAGGACTTTTTGATTTGCTTGAAAACAGAATAATCGGAAACCTTATTGACTATGTAACAGGTGTTGAAACTGGTCTTGACTCAAACGGAAGAAAAAACCGTGGTGGTCATCTTATAGAAGACTTGGTAGAAAGTTTCATAGTAAAAGCCGGTTATAATAAAAATGAAAATTATTTCAAAGAAATGTACATACACGAAATTACAGAAAAATGGGGAATTGATTTATCTGCTATTTCAAATAATGGTAAAACTGAAAAACGTTTTGACTTTGTTATTAAAACAGAAAATATGATTTATGGCATTGAAACAAACTTTTATACAAGCAGTGGCTCTAAACTCAATGAAACAGCAAGAAGTTACAAACAAATAGCACAAGAAGCTGATACAATAAATGGATTTACGTTTTTATGGATTACAGACGGCAAAGGTTGGAAAAGTGCAAGGCATAATCTTGAGGAAACTTTTGATGTACTTGATACATTGTATTCTATCAACGATTTGGAAAACGGTGTGCTGGAAAAACTTTGAGGCACTTATAAAAATGATTATTTCCGGAAAATTCACATGGATATAAATTGTTGACTTTTATCGGAAAAAAGTGTATAATTGCAGTAAAGGGGGAATAACTATGACTGAATATCTTACCAACTACATGAATACCGTTTCAGAACGTCTTGACAATTGTAAAAATCAAAGTGAACTGTTGGTTATTCTTGCCGAACATATGGACAAAATCGCTTTCATGCAACATGAAAGAACAGTACATTTTCTGGTTACAATGATGTTTGCGGTTATACTTGCAGTATTCATGGTAGGAATGTTGCTCACAGATAATATTATGCTTTTAATTCTCGTAACTATAATAACGGTACTGCTGGCGTTTTACATAAAGCACTACTATTTTCTTGAAAACACCGTGCAGAAAATGTATAAAGTATATGACAGAATTTTAAAAATGAAAAGGGAGATTTCAGAATGAATAAAAAGGAAATTGCAGAACTTGCCATAACAGAACTGGAGAAACTCTATCCTGATATAGAATGTTCGCTGAAATATAAAAAACCGTATGAACTGATGTTCGCAACAAGACTTGCGGCACAGTGTACAGACGCAAGGGTAAACGTAGTAACCAAAACCCTTTTTGAAAAATATCCCGACCTTGAATCGTTCGCAAATGCAGATATTGAGGAACTGGAAGAAGTTGTAAAACCCTGCGGACTTTATCATATGAAAGCAAAAAGTCTCAAAGAGATGTCACGTCAGTTGCTGGACAATTTCGGCGGTGAAGTCCCCGACAATATGGACGACCTGCTCACACTTTCAGGCATAGGACGCAAAACCGCTAACCTTGTACTCGGTGACGTTTTCGGAAAACCTGCTGTTGTTACGGATACTCACTGTATACGCATAACGGGACGGCTCGGACTTACCGAAAACAAAGAACCTGCAAAAGTGGAAAAAGACCTTGTTAAAATTCTTCCGCCTGAAGTTTCAAACCATTTCTGTCATCAGACTGTACAATTCGGACGTGATGTATGCTGTGCAAGAAACCCTAAATGTGAAAAATGTACTCTTAATTATTTTTGCAGATACTATGCAGAAAATAAAAAGCAGAAAACTTAACTTTAATGATGATTTTTGTTAGCCGTCTGTTATAAAGATTTTCTGATAATGCTGTTATTTCAGCAAATGCAGAGAAAAGTGCTGGATATGAAGTTGGTACATATGAAAGACTTGAATCAAAAAAGAAAGAAAATCCGCTTGTTATTATAAATGGAAATCTTATTGATGGTACAACCTGCTCAGATGATGTTGTTATTCCCGACAGTGTTACAAGTATCGGAGGTTATGCATTTTTGAATTGTAAAAGTTTCACATCAATGACAATCCCCGAAAATGTTAAAAGCATTGATAAAGGTGCATTTATCCACTGTGAAAATCTTGAATCTATAACAATCCTTAATCCTGATTGTGCAGTATATGATAGTAGAGATACTATCTGCAATTATATTACCTATGGCGGTGTACCGATAACCAAATATTCAGGAATAATAAGAGGCTATGAAAACTCAACCGCACAAGCATATGCTGAAAAATACGGTTATGATTTTAGAGCTATCGGTGATGCAAACGGAGACGGAAAAGTTACCGTTGCAGACGCTGTTATGATTCAGAACTTTATTTCAGGAAAATCTGAACTTACCGACCGACAAGCCTGTGACCTCTGCCAAGACGGAAAAATTGACTCTTTCGATTTGTGTCTGCTTAAAAAAATGATTATACAGAATCAATAATGTAAAAAAGAGCCGTATTCCTGAGAATACGGCTTGTTTTGTTATTCCTGAGCAAGAATTTCCTTGTAAAATTCAGAATAGTCCTTTCTGTTGTCACCTGTGAACTGAATAGCTGTTCTTGGGTGCTGATTGAGGAGACCTGTCATAAGGTACTGTAAATCATATCCCCATGTAATACCGTCCTCACGGAGTTTTGTCATATGTTCTTCAATGAACTGCAAAACAGGGTAAATATTATACTTTGGATTCTTGAGGAAACCTAAAAGAAGTTCCATAGCACAGTTACCCGCACCTCTGCCCATTTCGGAATATGTAGCATCAAGCCAGTCAACGCCGTCACCGACAGCTTCAATTGTATTTGCAAAAGCAAGCTGTTGGTTGTTATGGGCGTGAATACCGACCTTTTTGTTATACTTGGCTGCCACTTCCAGATATTTATCCGCAAGCCTTCTTGCCTGTTCCGGGTACAGGGAGCCGTAACTATCCACCAGATAAATGGTGCCGACGCTGCTCTGACCGAGCAGGTCAAGAGCCGCATCCAGATCCGTCTCATTTGCCTTGGAGATCGCCATGATGTTGACCGTAGTCTCATAGCCTTTCTTCGTGCAGTCCTCGATCATCTCGATCGCCGACGGAATCGTGTTGATGTAAGTCGCGACACGCACCAGATCAACCGGGCTGTCCTTCTTGTTTAAGATATCTTTCCTGAAATCACACCGGCCCACATCCGCCATGACGCCGATCTTCATGTCCGTCTTGTTATCGCCCACAACGGCGCGGATGTCCTTGTCGTCACAGAACTTCCACTTGCCGAACTTGTTTACGTCGAACATCTCCTTGGATGCCTTGTAACCAAACTCCATGTAATCCACACCGGCCTTGATATTGGCACGGTACAGCGCCCTCACAAACTCGTCCGTAAAGAAAAAATCATTCACCAGACCGCCGTCCCGCAGTGTGCAGTCCACAACCTTGATATCCGGTGCGTATGACATCAATGTTCTTCCTTTTGCTCTCTTTTCCATGGTTTTTCTCCTCCTGCATTCACTCTGAAATCTAAACCAGAATTTTCTTAAAACTCTTCTTTCCCTTTTTCACAATGAACTCTTCCGCCGCGATATCCTCTTTCGTGTAGGATGTCTTGACATCGCCTACCTTCTCTCCATTCACGGACACGCCGCCCTGTTCCACGGCTCTTCGCGCCTCGGAACGGGAAGACGCCAGTCCGCCGGAGACCAGAATGCCCAGAATATCGATTCTGCCGTCCTTGAAATCTTCGTCTTCCAACGTCACAGCCGGCATGTTCTCCGAACTTGTGCCGCCCACAAAAAGCGCTCTGGAAGCCTCTTTCGCCTTGCCGGCCTCCTCCTCGCCATGCACCAGACTGGTCAGCTCATAAGCAAGAATTTCCTTCGCTTCATTTAACTGGCTTCCCTCCCATTTATCCATCTCCTCGATCTGCTCCAGCGGCAGGAAAGTGAGCATCCGCAGACATTTCAGTACGTCCGCATCGTCCACATTGCGCCAGTACTGGTA
>DETU01000062.1:9492-9826 GCA_002362175.1 Ruminococcus sp. UBA3280
CACATTGCGCCAGTACTGGTAAAACTCAAAGGGTGTGGTCTTGTTGGGGTCAAGCCACACGGCGCCCTTCTGGGTCTTTCCCATTTTCTTACCCTCGGAGTTCATAAGAAGGGTAATCGTCATGGCATAAGCGTCCTTAGAAAGTTTTCTGCGGATCAGATCCGTACCGCCAAGCATATTGCTCCACTGATCATCCCCGCCAAACTGCATATTACAGCCGTATCTCTTGTAAAGCTCAAGAAAATCGTAGCTCTGCATAATCATATAGTTAAATTCAAGGAAGCTTAATCCCTTCTCCATCCTCTGTTTATAGCATTCCGCCCGCAGCATATTG
>DETU01000016.1:0-899 GCA_002362175.1 Ruminococcus sp. UBA3280
TATAGCCTGTCATCTGTCTTTGTAAAGTCTTGACAAATTTATTGAAATATATTATAATATAATATACAATAATTGTAAAAGAGAAAGGGATGACGATATTTATGAAATATAAATTTTCTTCGGTTACTCCTGAAATACAGAAGCTTGCCGAAAAATCACTTGAAGGTTACAGGATTAATCCTGAACTTTATATGCAGTACGACGTTAAACGTGGTCTGCGTGACCTTGATGGAAACGGCGTTGTTGCAGGTCTTACTAATATAAGTACGATAAAAGTACTTGATACGGGTGACGGTATGCCAAATCACGGCGACGGAAAACTTTATTACAGGGGAATTGATGTTGAAGATATCGTCTCCGGTTTTATAAAGGAAAAACGTTTCGGATTTGAGGAAACGATATATCTTCTTCTTTTCGGAAGTATGCCGTCCGAGCATGAACTTGCGGAATTCAAGCAGATTCTTTCCGATTTCCGTTCGCTTCCGACTACTTTCACAAGGGACGTTATAATGAAAGCTCCCAGCGATAATATGATGAATACACTTGCGAAAAGCGTCCTTGCTCTCTATTCTTATGACGATGACGCTAATAATATTTCAATTCCGAATGTTATGAGACAGTGTATTGAACTTATCACGCTTTTCCCCGTGCTTGCAGTTTACGGCTATAACGCCTATAAATATTACAACTGCGGGGGAAGTCTTTTTTTCCATGACCCTGACCCGAATCTCTCAATTGCTGAAAATCTTCTCTATATGCTCCGTCCTGACAAGAAATATACTGAACTTGAAGCGAGAATCCTTGACCTTGCTCTTGTTCTTCATGCTGAACACGGTGGCGGTAATAACTCAACCTTTACGGTACACGTTGTGTCTTCTTCGGGAACTGATACCTATTCC
>DETU01000016.1:1177-5763 GCA_002362175.1 Ruminococcus sp. UBA3280
TCTTCGGGAACTGATACCTATTCCGCAATCGCTGCTGCTCTTGGTTCTCTTAAAGGTCCGAAACATGGCGGTGCAAATATAAAGGTTGCTATGATGTTCGACGATATGAAAGCAAATGTCAAAAACTGGACGGACGAGGAAGAAGTAAAAGAGTATCTTAAAAAGTTACTTCACAAGGAAGCGTTTGACCGTGCAGGTCTTATATACGGTATGGGACACGCTGTATATTCGCAGTCAGACCCCCGTGCAAAAGTTTTCAAAGGATTTGTTGAAAAACTTTCAGCTGAAAAGGGTAGGGAAGAAGAATTTGCACTTTATTCACTTGTTGAAAAACTTGCCCCCGAAGTTATTGCAGGGGAAAGACGTATTTTCAAGGGTGTATGTGCAAACGTTGATTTCTACAGCGGTTTCGTTTACAGAATGTTAGGTATTCCCGACGAACTCTTTACACCGATTTTTGCGGTTTCAAGAATCGCCGGCTGGTCTGCCCACAGAATCGAGGAACTTATAAACTCAAACAAGATTATCCGTCCTGCTTACAAGGCTATTTCTCCCATGCACGAATATACCGACATGGAAAACCGTATGGACTGATACAACTATGAACGGACGTTTTTTTGATGGTAAAAGCGGGTCGGCTATATCAATTATAATACTGTTGGTCGGCATGACGGTATCTGTATATATAGTATATATAACAAAACTTGAATGGCTTCATTTTATTCTTCCCGTTGTTTATGTTGGTATTACTGTTGTTATAGACAGAGTGCTTGGCAAAGGAACTTTTTCAGCAGACGAAAAATCAGTTACATTCCGTTGTACTTTCAAGAAATATGAGTATCTGTATAAGAATATAATAAGTGTAAAGTCCAAAATAATTTTTACGGACAATGTACGTTCGGGAAAAATTCCGCATATGGAAATTGCTTTGTCTATGAAAAGCGGAAAAATAGTCCGGTTTTATGACAGCAATATACCACGTGATATATTAACAACGGAAGAAAGTATTAAGGAAATACGTGAAAATCACCAGTTTACCGAACTTGCAGAATTTATAAAATCAAATCAGAAAGGAAATATTTAAAATGAATAATTCAACACAGCTTTTCAATTTCAATGGTCTTACCTGTGTAAGATTACAGGCTGGCGGTTATGAAGCACTTGTTGCGTATGAAGTCGGCTCTAACGTTATCCGTCTCAGAGACAACAGGAATAATATGGAGTTTTTCCGCTTTAATCCCGAAAATACCGCAGACGACATAAAACAGTCCGCAGAAGTATGGGGACTGCCTACACTTTATCTTCCTAACCGTTTTGCTGATGGTATTCTGAAAACTTCAGATGCCGTATATCATCTTCCTGTAAACGAAAAAGCACCGTACAACAACCACATTCACGGTTTTTTGCACAAGAGGGAACACGAAGTTGTTGAATATAATGCAGACGCTAACTGTGCATGGCTTGTTACCCGTTATGTATACGACGAAAGAGACGAGTTCTTTCAGTATCTGCCTATAAAGTTTATCGCTGAATATACTTTCACACTCTCTGAACACGGTCTCGAACAGAATATTAAGTTTATAAATAATTCTGATGTTGTTCTTCCTATGTCGCTTGCTTCACACACAACTATAAACGCTCCGTTTGTTGATGGTGCAAAGGAAAGCGATATCCGTCTTACTGTTCCCGTCGGCAAGAAGTGTGAACTCAATGAACGCTGTCTGCCTACTGAGGTTCTCCGTTCACCCGAGGAATATGACCTCGAATACAAGAACGGCACAAAATGTCCCGTTCTTCAGGTGGTTGATAATGATATGTATTTCGGCGAATGTACAAAACTTGACGGTCAGGAGTTCCACGGTGTTATTGCCGAGGATACCGCAAGTGGTAAAAAACTCTGCTATGAAGTTTCTGACGAATATAAGTTCTGGATTATCTGGAATGACAGGGGATTCAATCACTATTTCTGTCCTGAACCAATGACGGCTATGATTGACGCACCTAATCTCTCACTCCCTGCCGATATGACGGGTTATGTCGAAATAAAGCCGAATAACGTCTTTAAAACTCATCAGAGATTCTTCAGCCGTTAAATGATAATCAAATAATTTCATTGTACTACATAATTTTTTGTCAAAATGCACAAAAAAATGCTGAAAAATAATACACAGGAATTTTTCACTAATCTATTGTAATAAAATGAAAAGTATGATATAATGTTAGAAAATGCGGTTGCCCCGCTTTTTCGGAACTGAAATATCGTTCACAATGTAATAAAAAAGGAGTAAAATTATGCAGAAGTTCGGATTTTTTGACGACGCTAACAAAGAATATGTCATTAATTCACCTAAAACACCTTATCCGTGGATTAACTATCTCGGTACTCAGGAGTTTTTCTCACTGATTTCAAACACAGCAGGCGGTTATTCATTCTATAAGGACGCTCGTCTCAGAAGAATTACCCGTTATCGCTACAACAACGTGCCTATTGATATGGGTGGTCGTTATTTCTATATCAACGAAAACGGTACAATCTGGAATCCAGGCTGGTCACCTGTAAAGACAGAGCTTGATTCCTATGAATGTCGTCATGGTATGGGCTATACCATTATCACAGGTAAGAAAAACAACTTAAAGGCTGAGGTTACTTTCTTTGTTCCGCAGAACTATGCAGGAGAAGTTCAGCAGGTTGTACTTACAAATGAAGGTACAGAAGAAAAGACATTCTCACTTTTCTCATTCGCTGAATGGTGCTTGTGGGACGCTCAGGACGACTGCACTAACTTCCAGAGAAATTTCAGCACAGGTCGTGTTGAAGTTGTAGGCTCTACTATCTACCACAAGACAGAATACAGAGACAGACGTGACCATTTCGCTTTCTATACCGTAAACGACGAAATCGACGGTTATGATACAGACAGAGATTCATTTATCGGTCTTTACAACGGTTTCAATGACCCGCAGGCTGTTGTTGCAGGTGAAGCAAACAATTCTTTCGCTGACGGCTGGTCACCTATTGCATCGCACTATAAGAAGATAACTCTTGCTCCGGGTGAGTCCAAGACACTTATCTTCATTCTCGGCTATGTTGAAATGCCTGTTGATAAGAAGTTTGAAGCTGACGGCGTTACTATCAACAAGGAAAAGGCTCTTGCAATGATTGAACAGTACAACACACCTGAAAAGGTTGCAGCAGGTCTTGCAGAACTTAAAGCTACATGGGATAAGCTCCTTGGTATTATCAATGTAAATACTCCCGACGACAAGGTTGACCGTATGGTTAATATCTGGAATCAGTATCAGTGTATGGTTACTTTCAACCTCTCACGTTCTGCTTCTTACTTTGAATCAGGTATCGGTCGTGGTATGGGATTCCGTGACTCAAATCAGGATATTCTTGGTTTCGTTCATCAGATTCCCGACAGAGCAAGACAGCGTATTATTGATATTGCTTCCACTCAGCTTGAGGACGGCGGTTGTTATCATCAGTATCAGCCTCTTACCAAGAAGGGTAACTCCGATATCGGCGGTGACTTCTCTGATGACCCGCTTTGGATGATTCTTTCAGTTTCCGCTTATATCAAGGAAACTGGTGACTGGTCAATTCTTGATGAAATGGTTCCTTATGATAACGATGATTCAAAGGCTAAGCCGATGCTTGACCACCTCAAAGTTTCATTCTATAAAATTATCAACAATCTCGGACCGCATAATCTCCCGCTTGCTATGCGTGCTGACTGGAATGACTGTATCAACCTTTCATGCTATTCAGATACTCCGGGTGAAAGTTTCCAGACTTATACAAATCCTAAGTTTGCCGCTGAAGGTGGTTATTCAAAGGTTGCCGAGTCTGTAATGGTTGCTACTCTCTTTACATATGCAGGTCCTAACTATGTTGCTATCTTAAAGCACCTCGGCAAGAATGAAGAAGCTGACGCTGCTCAGGCTGAAATTGACAAGATGAAGAAGAACGTTATGGAATACGCTTTCGATGGTGACTGGTTCATCAGAGCTTATGATTCAGAGGGCAACAAGATGGGTTCCAAGGAATGTGAAGAAGGTAAAATCTTCATCGAACCACAGGGCTTCGCTGTTATGTCTGAAATCGGCAAGGAAGAAGGAGCTGATATCAAGACTCTTGAATCAATCGACAAGTACCTCAATACAAAGTACGGTCTTGTTCTCAATAACCCTGCTTTCACAAAGTACTATATCCAGTACGGTGAAATTTCAACATATCCGGGTGGTTACAAGGAAAATGCAGGTATCTTCACTCACAACAATGCTTGGATTATCTGTGCAGAAGCTTATGCAGGTCGTGGTGATAAGGCATTTGAGTACTACTCAAAGATTGCTCCTGCTTTCAATGAGGAAATTTCAGACCTCCATAAAACAGAGCCTTATGTATACGGTCAGATGATTGCAGGTAAGGACGCAAGCAGATTCGGTGAGGGTAAGAACTCATGGCTTACAGGTACTGCTGCATGGAATATGGTTGCTATTTCCCAGTACATTCTCGGACTTGCTGCTGACTGGAACGGTCTTAAGGTTGACCCGTCCATTCCTCACGAGTGGGACGGCTTCAC
>DETU01000016.1:6034-6749 GCA_002362175.1 Ruminococcus sp. UBA3280
TCCTCACGAGTGGGACGGCTTCACAGCAACAAGAAAATTCCGTGGTGCTACTTATAACATCACTGTCAAGAACCCCGACCACGTTTGCAAGGGCGTTAAGGCTATGACTGTTGACGGTCAGGCTGTAGAGGGTAATGTTATCCCTGCTGCTGCTGACGGCGTTCATGAAGTTGTAGTTATTATGGGTTAATTCCTTTCTTAAATAATAAAGGACTGTTTCGTCTGCGGACGGAGCAGTCTTTTTTTATGCATAATAAAAGACGGATTCCGAAGAATACGCCTTTTTATGATTTTATAATCCTAAAAGCTGTTTTTTCTTTGTGTCAAATTCGTCCTGTGTGATAATACCACTGTCCAGCATTTCTTTTAACTTCTTAATTTGTTCAAGATTGTCACCGTTTGTATTTATTGGAATATTTACATCAGCAGGGGGATTTGATTCTTTATAAGTTTTTATTGCTTCTAAAGTCTTGTCAACAAATTCAGAAGCGTTTTGAACACATATGAAACGTATTAAACCTGATGCAGAACGAATTGCAATTGTTTGACCACCTAAAATTTTATCTATAATTCTGTTTTCTATTAAAATACTGTCCACTTTTTCAATCGGCAGTTGCAATAATTTACTTGAAAAAATTTTCCTTTTACAAATAAATTATAACATTTCAGATATTCAGAAATTTTATAACTGGAAATTTTTTTATAACTTTCTTGT
>DETU01000092.1 GCA_002362175.1 Ruminococcus sp. UBA3280
TTTATTTAATACTTGACAACAAAAAACATTCGTTCTATAATAAAAAGCATAAATAAAAGAACGTATGTTCTGTAATTTTTTTCAATTAAACGGAGGTATATTATGTATCCATTTATCAACGAATACAAACAAAGCTGTCTCCTTGTGAAGAAACGCATAAAATTCCTTACGGAACAGCGAAGAAGATTCAACAAAAAAATTAAAGAAATTACTGTTAAAAGTTATTAATAATGAACTTACACCGAGACAAAAAGAAATTATTGTGTTATACTATTTTAAAAAGATTGATACTGTTACTATCGCCCGACAACTCGGAATAACTCCGCAGGCTGTCTCCGCTGCCATGTCCCGTGCAAGAGTGAAAATGTACAGGATTATGCAGTACTATTTTTTATAAATATAATTTTTTACAATATAAAAACATCTGAAAAGAGGTATTAGAATATGAATCCAAGAGTCCCGTATCTGCGTGAAAAAACTTCCAAACTTACTGTATCATCAGGAGTTTATATAATGAAAGACAAAAACGGCAATATAATATATATCGGAAAAGCCAAAAATCTACACAAAAGAGTAAGCAGTTATTTCAGAGAAAATCCCAGTCATACACCTAAAGTTTCCGCTATGGTATCAAATGTATACGATTATGATTTTATTGTAACAGACAGTGAATATGAAGCGTTATTACTTGAATGTAGTCTTATAAAACAGCACAAACCGAAATATAATATCCTGCTCAAAGACGACAAAGGCTATCACTACATCAGAATTTCAGACGGTGAATATCCACGTATCACCGCCGAAAAAAACACTTTGCAGTCGGGAAAATATTTAGGACCTTACACAAGCGGAACTGTCGCAAAGGAAACAGCCGACGAAGCAAACCGTGTATTTATGCTCCCGACCTGCAACAGACGTTTTCCGCAGGATTTCAGAAAAAGCCGTCCCTGTCTGAACTATCACATAAAAACCTGTATGGGAGTATGCAGTGGAAAAGTCAGCCGTAAAGAATATGCGGACATAATAAAACAAGCTGAAAGTTTCATGAAAAACGGAAGTTCCGAATCACTGAAACGAATGGAAAAAGAAATGAACATAGCTTCCGAAAATCTCGAATTTGAGAAAGCAGCTGTACTCCGTGACCGTATAAACGCTGTACGGAAAGCGACGGAAAAGCAGAAGATAATAAACAGTAGCATAAATAATGCCGATATTATAGGTACGGCGGAATTTCATAAAGGTGTATGTATTTCCGTACTTATATACAGGCATAACAGACTTTATGACAAAGCGGTTTTTGAATTTGAAACAACAGACATTGACGAGGATATTCTGAGTCAGTTTATGATGCAGTACTACTACAATAAAACCGATATTCCAAAAATAATAATTACCGACCACATTCCGTCGGATTATTCTCTCATTGAAGAAATGCTCAACACACAGTCCGACGGAAAAGTTAAAATTACTACCCCGAAAGGCAGACAGACGGAACTTCTGCGTCTTGCAAAAAGTAACAGTGCCGAATATGCGGCTATAAAGAACAACCGTACAGGCAAGGAAATAATCGCCGTTGAACAGCTCGGACAGGTTCTCGGACTTGACAAGCCTCCGCAGTATATTGAAGCATATGACATCTCAAATCTTTCTTCTGAATCAATAGTAGCGGGAATGGTTGTCTTTGAAAACGGCAGACCGCTTAAAAAGGCTTACAAACGTTTTACAATAAAAGAGATACAATATCAGAACGACTATGAAAGTATGTATGAAGTACTGACACGTCGTCTGAAACATATCATAAATCAGGACGGTGACGAATATTTCAACAGAACGCCCGACCTGATTTTACTGGACGGCGGAAAAGGTCATGTAAATACAATTACTTCACTTGTCCGAGAACTCGGACTTAACATAAAAGTTTTCGGCATGGTCAAGAACGACAAACACCGCACTCGTGCTATTGCATCTGGCGGAAATGAAATTCAGATAAACCATTTACACCCTGCTTTTATGCTGATAACAGGTATACAGGACGAGGTACACAGATTTTCGGTTAATTATATGCACTCAAAACACAAAAAGAAAACATATTTTTCGGAACTTATGTCTGTTCATGGAATAGGTGAGAAAAAGTCCGAAAAGATTTTACTGAAATACAAGACAAAGGAAAATCTGAAAAATGCCACACCTGAAGACCTTTCCGTAACAGCAGGAATAAATATTGATACTGCCCGTGAACTATGGGAAATAATTCAGAATATGTAAAGGAGATTTGAATTTATATGAATACACCGGTTTATGATTTTCTTAAAAAATATTCTTCGTCAGGCACTCTCCGCTGTCATATGCCCGGACACAAAGGTTATACTCCTTCCCTTGAATTATCGGAACTTTATTCAATGGACATAACGGAAATTGCAGGTGCGGACAGCCTTTTTGAAGCGGACGGAATAATTGCACAGAGTGAAAAAAATATGTCTGAACTTTACGGAACAGCAGGGACTGTCTTTTCCGCAGGCGGTTCAACTCTATGTATACAGGCAATGCTTGCGATTATGAAAGCCGAAAAAAGAAAGATTTTTGCCGTTCGGAACGTTCACCGTGCCTTTCTGAACGCTGTGGCGTTGCTTGACCTTGATGTTGAGTGGATTCTTCCCGAATATTCAGACGGTATACTTTCAGGAAACATAAATCCCGATGATATTGAAAAAGCACTTAAAAATTGTCCCGTACCGTCCGCAGTGTATCTGACTTCCCCCGACTATACGGGAAAAACCGCCGATATATCTTTACTTGCCGATATATGCCACAAATATAATGCTCGTCTTTTAGTTGATAATGCACATGGTGTACACCTTAAATTTCTGAATCCCGACATTCACCCGATGACACTCGGTGCTGACCTATGCTGTGATTCCGCACATAAAATGTTTCCTGCTCTTACGGGTTCGGCAATGCTCCATACATCAGTAACGGAATACGTTCCCCTGCTCAAGCAGAATATGAGTATGTTTGCCTCAACAAGCCCGTCATATTTAATAATGATGTCGCTTGACCTGTGCAACAGATATATATCAGAAAAAATATATGATGATATTCAAAAAAATATTGTATGGCTTGAAAATTTCCGCCGTAAGTTCTCGGACAGGCTTGTATTTGCGGAAACCGAACCTTTTCACATTACTTTAAAAGCCGGTGAAAGCGGTTTTGACGGAAACGAACTTGCGGAACTGCTAAGAAAAAACGGAATAGAGTGCGAATATTCGGACAGTTCACTTTTAATACTGCTGATGTCGCCTGTATGTACAAAAGACGATTATGAAAGACTTTCCGTATCTCTTTTAAAATCTCTTGTTCAGGCAAAAAAATATCCTGTATGTTCTGACAATTTTTTCATGGAACTTCCTGAACGTGTCATGAGTATACGTGATGCGGTTTTTTCAGAATGTGAGGTAATACCCGTTGAAAAATCTGAAAACAGAATCTGTGCGTCTGTAAAAGTACCGTGTCCGCCTGCTGTACCGATTGTTGCAAGCGGTGAACGCATTGACAAAAAGTCAATAAATATTTTCAGAAAGTATGGCATTTCAGACATAATTGTGGTAAAATAGAATTATGGTACAACTCAGGGCGTGTTATCATGCCCTGAAATTTATTTGACGGCAGGTAATGCTATGAAAAAAATTTACGGAAACAATCTTCTGATTTCAACTCTCTGCAATATGGTAAAAAGTGGACGTACTGCCCATACCGCTCTTTTTTACGGCGAAAAAGGTACAGGCAAAAAGCTTATGGCAAAATTCTACACAAGCCTGTTACTTTGCAAAAATACCGTAAATAATATGCCGTGCGGTGTATGCAGTTCATGCAGGAACATTGAAAAGGACTTCCACCCCGATGTCAACTATGTAGCTTCTTCGGGAAAACTCGGCGGTTATTCGGTAGATACGGCAAGAAAAATATGCAGTGACGCTTTTATAAAACCAAACAACGACAGCGGACGGAAAGTATATATTTTCCGTGACTGTCACAATATGGATATACGTACACAAAACACTCTTCTGAAAATCATTGAAGAACCACCCGATTACGCCTATTTCATATTCACATCAGAATCAAAGAACGATTTTCTTCCTACTATAATTTCAAGATGTGTATGTTTCGGTTTATCTCCGTGTACGGAAGAAGAAACGGAACTTTCACTTGCCGACAGCGGTTTCAGAGAGTCGGACATAAAGAACGCTGTAAGCTGTTTTCATGGTAATATCGGAATGTGTACGGAGTATATAAATAATGAAAATCTGCGTAAACAGGTGGATTTGACAAAACTGCTTGCTGATAGTATAATTAAAAAAGACGAATATTCACTCAACACCGCTCTTTTCTCTCTTGGCAGGGAAAGAAATGACGTTAAAACAGTTCTTTCCATGCTTGATAAGCTTATAAGGGATTCTGCGGTGCTTATTCAGAATACCGATGCGGAAAATATAGGCTGTTTCCGTGAGGGAGCGGTTAAACTCTCCTATATACTTACGTCACGCATGGCAGAAAAAATTCACAGAAGTATCGAAAAGGCATGGAATACGATTGAATGTAATGTAAGCATACCGCTTGCACTTTCTGCTCTCTGTGCGGAAATAACCGAATCAATAATATAAAGACTGGAGAATGGATATGAAAGAAATAATAGGAATACGCTTTAAGAAAGTCGGTAAAATATATTACTTCTCACCCGAAGGCATAAATGCAAAAGTCGGTGATATGGCTATTGTTGAAACTGTGAACGGAACAGAGTGTGGAGAAGTGGCAATTGCGAACCGAAAAATAGAGGACTATGAACTTGCTTCCCCCCTCAGACCCGTTATCAGAATAGCCGACGAAAACGATATGAGAATTGTTGCCAAAAACAAACTGAAAGAAAAAGACGCTTTCAGGATATGTGAGGAAAAAATAAAGGCGAGAAAACTTAAAATGAATCTTGTCGATGTTGAATGTACTTTTGACAACAACAAGCTTTTATTCTATTTTACCGCTGAAAACCGTGTTGACTTCCGTGAACTTGTAAAAGACCTTGCGGCTGTTTTCAGAACACGTATAGAACTAAGGCAGATAGGTGTCCGTGACGAAGCAAAGATACTCGGCGGTCTTGGTATATGCGGACGTGAATTCTGCTGTAAAAGCTATATGGGGGATTTTCAGCCCGTATCAATAAAAATGGCAAAGAAACAGGGGCTGTCACTTAATCCGACAAAAATTTCAGGAACGTGCGGTCGACTTATGTGCTGTCTTAAAAATGAACAGAACGCCTATGAAGCACTTCTGAAAATAACGCCAAAAGTGGGTGCATTGGTCGTTACTCCCGACGGTGATAAGGGACGTGTAGAGGACGCTAATATAATCACGGGAAAACTCCGTATAAAAACCGACAAGTCGGAAGTCCCCGTAATTCTTGACAGAAGTGAGGTAAAACTTCTAAAAGACGCAGAAATAAAAGTAAACCGTGACGAACTCAAAGCACTGAAAAATCTTGAGGGAAAATAATGGAAAAAGTAAATTACGGAAAAATTCTCGATGACAAGCTTTCAGAACTTGAAAAAAACGGTGAAAAACCGTCGCTTTTACTTCACGCCTGCTGTGCTCCGTGCAGCAGCCATACGCTTACTTATCTCGAAAAATATTTTGATATAACACTTTACTTCTGCAATCCCAATATTTCCCCTGAAAATGAATTTGTATACCGTTTTGAAGAACTGAAAAGACTTGTCCGTGAAATGAAAATTGATACGAATGTAATTGAAGAACCTTATGACCCGTCGCCTTTCTATGAACTGGCTAAAGGTCTTGAAACACTTCCCGAACGCAGTGAAAGATGTCGGAAGTGTATAGCTTACCGTCTGCGAATGACAGGAGAAAAAGCTAAACAGCTCGGTGCAGATTACTTTACAACAACGCTGACAATAAGTCCGCATAAGGACTGTACTTTCATAAACGAATGCGGTGCGGAAATTTCGGAGGAATGTGGTGTGAAATATCTTTTTTCGGACTTCAAAAAACACGATGGCTACAAACATTCCATAGAACTTTCAAAACAGTACAATCTTTACAGACAAAATTACTGCGGTTGTATATGCAGTAAAATAAATTCACAGAAATAAGGTGATTAAATGGCAAAAGAAGTAAAAACAAACGCAATGCGTTTTCTTGAAAAAAATAAAATAGACTATACTTTTCAGACATATCAATGTGACGAATTTATTGACGGTGTTCACTGTGCTGAATCTCTCGGTCAGCCTCTTGACGAAACTTTCAAAACACTTGTCGCACAGGGAAAAACGGGAAATTATTATTGTTTCCTGATTCCCGTCGCACTGGAACTTGATTTGAAAAAAGCTGCTAAAAGCGTCGGTGAAAAATCCGTTGCACTTATTCACGTAAAAGACATAACGAAAATAACCGGATATGTACGTGGTGGCTGTACTCCGATAGGAATGAAAAAACAGTTTTTAACAGTAATTCATGAAAGTGCGGAAAGTCTCCCTTTATTCTACATAAGCGGTGGACGAATCGGCACACAGATAAATCTTTCCCCTGCTGAACTCGCAAAATCAATAAACGCAAAGTTTGAGGATATTATATTATGAACAAGAAAACAGAAGGCATTATTTTGATATTCATATTATTTGTCGGTGTTCTGACTGTATTCTTCAACTATGATGACGAAACCGACGAGATTTCAACAAGTGAAAGTTCAATTGTTGAAACTTATGTTTCAGAAGCAGAAACCAAAACCGTTCCCGCAACCGAACCTGAAACATCTACAGAAACCGTTACGGAAAAAATCACGGAATCAGTTACGGAAATTTTTTCCGAAGAAGCTACGGAATATTTCACAGACGAAAATAATTATGCTGAATATCATTTCCGTAATGAAAAACTTCTTAACCAGCATTTTGAAAAACATGGAAGTGAATTTTTTGACGATTTCGGTTATGAGGACGCTCAGGAATACGAAAAAGGTGCAAGCGACGTTATAAATAATCCTGAAGCACTTTTCAAGTATGAAGCGGAAGACGGCGATGGTGTATATTACATTGAACAGACAAACGAGTTTGTTATACTTTCCACTGACGGCTACATAAGAACATATTTCAGACCGTCGGGAAAAATTGACTATTTCAACAGACAATAACAAGAAATATACGACATAATCTGATATTTTATAATATTCTATGTCAAAATCACCAAATCAGAAAAATATTTTTTGTTGGTTTTTACCTATCTTTATAAAAAAATATAGACAAATAACGCAAAATAAGGTATAATGAATAGTATATAAATCCGGCATCCGTATGCCGTAAATGCGGAAAACCGCACTTTTATTCGTGCGGCTACGGAGCATATGATGAGAGTTATTACAGGTATTGCAAGAGGTCGGCGACTCAACGCCCCCGAAGGTCTTGATGTCAGACCAACAACAGATAAAGTAAAAGAAGCTGTTTTTTCAGCTATTCAGTTTGAAATTCAAGACGCTTATGTGCTTGACCTTTTCGCCGGAAGTGGTCAGATGGGAATAGAAGCAATAAGCAGAGGGGCTTCAAGAGCTGTTTTTGTAGACAGTTCACAGAGAGCCATACGCTGTATAAATGAAAATATCCGTGCTGTTAAATTTGAAAGACAATCCGAAGTGATAAACCGTGACAGTTATGACTATATCAAACTCACCAGAAATATGTTTGACATCATTATTCTTGACCCGCCTTACCGTCACAACCATATCGACAATATTCTGCCGTTTGCGGCAAAAAAACTTAAAGACGGCGGTCTTATTATATGTGAATATGAATCGGAAGCGGACGAGCCTGCCGCTCCTGAAAATCTTAATCTGAGAAAAACTTACAGTTATGGAAAAATCAATGTTTCTGTATTCTGCAAACCTGTTCCGGAGGTGTCGGAAGAATGAGAAGAATAGCAGTATGCCCCGGAAGTTTTGACCCCGTTACACTCGGTCATCTTGATATAATCACAAGAGCCTCAAAACTCTTTGATAAAGTTATTGTACTGATTTCACGCAATGCCGGAAAGTCAACACCCAGCTTCACAGCTACCGAAAGAATGTTGATGATAGAATCAGTCACACATAACATTGATAATGTCGTTATTGATATACTTGACGGACTTCTTGCCGATTATGTGAGAAACGTCGGTGCTATAGCAATTGTTAAGGGACTCCGTGCCGTAAGCGATTTTGAATATGAGTTCCAGATGGCACTTGCCAATAAAAAACTCTATGCAGGTGCGGAAACAGTATTCCTAACAACTGCTGCCGAAAATATGTATCTCAGTTCAAGCGTTGTAAAGCAAATTGCCTATTTCGGCGGTGACATCAGTCATTTTGTACCCGAAAATATTCTTGATAATATACAGCAGAGACTTATTAAAGAAAGGTAGATTTTATGAATATTGAAGAAATTCTTGATGAAATAGACGAATTGCTTGACAATGCGACATCTGTTCCCTTTGTTCAGCATAAAAAAATTATAGACGGCGAACGTATGAGAGAACTTGTAAACGATGTTCGTCTGAACATTCCGCAGGAACTCAAAGAAGCCAAAAAGATTGAAAGTGAAAGTCAGCGTATTCTCAGTGCGGCAAAAGCGAGTGCGGAAGATATTATCCGCAGAGCAGAAGACAGGGCAGCACAGATTGTTTCAAAGGAAGCGATAGTTGTCGAGGCAAGAAAAAAAGCCATAGACATACTTACAAAAGCTCAGAACGCATCAAAGAACATTCAGCAGAATGCAGCCTTGTCAATTGCCAAAATGCTTAATGAAACGGAAACTTATTACACCAAAAATCTTCAGAACATAAAGACAGTAAAGTCAAAAATCAGTGCTACCCTTAAAGCGTCAACCAATTTCAGCAACATGAACAACAACAATAAATAAAAATAACGGTACTCCTCTAATGAGTACCGTTTTGCTTTTTTACTTTGATTTTCTAATATGATTTATAAGCTTTTCGTTTTCTTCTCTCGCTGATTCAAGAAACTTTCTCATGTGCAGATTTTCCGATTCAAGAACCTTTATATATCCCTGCATATGTGTATTTTCTGATTCTGTACTTTCAATATGTGCCCTTATACGTGCATCTTCTGATTCAAGATTTTTCAGACGTTCTTTCAGTCTGTTGTTTTCTGCGATAAGCTGTGCGTTCTGATTTGCAAAATCTGTATTTTCGGCTGTATATCCGACTTTCTGATTTTTCAGTTTTTGGTTTTCTGTTTTAAGTTTTTCAATTTCCTCTGTATTTTTCAAATTTTGCCGTTCAAGTTCATTAATATAATTTTCAAGTTCATTAAGTTCTGATTCTAATGTATAGAAATTTTTAATACTTAAATCATCAATATCACCAACTACACAAACTGCCTCTTCCATAGTATGTAATAATTCAAGCATTTGATTTGTACCCATAACCAAAAATCTCCCCTATAATAATATATAAATATTATATAATAACAGTCCCCCCTTTGTCAATACAAAAAACGGCACTCCCGAAAAAGTACCGTTTTTTTATTTTAAATTTTAGTATATTCCACACTGAAAACTTCCTGTTCATTGCAGTAAGCTTTTGTTATATATTCACCGTTGAAATAAAGTTCACTGACGTGATTTTCACCGAAATAAAGTAAAGAATATGTTTTCAGCCCGATATTGTTTATTTCGGGTATAAAGGGATAGCCGTCATTGTATTCTTCCATACACATAAAAATACCGTGAGGATACGGAATTTTCATGTCAGTCTGCGGAATATTTTTCATACAGATAAGCAGTGGATAGCCATAATTAACATCTTTTTTTGCTGTAAAACAACTGCTGTTATATGGCTTTTTCATATCCGTATCGGGAATATCCTGTAATTCAGTTATGCACGGATAACCGCTGTTTCTGCCGTCCAGTATATAAAAACTCATTCTTCTGCCTCCAAACAGTCAAAACCTACAGAACGCAGATAATTTACATCTTTACACTGTGCAGTTGTCAGTGCCAGAATGTTTTTTGAATTTGCATTGGTCGATGACCCACTTGATTCAAATTTAGCTTTCGGAAGATGCTTTGTAAGTACTTCCGAATCATAAAAACAAGGTGTGCCAATCTGACCTCTCCAGTAAATAGTCGATATACTTGAAAATGGCTCACAAATCGTATAAAATCGGCTGAAATTGCAATCACTTGACGACATAGTAAAATTAACCGTCGCACCACCGCCACGCCTTTTCATTGACCATAACATATATGAATCTGAAATTGTGACACCCGAAAGAATTGCATCATAAGCATCATCTGTCATCGGAAAATTAATCGTACTTAATTCTGCTCTTATCTGTGTATGACGGATTGTATCTCCCGAAAAAAGTGCGTGCATTTTTATAAAATCGACCTGTGCGGAAAAAGTACAATAATCGGTATCAACAGAAATATTTGTATCATGGATAAGACAGTTTCTTGTGCCATCCGTATTTTCTGCCTCCGACGCATAAACTACTTCATTTAAAGTAAAAGAACAGTATTCAAGTGAAAGATTATATTTCTTTCCGTCCTTTGAACTGAAAAGAAAAACGTCATTTCCTATCAGACGGATATTTTCCAGCACAAGATTATCAACAGTAACTGTGCTGTTTTCCGTATCGTTCATAATTGTAAACATACTTGCAGAACCGCCGGGAAGATTGAAATTTACATTGCGTATCATATGACCGTTTCCGCTTAATTTCAGACATTTTAGTGGTATCGGCTCAAATTTTTCACCGTATTTTGTAAAACTAAGGTCTATATCAGTACCAAGGCTGAAATATACATCATCACCGCCTGTTTCCGACATAGAATAAAGGTCATCGGAATTCATAATAATATAGGGATTTTCGAGTGTTCCTGCTCCGTTCATAATCATTTCTCCTTTATAATAACGTAAAGCGAATTTTTCTTGTGTTCACACGAATCATACTGTTTCTGTGTCACGGCAATTACTTCGGGACGTGCAAGATAAACAGAATTATTGACTTCCATGATGTCAAGACGTTCTTTCACTTCATCAATATCAAAACCGTCTATTTTTTCCTGAATTGCTTTCAGTCCCTCATCTGTTGCAAATATTATGTTTCCTACAATCTGTTCAGACGTTTCTGGCAGAGGACCATTTTTACCATTCAGTGACGGTTTTACATAAACATCAGGCATATTATACTTTATTATAGTATGAACTTCATCATTTTCCCTGTAATAAACCCGTAGTTCAAGTTTAAGTTTTCCCGAATTAATTGTAAAATCACCTGAAACATTCCATTTAAGATAGACCTTGTCTGCTGTTGCTCTCCTTGAACTGATAACCTGATTTACTTCCCAGCCGTCCTCTGTAATACCTGTCATAAGAAAACTACACCTGCTAAGGTCGGTATCATTATAGAATCTGTCAACGACAATATTGATTATATCGGCAGAACGTTCCCCCTGAATAAAAAGATTACCGAATGAATAAGTAGGAATATTTTTTCCTTTTGCAAAAACTTCCACACTGCACACTCCTTAAAAAATAATCTGAGGAACTCCGCAGTACTCCTCTTTAATAGGATAAAAAAAGTGCCTCATTCAATGAGAAACCATTGAATAAGGCAAAAAATTAACAAAAAGTTCAAAAAAGATAAAAGGAAAATTTTATGAAAAAAAGAGTTGGAACAAGCATTTAATAATCAATAACAAGTTAAAATAAATTTGTTTATATTCTCTTAATTGTATAACTTTTTATTACAACTAATATTATA
>DETU01000006.1:0-2053 GCA_002362175.1 Ruminococcus sp. UBA3280
TTTTGGGGAAATCTTAATCATATAATAATAGTTATACGAACTATAGAGAAAAATCAATCAAAAAAATAAAACAATAAAAATGGGAAAACAAAGTCCACGTACCAATAATAACTAATAAAATCAAAAAAACCTGTACTTTGTACAGGTTTCAGCAATTATACTATTTTAGCATAACGTTCGCTTGAAATAACGTTTTCCATAACCTTAAGCGGAGTAACTTCACCACTTACAGCCATGTCAAAAACAACAGGGGAGAATCCCGAAATAAGAGCTGTTCCTGTTTCGGACATAGTGACAGGCATATTTGAATGTCTGCTATTGACATTCCAAAAAATAACATCGGGAAGTCTGTACCCGTAATTTTTATATTTCTTTTTCATTGCATTAAAAAGAGGAATACTGTTTCCACCCACTATACAACAATCAAATTCCATATCAGATATTATATAAATCTTTGACGGAATTTCCGTCTGAGGAAGTTTATTTTTAACTGCTGTTTTAAGAATAAGACCGAAAACTGCTTCAAGATTGGTATTCGCTACTTCATTGAAATGACGACAGTAATTTACTTTTTCAAATATATCCTTGCCTTTGATTTCAACAAGACGTGGTGTTTGTGAGAATGTAATAAAGTGATTTGCAAATTTACCTTTATTGTGTTCTGCAAAATAGATTCCGAGAGAAAGAGCGACATCTATCGGTCTTACATCACCATAACCCCATGTCATAGAACCTGAACCGTCTATAACTGCGATAGCATTTTCGTTATTGTCAGCATAAGAGGGGAGACTGTTCCATGTTGTGTCAAGAGACATTTTTTCTTCATCTGTTTTTTTATCCTCACAACACCGTACAATCTCATACGGGTAAAGAGCTGACGTATTAAGTTTTACATCACCTTTCTGTACGGACTGGAGATAATCTGTATATCGTGTGTTGTCGTTTCTGATAAACGCTTTTCTGTACTTGAACATTGCACACGACGGTTGTTTTGAATAGTCAAAAGTATAGTCTGAAACTCGCAGACGGTTTTCTATTATATCTGTATATTTTCTAAGTGCCGAAAGGGTTTGTCTGTACTTTTTTTCACTCATATTGAGGGATTTTGCCATGAATTTTCCAAGTAATTTAGTTTCTGATGATGAGGCATTGATAGACGGAAGCCACTTTGCAAGAAGTGAAACAGGTTCATTCTTCTGCATGGCATTTATATCTGCGTTGAATTGTTTCTTTATTTCCGAAACGACTTCTTTTTCACATTTAGTGCCGATAAGTGTGAAAAGGTCGTCAAAACGTCCGTATTCAGCGAAAAACGGTATATTTCTTTTTACTGCTTCGGGTGCAAATTCTGAAAGAGTTTTCATAGCTGTCCTGAAAAATTTTCTTTCACCGAGACCACCTCTGACATCTCGTGCATAAAAAATTATTTTCATTGTTTTTGACGGATTTTCCGTATAAGCCTCAATAACTGCCCTTGCAATCTGTTTTTCTTCTGCATTACGCATTGCACCTGCTCTGAAAAATAAGTCAAGACAACATGAACCCGTTGAACTGTGAGTTAAAGCACCGTTTTCAGTATAGGTCAGATTTGTTTCCTTTTTCAAAAAATTCAACATATGTAAATACCTCTTTTCTGTTCACGGCTTATTATATATCATAATATATGTAAAAATCTGCTGTTAAAGCCGTTTCTTTTTTGATTAACAAGGCACATAATTAAATCACGTTATCATATTAGCAGTATGAGCGTTTTTATTGCTGTAAGTGCCTTTTTGTCACGGTACAAAATGATTTTTTCAGAAATCTTGAATGTTGCTGTATGTACCGTTAATATAAGCGTCATGGTTCTGTCTTTATCAGAGTGCCTGAAAGCATTGCCCAAGCGTTCTCTGTCCCTTAAAAGAAAAACTGCTGTCTGAACCATTCGGCTTTTTATCACGGCTCTTTTATAGATTACGGCGTTTACTTAATCAAAAGCAACTCTCCGTCGGGATAGCTCTATAATAATATTGCTGTCAGAGCCGTTCTGTTTGGTATGTACTAAGTATAACAT
>DETU01000006.1:2319-24038 GCA_002362175.1 Ruminococcus sp. UBA3280
ACTAAGTATAACATATATTTTGGAAATAATCATATAAAAAAGTCTGCGAACTACTTGAAACAATTTGAATTTTCTGTTATTATTAATAAGTAAGATAAGAAAGGAAGTGCGGGAAAATGGGTGGTTTTTCGGAACTGATAAAGAATTTTGACAAGACAAGAGACTATATACGTGACTTTTTCATATACGGTTTCAAAGTCAGAAATGATTTTGACCGTAAAAGTCTGCGTACATATGACGACGAAAAAAGAAGAATTGAAAGCTGGTTTGGTGACTATGTAAAATACGACCGTTCTGAAAGGGGACAGAAAGTATCAATTAATGTTGACAGCGGAAGTATTTCCGAAAATCCGCTTTATCAGGCTTACCGCTCGAAAAGTTTTACGGACAATGATATAAAACTGCATTTTTTTATTATTGATGTACTGTATAACGGTGAAACTCTTACCCTCAAAGAAATAATTGAAGAAACGGACAAAAATTATAATCAGATTTTTGATGTGCAGACTATAAGAAACAAGCTGAAAGAGTATGTGCAGGAGGGGATTGTTATTACTGAAAAAAAGGGGAAAACTGCTTATTTTCGTTTGTCGACAGACAGGGTAAACGAATGTTTACACAATTACGAAGGTCTAACCGATGCGGTGAAATTCTTTTCCGAAACTCAGGAATTTGGTATTGTCGGAAACAGTATTCTTGAATCAGCACGTCTGAAAAACGACCTCTTTGTGATGAAACATAATTATATTGTACACACTCTTGAGGACATAATTATTCCTGAAATAATAAGTGCGATTGAACAGAAAAAATATATTTCACTGATTTCGTTCAAAGTCAATAAAGCTAACAACTTTGGTTATATAGTTCCGATGAAGATTTTTTCGTCTTTACAGACAGGCAGACGTTACATTGTCGGATATATTCCCACTATTAATTGCTTTCACTCTTTTCGTCTTGATTTTATCAGAACTATAAAAACAGGAAATATATGTGAAAAATATGACATTATATATGAAAAATTTTCTCAGGACTTAAATTACTGTTTCGGTGTTTCGTTCAGTTCGGGAAAAATTGAAACCACAGTAATTACTTTCTGTATCGATGAAAAGCACGAAAAATTCGTTATTGACCGACTTAAACGTGAAAAAGGAAACGGTGTGCTTGAAAAAACCGATGACAATTTATTTCGTCTTACTGTAAAAGCGTGTGATTCGTTTGCAGTAATGCAGTGGGTCAAAAGCTTTACAGGCAGAATTGTTTCAGTAACAGGAGACAACAAACAAGCAATAAAACGTTTTTACAGCGATATAAATAAAATGTACAATATGTACGGAGGTGGAGAAAAATGAATATATTTCATGAAATGTACAGTACATATTTCCGTATTTCGTCTGAAGTTCTGAAACTTCCAAACATAACCGAAAAAAATATACATCAGATTATTGATAAATACGGTTTCCGTGATTCTGTTCTTTTTCTTCCACAGAAACTTATTCCGCAGAATGACGGCTCTGACTGGGGGCTTCTCAAAAGAAACAGTGACGGTAAATTAGTTTCAGTCATAAAAAACAAGCCCGTTGAAATACTTACGGAAATTCAGAAACGCTGGCTTAAATCAAAGCTTGATGACCCGAAAATAAAACTTTTTCTTGAAAATGATACCCTTGTTTCACTGAAAAAACATCTTGAAAATGTAAAGCCTTTCTACAGCAGGGAACATTTCAGGTATACAGACCAGTTCAATGACGGTGATAATTTCAGCGATGAACTATATCAGAAAAATTTCCGAAAAATCTTAATGGCGGTTAAAAGTCAGGAAATACTTGAAATAACGTTTTTCAGCGGAAACGGTAAAAAAATCAGCGGAAAATATATTCCGCTTAAAATACAGTATTCAGCCAAAAACGACCGTTTCAGACTGTTTTGTTTCTCATTGAAAGACGGTGAAATATTCCACAGCGGAGTTATTAACATAGGCAGGATTGAACAGGTTTGTAATACTTCTGAACACCATGAAAAAAATATTTCAACAAACGAATATTTCCAGAAAAGAAAATGCAGAGAACCCGTTACGGTATGTATATCGGACGAACGGAACGCAACAGAACGTTTTTTCATGGAGTTTGCACCTTATGAAAAAAGTACGCTGTCGGATTCAGATAACGGAAAATGTGTTGTAAAAATATGGTACGATTATCAGGAAGAAACCGAACTGCTTATACGCCTGTTAAGTTTCGGTCCTGTCATTGAAATTCTTTCACCGCCTGAATTTCGTCGTCAGGCAAAGAAACGTATTACAAGACAATATGATTTATTAAACAAAAACCGCCGACAATAAGCCGACGGTTTTGTATATGTAAATAACTTAATCAGTTATTTTTCTTGCTTCGATATAGAAACGTTTATCTTCGGCGTGTCCCATTGAGAAAGTTTTTCTCGGCAACGCACCGTCTTTGATAACAGTCGGGAAAAGCTGTGATTTGTCCATATCGGGCAGTATAAAAGCAATTCCTTTATATTTTTCAGCAAGGTTCTTAACGGTATCAGTACCGTGAATATAGTCTATCTTTCCGCCGTTTTCCTTTATATATCCGTCAAGGAAATTCTGCAACGAACCAACAGACAAATTTGATGATTTTTTATTTATATAAAATTTCTTTTCAGTACCATTATATGAAATTATTACATACTGGTCTGAATCTACACTTTCCGAAAGTCCGAGAGCGTCTGTAAGTTCTGAAACAAGCCTGTCACAGTCAACATCATAAACAAGGCGGTGTATAGCCTCAAACTTAAGTGCGGAACTATGAAGGTTCACAATTTCGGCAAGTGCATAACGTGAAGGGTGATTTGAAAAGTCCATATCAGGATTCGACTTTTTCAGCTGTTCGTAAAATTCCTTTGCGGTTGCAAGTGAATGGTTGCCGTCGCCCATAGCGTAAAGAAGTACGGGAGTATTTTCAAGGTTATATTTTTTACAGAACTTTTCAGGGTCGGCAAGTTCACAAAGTGCGGAATTGATTTTTTCCTGTGTTTTATCGTCAACAAGATAACCTTTTATACTTCCGCCGTTCTGCATAAGTTCAAAGTCATAAAGCTTTGTCATATCCTGCTCCGCAAGTGGTTCAATAACTGTGTTGTCGGGGTCGTCAATCAGAATCATGATATGCGGAAGTTCAAGGTCTGCACCCTGACGTACCTTTATACGTGGGGGAATCCTTTCTATAACAGTAGCCTCCGTTGCACGTACCTGCGAAACACTGCCCTTTGAAAAATCATATTCTTCAAGGTCAATCGCTCCCACAATTCCCTGTCTCAAAACGCCGTTTGACTGTATTCTTTCAACATAGACCATAGCATTTTTATATTCTTCAAAAACGCCATCTGAAAGGTATTTTTCCATAGCTGTATGGATATTGTCAATTCTTTCTGAAACATTGTCGTTTTCAAGATAAAGCTCGGGAAGTATGAGATTTAACGAAGACGGAGCATCACCGACTGTTTTATACACCTCGTCCCAGTATTCAGGCTCACTTGTATACTGGTCACAGGCAATAACCGACCATTTGTGCATATCCTCGTTTTTCGGAATAAGAATGTCCGTATTGTGAAAAGCTGTTGTATTCACGTTTTTTTCCTCCAAAAAATTTATAAATTTTTTTAACGCCTGATTAAGTTCTGAAACAGGCAGTCCAACCACATTGAAATAATCACCGTTCATATTTTTTATAAAAAGTGAACCTTTGCCCTGTATAGCGTAACCGCCAGCTTTGTCGAACGGCTCACCCGTTGAAATATACCATTCGATATCTTTTTCGGAAAGTTTACGGAATGTAACGGAAGTTGTTTTTGAATCAAGAGCAAAGTTATCACCGCCAATTATGCAGTAAGAAGTTGTAACTCTATGAACTTTTCCGGAAAGCATTTTAAGATATTTTCTGCATTCGTCAGCATCTTTTGGCTTTCCAAGAACTTTGTTGTCTATCTCCACTACAGTATCACAACCGATAACTATACAGTCGGGATAAAGTTCAAATGCTGTTCTTGCTTTAAGTTCCGCAAGATAAGACGACGGGTTATAGGGGTAATTCTCCGGCAGTGTTTCATCAACATTCACCGAAACTGCTTGAAAGTCATCTGTAATAAGTTTCATAAGTTCACGTCGTCGTGGAGAAGCAGATGCAAGTATTATCTTCATTTTATATCACGTCCTTTTCTCTAATAATTCTACCACATACTTATTATGATGTCAAGAAATTAATGTAAAATATTACCTATACAAAAATTTACTGAAAATTCATGAAAAAATTTACAGAAGTACTTGCAAAATAAATCAGAATAGTGTAAAATAATAATGTAGGTTGTTAATTAAATAACAGCTGTTTATATGTATACTATAACGAAAGGATGTCATATCAATGGCAGGATTAAACAAAGTTACTGTAGAAGACATTAATGTCACAGGCAGAAAAGTACTCGTAAGAGTAGATTTCAACGTACCGCTTAAGGACGGTGTTATCACTAACGACAACAGAATCCAGGCAGCTCTTCCCACAATCAACAAGCTTGTTGAAAACGGTGCAAAGGTTGTTCTTTGCTCACACCTCGGCAAACCGAAGAACGGTCCGGAAGCTAAGTTCTCACTCGCTCCCGCTGCTGCAAGACTCGGCGAATTCGTAAAAACAAAAGTTGTTTTCGCTGCTGACGATACAGTAGTAGGAGAAAACGCTAAAAAGGCTGTAGCTGAAATGAACAACGGCGAAATCGTTGTGCTTGAAAATACAAGATTCCGCGGTGCAGAGGAAACAAAGAACGGTGAAGAATTTTCAAAGGAACTCGCTGACCTCGTTGACGGTGAAGTTTTCGTAATGGACGCTTTCGGCTCTGCTCACAGAGCTCATGCTTCAACAGCAGGTGTTACAAAGTTTGTAAAGGAAACTGCTGTAGGCTATCTCATGCAGAAGGAAATCAAGTACCTCGGAAATGCCGTTGAAGTTCCTGAAAGACCTTTTGTTGCTATTCTCGGCGGTGCAAAGGTTGCAGACAAACTCAACGTTATTTCAAACCTCCTCGAAAAGTGCGACACTCTTATTATCGGCGGCGGTATGGCTTACACATTCATCAAGGCTAACGGCGGTTCAATCGGTACTTCACTCGTTGACGACGAAAAGCTTGATTACTGTAAGGAAATGCTCGCTAAGGCTGAATCACTTGGAAAGAAGATTCTTCTTCCCGTTGATACTTCTGTAGCTTCTGCTTTCCCGAATCCTATCGACGCAGAAATTGCTATTGAAAACGTTGATTCCGACAAGATTCCTGCTGATAAGATGGGTCTTGACATCGGCACTAAGACACAGGAAATCTTTGCTGAGGCTGTAAAGACTGCAAAGACTGTTGTCTGGAACGGACCTATGGGCGTATTTGAAAATCCTGTGCTCGCCAAGGGTACAATCGCAGTTGCAAAGGCTCTTGCCGAAACAGACGCTACAACAATTATCGGCGGCGGTGACTCTGCTGCTGCTGTTATTCAGCTTGGTTTCGCTGACAAGATGAGCCACATTTCAACCGGCGGCGGTGCTTCACTTGAATACCTCGAAGGTAAGGTTCTGCCTGGTGTTGCTGTAATCGCTGAAAAGTAATCAAACAATGAAAAGGGCGGGTAGAAATATTCGCCCTTATATGCAATGAGGTGTTAATTATGAATATGGCTTTACTTGGTGTGGATTTTTCAGGGGTTATGTACCCTTTACCTGTAACTGTTCTGTTAATGGCAACTTTTATTTTATTTAATAAAATGTCGCACAGAATGTATGAGCAGTGCCGAATGATTGAAAGTTTTAATCCGGCAAGCGAGCATTACGGAAAAGCAACTGCAACAGTAAAGTCAAAAAATATAATTACAAAAATGTCGTTAATCAGCTATAATGTAAACGGACAGGAATTTTCTTTAAAGGTGCATCATTATTTAAAGTCGGGCAGTACAGAGATTATTTATCCCCAAAACAAACCCCAAAAGACTATTGTGTACGATTATGAACTTGTCAACCGAACAAGAAAGAAATGCCGTATCTTATCATTTGTATTTTTAACAATTATACTTATACCGTTTTTGCTTATAATATGCTTCTGTGTATATGCCATAATAAATGGTGGTGTTGGTTGTGACGATGTATCATCATATTCGGCTTATCTGAAAATAATGAGGTATTAATATTATGGAAACGAAAGGTCATCTGTCGGGGGCTGTTATCTATCTGATACTTTTCGCATATGTACTTATAATAATTTATTTTTTATGGCTTACATTATCTGCAACAAAATTGGTTTCGGCAATGGAAGAATTCAGAAAAACCGATAAATCCGACATTGATAAACTAAAAGCCTGTAAGAAAAAAATTATATTCCACTCAATTATGACTGTTATTCCGTTAGTTTTTTTGGCTTATTGGGTATATTTAAGATGAGAGTTTTGGTGATATTAAGATGAGAATTACTGAAAAATTAAAAGAAAATTATTCTTCTGAAATCATACTTTTGTCGGTGGTGTGTTTTCTTGCCGGAGTTGTTTCGGGAATACTTCTCGCACCTGTTAAAAAAGGCATTGCAATATTTTCCTACAACGGCAGCAACAATACTTCTGAAAACAATGTTTGTGACAAAACGGCAGAACATTACAAACACTGCAAATGCAGTTCCGACAACGAAGAGGACGAGAACTAAATAATGACATTAAGTGCATGGATTGCAGTATCAGAGTTGATACTCGCAATAACATGGTTTGAAATTTATCTCATATACGGCATTGTCAGAAGTTTATTAAAAAAGCCGATAAATTCAGTGCCGTCCTTAAAAAAATGGGAGTGTGTCCATGCTGAACTTGTATCAGAGGAATGCGTAACTTATACAACTATAAGACCGCCTGAAACAAAGCATAAATTAAAATATAATGTCCGATATAATTATAACGGCTGTTCTTATACCGGAAAAATCGACGGATATACACTCAAAGGCAAAAAAGCTGTAATATATTGCAGGATAAAAAATCCGGCAGTTATAAAAGAATATATTCCGGTACAACCATGGAGTATGACTGTTATAATGTCGGCAGGATTTATAACAACACTTATAATTATATTTAAGTATGTTATGTTATCACAAATTATTCTGCATTAATTAAATATAAAGGAGTTAATCATCATGAACAAATCAACAAGAAAGGCAATTATTGCCGGTAACTGGAAAATGAACAAGACACGCCCCGAAGCTAAGGAACTTCTTGAAGCTGTAAAGTCTCTTGTTGCAAACGCTGAAGGCAACGTTGAAGTTATTGCTTGCGTACCTTTCACAAATCTTGAAACTGCTATCAACACAACAGCAGGTTCTAACGTAAAAATCGGTGCTGAAAACGTTCACTTTGAAAAGAACGGTGCTTTCACAGGTGAAATCTCTGCTGATATGCTTTCCGAACTCGGTGTAGAATACGTTGTTATCGGTCACAGCGAAAGAAGACAGTATTTCGGTGAAACAGACGAAACAGTAAACAAGAGACTTCTTGCCGCACTCGAAGGCGGTTTAAAGCCGATTCTCTGCGTTGGCGAAACTCTTGAACAGAGAGAGCAGGGCATTACAGAAGAAGTTATTGCAATGCAGACAAAAATTGCACTTCAGGGTACTTGTCCGAAGTGCATAAAGAATGTTGTTATTGCTTACGAACCCGTTTGGGCTATCGGTACAGGTAAGGTTGCTACTCCTGAACAGGCTCAGGACGTTTGTGCATTTATCCGTAAGACTATCGAAAATCTTTTCGACAAGGAAGTTGCAGACGGTATCACAATTCAGTACGGCGGTTCTATGAACGCTAAGAACTGTGCAGAACTCCTTGCAAAGCCTGACATTGACGGCGGACTTATCGGCGGTGCATCTCTCAAGGCTGACGATTTTAATACTATCGTTCAGGCTGCTGTAAACGGCTGATTCTGAATAGGCTTTTTCAGTGGGTGAACTTTCGGTTTACCCACTGCCTTTTCAAAAACGGAGGACGGATATGAAAAAATCTGATACAGAAAATAATGTATTGATAGGATTTTTTCTTTTCTTGGGTACTATATTTTGGGTGTATGCAAACGGAATAACCTCTAAATTATTTACAATCGGGTTTTGGGTTAATTTTGTTCTCGCAATGATTTACAGCACTTACAAGAAAGACGGATGTTTCAGAAAATCCGTTATTATACTGCGTGTGGTTGCGATAACTATTTTAGTATTGATGATACTTGCACCTGTTACTTTGATGAATTTTAAAAATACAAAATTCATTTATCCGTTAAAGCGTTTCTGTTATGGTTACGGAGTATATTCTGACCATTTTAATAATGATATTCTGCCATATAGTCTGCCTAAAAAATGTGACGATTATATGTTCATAACACAGGGTTGTATGGTTGCACAGGATTATCATGCTTCGGCTTATCTTGCTTTTCATACTGATTCTGAAACATTGAAAAAATACGAAAATCATTTTGATTCTTTGAATGATGCGGAACGTCAGACAGAATATATTTATAATCATGAAGAAAAACAGTTTCCGGAAAAATATGAGATAATATTAAAATGCCCTGAAGAACTTCCACGACATGTTTTCGACCGATTTCAACCCGAACACATACACGATTTTGAAAAGGCTATAATATATACAGTACCTTCTTATTACGACAAAGGCTGTATGCTTGACTATGATTCAGGTCTTGCTGTATTTTGGTACTGACAGGAGATATTTTATGTTTTTTAAAAAAAATTTTATAATTCTTTTTGTAATTGTTGCATCAGTATCCATGTTAACGGGTTGTGGTGAAAACAGGAGTTCCGGTATTCCCGAGCCTGACAAAATAGTACCTGCCAAAAATGAACTTATTGAAAATCTCACCGACGACGGATATTCGATTGAAACTTTCGATACAATACTTGATACAGGTTTTTCGGGGGAAAGGGTATATGCCGAAAAAGACGGAAAATATATCGATATATGTTATGAACTCAGTACTTCAGATGCGGAAAGACTGTTCAGTACATATGAAAACAAATACAAATCAGACGATTATTACATAATTGCTCAAAATGGCAGTTATGTATATGCAGTAAGCGATAAAAGTACTTTTAAATCATGTGGATTTGAAAGTACCGACAACGTAGGTCAGCAGGACATACGTGAATAAAAAAGGAGAAATAATTATGTCAAAAAAACCGGTTGCACTTATTATTATGGACGGTTTCGGTTATAACCCGTCCGATTACGGCAATGCTATTGTATCTGCCAAAACTCCAAACATTGATAAATATATGAATGGTCCTCACACTCTTATCGGTGCGAGCGGTCTTGATGTCGGACTTCCCGACGGTCAGATGGGCAACTCTGAGGTAGGTGTGCGTCCGTAAGGGCAATAATTGTTGTAGCGATTAGTGTTACTATCCTAAGAGAACGGGATAACATCACTGACCTTATCCGAAAGAGAAATCAGACGGGGAGTGTAGCATGGTCAGAAAGCTATGAGTTGACAAACTGGAATGTCACGACTGAATAGCGAGATGTAAAGGTTATATGAGGATAAAAGTTGTTCTACTTGAAATTCGAGCGTGAGCAGTCAAATCGTGAGGCACTATCGAAACCAGTTGAAACGATAGACTAAGTTAAGTCAAGGAACTGACCGACTTCCAAGACGTGTTTGTTTTAACCGTAAACTTTAAAGCAAACGGTTCTCACATCAGCAATGATGTTAAATAACTTAGGGCATACATTGAGTAAATGTAAAAACGCTAAAGAAGTATCCGACAATAACCGTATACTTGCAATTATTGTACTAAACGGAGATTGCCTAAATCGGAATGCTTAAAACAGAAATGCAGTTATCCAGCAAACCCGAAGTCATATAAATATGACATACAGGAAATGAATATTGGGGCAGAGAGCAAGTGATATACAAATTAAGTGTTGAATAGAGTAAACATGGTATGTACGCTGTAAATCTGTTTAAGCTATAACGAAAAGTCGTTTGAATATCCGACATGGCAACGGAGCTGTCGTAGTAGTCCGAGAATGGGAAAGCCATTCACATGGCAAAGGACAGCAGTCATAATGAATTAAAACCAAAAAGAATGGAGGAAGTTCCCCATGAGAAATTCAGAAAAGGTTTTAGTTGAACTAACAAAACAAGCACAAAACAAAGAGTATCAGTTTGAAAGAATATACAGAAATTTGTGTAACGCAAATATGTATATCAAAGCATACTGCAACATTTATAAAAATAATGGTAGCTCCACAAGCGGAAACGATAGTGAGACCGCAGACGGATTTAGCGAAGAGAAAATAATGAAAATTATTGACAGAATGAAAGATGAGAGTTACCAAGTACAACCTGTAAGACGGACATATATTCCTAAGAAAAATGGAACAAAGAGACCATTAGGCATACCAAATTTCAATGATAGACTTGTACAAGAAGTATGCCGAATGATGTTAGAAGCAATATATGAACCTATATTTTCCAAGAACTCACACGGTTTCAGACCACAAAGAAGCTGTCATACAGCACTGGCACAAGTACAGAGAACATTCAAGGGTGCAAACTGGTTCATAGAGGGAGATATAAAAGGTTGCTTTGACAACATAGACCACACCGTTTTAATAAATATTCTGCGAAAAAGAATTAAAGACGAAAGATTTATCAGACTTATATGGAAATTCTTGAGAGCAGGATATATGGAAAACTGGAGATACCAGAACACATACAGCGGAACACCACAAGGTGGTATTGTAAGTCCTATATTAGCAAATATTTATCTCAACGAACTTGATGTGAAAATTGAAGCTATCAAGCAAAAATTCACAGCAGACAACGTGGGAGATGCAAAAAAGAATAGAATAAGAAATCCGATATACATGAAACTTACAAATGAAATGGGTAAACTCAAAAAGAAAATAGACAAATGTGATGATGAAACACTCAGACAGGAGCTTATCCATGAATACAAGAGATTACAGAAACTCAGAAACCAAGAACAAGAAAAAATAGGATTAGTAAATTACAAAAATATGCAGTATGTGCGATATGCAGACGATTTTATAATCAGTGTAATGGGAAGTAAACAGGACTGCCAAGACATTAAAGATGAACTGACAGAATTTTTAAAGGAAGAACTGAAACTTGAACTTTCCAAAGAGAAAACACTGATAACACATAGCAGAGACAAGGCAAAATTCTTAAACTATGAAATACAAGTTAGAGAAAATAGCCAATTCTTTGAAAATAAAAATGGTATCAAAAGAAGAACAGGAAATATGGGAATAGCATTGTTCATGCCAAGAGATGTAATGTTTAATTACATCAATGAAAAGGGTGTAGTCCAAGACATAAACGCAGAACACTGGAGGGGTAAAGCAAGACCCTATCTGCAATGTTTGAGTGATTTGGAAATAGTCACAACATACAACGCAGAAATAAGAGGACTATACAATTACTATGCAATGGCAGAAAACGTATCAGCAAGAATGAACATGATATATCATGTCATGGAATATAGTTGCTTAAAAACGCTTGCAGGAAAACATAAAAGCAGTGTGTGCAAAATGAGAAGTCAGTATACAGTAGGAAAAGACTGGGGTATCAGATATGACACAGCAGAAGAAAAGAATAAAGTAAGATTTTTCTACTGTCAGGGATTTAAAAAGAAAAGTGTCCCAAATAAAAACACTGACATTGACAACATAGCAGATACATTTAAGTATACAGGGAGAACTGAACTCGAACAGAGAATATCCGCAAGAAAATGTGAAATGTGCGGAAAAGAAAACGTGCCATTTAATATACATCACGTTCACCAGTTAAAAGACCTTACAGGTAAAACAAAATGGGAACTTATGATGATAGCACGTCAAAGAAAAACCTTAGTTTTGTGCGAAGAATGTCACAGGAAAATCCATAATCCTGAATATGAATAAATTAGTTAGTTATATTATGATGGAAAGCCGTATACATTGAGAGATGTACGTACGGTTTGGGGAGGGGTTAGTGTAAACCTACTTTAGTAATAAAGCAAGGCGACGCTTTCCTACTCTACCATACAAATATCGGTGCAGGACGTATTGTATATCAGATGCTTGTTAAAATTTCAAAAGACATCAAGGACGGTGTTTTCTTTGAAAACAAGGCACTCCTCGACGCTATGAAAAACTGTAAGGAAAAAAATTCCGCACTTCACCTCATGGGACTTCTTTCACCCGGCGGTGTTCATAGCCATATGGAACATCTTTTCGGTATTGTTGAAATGGCTAAGAAGAACGGTCTTGACAAAGTTTATATTCATGCTTTTCTTGACGGTCGTGATGTTCCTCCGTCATCTGCTGCCGGATTCATGGAGCAGACCGTTGAAGAACTCAATAAAATCGGTCTCGGAAAAATTGCCACAATTTCAGGTCGTTTCTATGTTATGGACAGAGACAATGCATGGGACAGAGTTGAAAAGGCTTATTCCGCTATGGTATACGGCGAAGGTGTAAAGGAAACTTGTCCCGTACAGGCTATAAAGAACTCATACGCAAATGAAGTTACCGATGAATTTATGCTCCCGACCGTTATTGAGGGCGGTGAACAGATTAAGGCTGACGACAGCGTTATTTTCTTCAACTTCCGTCCTGACCGTGCAAGACAGATTACCCGTGCTTTTGTTGACCCTGATTTTACAGGCTTTGAAAGAAAGAACGGTTTCTTTAATCTTCACTTTGTCTGCATGGCACAGTATGACGCTTCAATGCCAAACGTAACGGTTGCATATCCTCCAGAACAGCTTACAATGACTATGGGTGAATATCTCAGCAAATCAGGAAAAACACAGCTCCGTATTGCCGAAACACAGAAGTATGCCCATGTTACTTTCTTCTTTAACGGCGGTGAAGAAAAGCAGTTTGATGGTGAGGACAGAATACTCATAAAGTCACCTGATGTTGCAACTTTTGATATGAAACCCGAAATGAGTGCTTATGAAGTATGCGACGCTGTTGTTGACGCTATCAACTCCGACAAGTACGACGTTATCATACTTAATTATGCTAACTGCGATATGGTAGGTCATACAGGTATTTTTGACGCTGCTGTTGCTGCCGTTGAAGCTGTTGATACTTGTGTTGGTAAAATGGTTGACGCTATTCTTGCAAAGGGTGGTGCTGCTCTTATCACTGCTGACCACGGAAACGCTGACAAGATGTATGAACCCGACGGAAGTCCGTTTACCGCTCATACTACAAATCCCGTTCCGCTTTTCTGCGTAGGTTATGACTGTGAACTCCGTGAGGGCGGTGTTCTTGCCGACCTTGCACCTACAATGCTTGAAATTCTTGAAATGCCACAGCCTGCTGAAATGACAGGAAAATCACTCATCAAAAAGTAAAAGACAAAAAACAGGCTGGCAAACGTCAGCCTGTTATTAATAGGAGGTACAGTAATGAATCCACTTGCTTTAATGAAACTTAAACCGCTTTTAAAAGCTTTCAAGGAAAATCACCCGAAATTTCTTATGTTCGTGAGAAAGGCACTGAAGGAAACAGACGAGGGAAGTATTGTTGAAGTTAAAATCACAACCGCCGACGGTCAGGAGTTTTTCACAAATATGAAAATAAATCAGCAGGATATGGAACTTTTCAACGGAATGAGAGGTCTTATAAATTCCTAATATTCTATACCTATACGTGCGATTATACCGTTTTCATATGGGTGTCTGACCGCTGTTATTTCACTTATATAGTCAGCCTGTTCAATAAAAATTTCCGCAGGATTGCGACCTGTCAGAACTATTTCAGTTTTTTCTTTATTTTCGGATATTAATTTTTCGGAAAGATTTCTGTCAATCATTTTTTTATTGTAAGCGTCAAGAAACTCGTCAAGTATTATCATATCTGCACCGTTTTCAAACGCCTTTTCAATCATCTGATTATGCTTTTCGGTTACAAGTGCTTTTTCTTCTTCGTTCATCTGAAATGTAAACTTACTACACTCTTTACAGTATTCAACTTCCATATTGTCTTTGAGCATTTTTATTTCTGATGAACTACCGTTTTTAAGAAATTGTACGAATATCACTTTAAGACCTGCTCCGACGGCTCTTACCGCAAGACCAACGGCGGCAGTTGTCTTTCCTTTTCCGTTTCCGTGATAAATGTGAATCATATTTAATTTTCCTTTCAACTGACAAAATTATGTCATAATATTAATAATCTGTATTCATTTTAAAAAAAGGAGTGTTGTTTTAAATGCCATCGGTTATTTTCTTTGACATCGACGGAACTATTGTTACAGAGGACGAACGCAGTTTTATTCCTGAAAGTACACGTACCGCTATAAGAAAAGCACGTAAGAAAGGCAATTTTACTTTCATCAATACAGGGCGTACTGCTTTCAACATAAGCCGTAAAGTAAAAGAACTGGGATTCGACGGTTTTCTTTGCGGGTGCGGTACATATATTGAGTATAACGGTGAGATTCTTCTTCATCATACTCCCGAAAAATCATTATGTTGTGATATTGTAAACCTTATGAGAGAATGTCGTGTAACGCCCGTCTATGAACACAGTGACGGCTATTTCTTTGACGATAAGGCAGTATGGAATGAAGGTCTTGACTATTTCATGAATGTTTTCGTTGATTCGGGTATTGATGTGAGCAGAAGAACCGACGACGAAAATTTTATCTTTGACAAATTTGTTGTATGGTCAAATTCTCAAAGTGATATGGAAATGTTCAGCAGGGAAGTGAGCAGGCACTTTTCAATTATAGACAGGGGCAACGGTTTCTATGAAAATGTACCTCTCGGCTATTCAAAAGCTACCGCTATTGATGTGATACTGAAAAAATTAAACATTTCTTCTGAAAATGCCTATGCAATAGGTGACAGCATGAACGACCTGCCCATGCTGAAAGCAGTTCCGAACAGTATAGCAATGGGCGGTGCGGAAAAACTTTATTCCGATGTTTCCTATATAACTTCGGAAATAGAAAAAGACGGTATTTACAACGCTCTCGAACATTTCGGTCTTATCTGAAAAATGACAAAAGACCGGCTTTTATATTATTTCCGGTCTTTCATATCTTTTGGATTATTTCAGAAGATTTTTCTTTTTCAGTCTGTCAAAGACAATATTATATCCGTCGTTGCCGTCTTTGAGAGAACGGTGGACTCTGCTTATTGTCGCCGTACTTACGCCTGTTTCGGTTACTATACTGTTATAGACTTTATGTTCGTCAAGAAGTTTTGCAACCTGTAATCTCTGTGCAAATGATTTAAGTTCAATACTTGTACAGAGGTCATCAAAAAACTTATAGCAGTCATCAACAGAATCAAGTGTGAGAATAGCTTCAAAAAGCAAATTCATGCTTTCAGATTTAATTTTATCAATCATAAATATACGACTCCAGTCTGCCGTAAGGCATAAAATAAGAAACGATTTTCTACTTTACATTTTAACACATTATCTCATAAAAGTAAAGTACTTTTTCAAACAAAAGAATATTTCGGTAAAAAAATTGTAAGTACCGAAATTTAGACTTGCATTTTGCAGAGCTTTATAGTATAATATTAGGTACCGGCTGTTGTGTCGGTATTTATCGAATATTAAACCATTAACGAAAGAATTGTGGTGATGAATATGGAACAGATTATTATAAGTGATAAAAATAATGAAGACGAAAATACGTTTTACACTGTTGCTATGCGTGGACTTGTTGCATTTCCTAAAATGGTCATGCATTTTGATGTTGCACGTGAAAAAACAGTAAAGTCAATTGAATGTGCTGTAAAAGGAAGCGGAAAAATATTTCTTGTTGCTCAGAAAGAAGCCTATACGGATAATCCGAAAGCTTCCGATTTATACAAGACTGGCGTTGTTGCTGAAATAAAGCAGGTTCTCCGACTCCCCGATAACATTATGAAAGTTCTTGTACAAGGACTTTACAAAGCAAAAATTGTGAATTTTATTGATGACGGCGAGAAAATGATGGCAGAAGTAAAGCGTGTTCCGTCATATTCAAAGGCAAAATATGACAGTACCAAAGCGGAAGCCCTTATGCGTTCGGTGAAAAATGCGTTTGAACGTTATGCGTCATTTTTTCCGAAAATGCCGAAAGACCTTATGATTTCGGTAATGACTCAAAGTTCTCCGATAAAGCTTTTTGAATCCATTGTTTTCAGCTGTAATCTTGACTATAGGGACAAGCAGTTCCTTCTTGAAGAAACAAACATTATCAGCAAATTAAATTCTTTGTTGTCTTATCTTATATCTGAAACCGAAGTTCTTGAAATGGAACAGAGTATAAACGAACAGGCAAGAAACAATCTTGAAAAAGGACAGCGTGAATATTTTCTGCGTGAACAGATGAGAATTATTCAAGAACAGCTCGGCGATGAGGAGGGAGACGAAAATTTCAGATATATGACAAAGGCAATGTCTCTTGAATGTGACGAAAAAAGCCGTGAAAAACTGCTTAAAGAAGTTGAAAAACTCAGCAAATTACCACCGTTTTCACAGGAAGCTTTTGTTATAAAGAATTATCTGGATACCGTTTTTGAACTCCCGTGGGGAAAGTATACAAAATCAAAACTTTCACTTGCAAAGGCTGAATCAGTTCTTGAAAAGGAACACTACGGACTTAAAAAGGTAAAGGAGCGTATACTTGAATTTCTTGCAGTATATATGCTTAATCCGAAAATAAAAGGACAGATAATCTGTCTTGCAGGACCTCCCGGAATAGGAAAAACATCAATTGCAAAATCCGTTGCAAAGGCAATGGGAAGAAAATATGCAAGAGTTTCTCTCGGCGGTGTACGTGATGAAGCCGACATAAGAGGTCACAGAAAAACTTATGTAGGTGCTATGCCCGGTCGTATAATTACAGCTCTCCAGCAGGCAGGTTCTTCAAATCCCCTCATTCTTTTTGATGAAATAGACAAGCTTTGCAGTGACATAAAGGGCGACCCTTCGTCAGCTATGCTTGAAGTTCTTGATAGTGAGCAGAACAACGCTTTCCGTGACCATTTTGTTGAAATACCTTTTGACCTGAGCAAAGCAGTATTCATTACAACTGCAAACAATATTTCTGCAATTTCCGAACCCCTGCTCGACCGTATGGACGTTATCGAACTTCCAAGCTATACGGCGGAAGAAAAGTTCCACATTGCAAAAGAGCATCTTATTCCAAAACAAATCAAAGAACACGGTCTCAAAGCTTCTCAGCTTAAAATCACAGATGAAGCTCTGCATGATATAATTCAGTTCTACACAAAAGAGGCAGGAGTGCGTTCGCTTGAAAGACTTATTGCTTCCGTATGCCGTAAAACAGCGAAAAAAATCGCTTCGGAAGAAATGAAGAAAGTCACGGTAAAACCTGATAATATTCACGAATATCTCGGAATAAAAAAATATCTTTCCGATTTGTCGTCAAAGGAAAATCAGGTCGGTGTTGTAAACGGTCTTGCATGGACTTCCGTTGGCGGTGTTATTATGCCACTTGAAGTAATCGCTCTTGACGGTACTGGCAAAACTGAAGTTACAGGTTCTCTTGGTGATGTCATGAAAGAAAGTTCAAAGATTGCAGTAAGCTATGTCAGAAGCGTTGTTGAAAAATACGGCATAGATAAAGAATTTTACAAGAAAAATGACATTCATATTCATGCTCCCGAAGGGGCAGTACCAAAAGACGGTCCGTCGGCAGGCGTTACAATGACAACTGCTCTTGTCTCGGCTCTCTCGGGTATTCCCGTAAGGGCGGACGTTGCAATGACAGGTGAAATAACACTGCACGGCAAGGTACTTGCTATCGGCGGTCTGCGTGAAAAGACAATGGCGGCCTACAAAGCAGGTATAAAAACGGTAATTATTCCTGCTCCGAACAAAGCCGACCTTGAAGAAGTTGACAACGTCATAAAGGAAAATATAGAATTTATATATGCCGACAACCTGACAGACGTTCTTGATAATGCACTTATAAACTGAAACATTACACCTTCCGTGAAAGGAGGAATGAACTTTGAAAATGAATTACAACAAAGCGGATTTTTATGCGTCGTACGGTAAATTTTCACAGATTCCGCCGTCCGAAAACATAGAGATTGCTTTTGCGGGACATTCAAACGTCGGAAAATCCACGCTTATAAATAAGCTTTTCAACAGAAAAAATCTTGCAAGAGTAAGTTCTGTTCCAGGAAAAACGGCTACTATAAATTTCTATAAACTTGAAAATATATATTTTGTTGACCTTCCCGGCTATGGTTATGCCAAAGTGTCCAAATCAGAAAAAGAACGGTGGTCGGGTCTTATCGAGGGATATTTGAATGCAGACCGTGATATACGTCTTGTGTTCATGCTTGTTGATATGCGTCATGCCCCGACAAAAGATGATATTCATATGATTAATTATCTTATTGATACTGAAATGCCGTTTGTAATTGTTCTTACAAAAGCAGATAAACTCAATAAGACAGAACGTACAAAACGTATGGAATCTTTTAAAAACGAAATTCCGTATTTCAGCGATATTCACTCAATACCGTTTTCATCACAGACTTTTGAGGGCATTGAGGAAATCAGAACGATTGTGGAAGATATTGTAAATGATAACGAAGAACAATAACAGAAAGGTTGTTTAAAAATGTTTGTATCTGAAAATCTTAATGTAAACGAAAAAGGACATCTTACTATAGGCGGTGCTGATACGATTGAACTTGCCGGAAAATACAGTACTCCGCTTTATGTTATGGACGAGCAGACAGTACGCAGTGCGTGCCGTCGTTTCAAAAACAGCATAGATAAATATTACGGCGGTCAAGGTCTTGTCTGCTATGCAAGCAAGGCTTTTTCCTGTCTTGAAATGTGCCGTATAGTTGCAAGCGAGGGACTCGGTCTTGATGCCGTTTCAATCGGTGAACTTTATACCGCCTTAAAAGCAGGTTTCGATGTTTCAAAAATCGGTTTTCACGGCAATAACAAGACAGATGAAGAACTTGAATTTGCTGTTGACAACAAAGTGGGTCATATTATTGTTGACAATATTTCCGAACTTCTCAGACTTGAAAAAATTGCAAAATCAAAGAACGCAAAGCCTGATATAATGTTCCGCATAAAACCTGGTATTGACGCTCACACTCATGATTTTATAAAGACAGGTCAGATTGACAGTAAATTCGGTTTTGCACTTGAAACAGGCGAGGCTTTTGAAGCGGTAAAACAGGCAATTGCTTGTGAAAACGTAAATCTTATGGGACTTCACTGTCATATAGGTTCGCAGATTTTCGACATTGACCCGTTTGAAGAAGCTGCAAAGGTTATGCTTGATTTCATCGCAAAAATAAAAAATGCACTCAATTACGAAATCAAGGGACTTAATCTCGGCGGTGGTTTCGGTATAAAGTACCTCAATGAACATGACCCCGCACCTTTTGAGACATATATGGAAAAAGCTTCAACAGTTGTAAAAAATACCTGTTCCGAACTTGGTATTAATCAGCCTTACATATTTATTGAGCCGGGTCGTTCCATTGCTGCACCTGCCGGAATTACTCTTTATACAGTCGGTGCAAGAAAGGAAATCCCGAATATCCGCACATATGTATCAGTTGACGGCGGTATGGCAGACAATCCAAGGTATATTCTCTATAAGTCCGAGTACGAGGCAATTGTGGCAAACAAGGCAAATGAAGAACGTAACGAAAAAGTTACGATTGCAGGAAAGTGTTGCGAAAGCGGTGACTTAATCGGTGAAAATATGCCGTTACAGCACGCTGAATCAGGTGACATTATTGCCGTTTGTGCAACAGGTGCTTACAATTATTCAATGTCGTCCAACTATAACAGACTTCAGAAACCTGCTGTTGTTTTCGTAAATAACGGTGAGTCAAGAATAGCTGTTAAGCGTGAAACTCTTGAAGACATAATCAGAAACGATATATAAAGTTTATGAATAATCTGACAATAAAATATAATGAACTCAGTGCAGAAGAATTTATATATCTGTGGAAAAGTGTATGGGACGGTTCTCCCTCTTTGGAGCAGACTGAACTTGCAATGCAGAATACATTATTCAGAGTATCTGTCTTTGACGGAAATAATATTGTAGCAATGGCAAGAATGATTGGTGATATGGGTCTGAATTACTACATTAAAGATGTTGTGGTAAAACCTGAATATCAGCATAAGGGCATTGGAAAAATGCTTATTAATGAACTTATAAAGTTTGTTGAAAGCAATGGCATTGAAGGAACTTGTGTTTTTGTTGAATTATGTGCAATGCCTGATAAAATACCTTTTTATGAAAAACAAGGATTTTCTGCAAATGAAGCACAAAGGTTAAAGCTGATGTGTGAAATCAAATAATTTTGTAATTGTATATTAATTGACAATTTAAACGATGTTTAGGGAAAAAAGGACGATAAGTAAAGTGAATGAAAAATATTTATTGGTAGACAAATACAGATTAAAACACGAAAACAATGCATGGTATTCAGAACGTGAAAATTCTCATAAACATCTGATTTTTAAAGACTCGTTCTTTCAAAAGAGTGATATTATAGGACTTCTTTTCCGTATCAATAAATTATGTATGGCAAAGGTGAAATATTTCCGTGAGAACATAGACAAATACGAACCCATGAAGTACCACTATAAGAAAGGCTTTTATTCTGTTCCGCTTTGGGACGCTGAATTTCTTAAACATTGTAATTCAGGATATATTCTTGACTTCCGATATTTGCAGTCGATTACCGTCTATGAAGACTTCATATCATTATGCAACGAACTGGAAACCTTTGAAAGTAAATAGTTTTCAAAACAACTCCGATAAAAATCGGAGCTGTTTTTTATTGTAAATACTTGTCATATTGGTGTGATTATTTGTAATTTCATTTTAATTGACGATTAAATGGAAATTGTGTAAAATATACACAAAGGACGGTGATTATATGAGGAAAACAAGATTTTTTATTATGGCGTGTGTGCTTGTCGGAATTATGTTTTTATTCAGCGGTTGTGCATATTACAGTGACCATTTTGACTTTGAATTTAACGGCGAGTATATGGCAGACAAATACGTTGACCTGCTCATTCCGCTTGACGAAACGGACGAATTTTACACTGACTACAACTGCAATATAGAGGGTGATATAGAAATCCCCGAAAACAGTGAAATCGTAAACTACAACAAAGACGGTTTCCGCAGTATGCTTATGCACATTAAAGAGTCAAATTTGAATATCTCATCTGAAATACGTCAGTCAATATATGTTCCGTATTATGAAGGACGTTATGATGACCCTTATAATGAAGAAATGTTTCTAGAATTCTGCAACAAATACAGGAAATGTCGTGTTGCGATATTCGATAAGGACGGTAGTATTCTGCAAGTCTCAAAGAAAATACCGCTCGTTTCGCTGGGCAACTTCTATTTACAGGATATTTCATATGATGCAGAAAATAATGTAATAAATCAAAATTACATAACATCAAAAGAAATACTTGCTTTTATTAATATAGTGTGGTTGTTTTCCATGATATGTACAATAGGCTGTATTATTACTTTTATCGTATATAAAATTAATCATAATCCGTGGTACAGAACTTATAAAGGTTATATTATAGCATCGTCGTTATTTAATATTCCGAATGCAATTTTAATTATGAGTAATTTATT
>DETU01000068.1:0-271 GCA_002362175.1 Ruminococcus sp. UBA3280
ACATCCTTTCATATAATTTCTATACTTTATAAATTAAAAAAAGTATTGACATTATTATAGGTTTGTTTTATAATATAATTGCACCTATACAGGTGCAGAACACGTTGAGAAAGGATATTGTTGTAATGAAAATAAAAGTTTATTTTTATAACGTAAGAAAAGGCGAGAACAGAAGTATTGTTTTTGATATTAAAGATTATAATGATATTGATAAATATATTGATAACTGGATTGATGAACAGATTAAAAGTAAATTAAGTGATGATTTTTT
>DETU01000068.1:502-6210 GCA_002362175.1 Ruminococcus sp. UBA3280
AATTAAGTGATGATTTTTTTGATGACTGTTTTAAAAGTGATATTAATTATTCATGGTTTACGTCATAATTTATGTACTGAAAAAAGGTCATAAAGTAAAGAAAAACGGCTGAAAGTTATTTCAGCCGATTTTTGTTAAAGTATAAAGCAGATAAGTCCCGAACAGCCTTCATTGATTACACGTTCAAGAGTTTCCTGTAATTTAAGTCGTGCGTCAACGGGCATCTTGTAAAGTTTGTTGTGAAGTCCTTCGTTGACGAGTTCGTGAAGTGACTTTCCGAAAATATTGCTTTCCCATATTTTAGAGGGGTTGTCGTCAAAACCGTCAAGCAGGTACATAACAAGTTCTTCTGACTGTCTTTCCGTGCCTACAATAGGACTTACAGTAGTATTTATATTGGCTTTCATGAGGTGGAGGGACGGAGCGGTTGCCTTTAGTTTTACGCCGTACTTTCCGCCCTGCTTTATAATTTTCGGTTCTTCGAGGGTCAGTTCTTCCATTTCGGGCATTACTATGCCGTAACCCGTTGCTTCAACCTCTGCAAGAGCAGGTTCTATACGCTGATATTTCTTGCGTATGTCGTTAAGTTCCATAAGCAGCGGCATCAGGTCGCTTTCACTTTCTATCTCAATGCCCGTTGCCTCACCGAGAATCTTATAGAAAAGACTGCTGTCAAGTTCTGCGGTAATGGTCACAGAACCGCTTCCCAAGTCCATTGCGGAGATTTCGGCGTTTATTATGTGCGGACACTGCGACATTGCTTCAACCGCCGTTTCTGCCTCACGTACAAGCTTTATATCCTTAGCGGCATTTCTTATGCAGTCAAGAATTTCCGTTTTAAGCCAGTGACCTTTTTCAAGTGAATTTATCCAGCGTGCAGTACGGATATTTATTTCTTTAATCGGGAAAGAAAAGAGTATCTCTTTCATTATGTCACGTATATCGGACTCGTCGAGGTCAAGACAGCTGACGGGTATTACTTTAGCGTCATATCTGTCTGTAAGGCGTGAAGCAAGATTTTTAGCCTCCTGTGACGACGGATTAATTGTATTGAGTATTACAACGAACGGTTTACCGAGTTCTTTCAGTTCACGTATAACTCTCTCTTCACATTCTTCATATTCAGAACGGGGTATATCTGATATTGTTCCGTCAGTTGTAACAACAAGACCTATTGTGGAATGGTCTGTAATTACTTTCTGTGTTCCGATTTCGGCAGCCATATTGAACGGTATTTCCTCATCAAACCATGATGTCATGACCATTCGTGGCATTTCGTTTTCTATGTAGCCGAGTGAACTCGGTACGATATAGCCCACACAGTCTATTAAACGCACGTTCATTGTCGCACCGTTTCCGAGATTCACTTCAACAGCGTCCTCGGGTATGAATTTCGGTTCGGTAGTCATTATTGTTTTGCCCGCTGCGGACTGCGGTAATTCATCAACAGCACGCTCACGCTTGAATTCGCTTGTTATATTCGGAATTACCAGCGATTCCATGAAACGCTTTATAAAAGTGGATTTTCCTGTTCTTACAGGACCTACAACGCCTATATAAATATCGCCGTTTGTTCTTTCAGCGATATTTGTGTAAATATCTTTAACCATGTCTTTCTCCTTTTTCATCATGTGACAATCGGTATCAACAGCATACCGCCTGATTCAAGTCTGTCTCCTGCGAGGTCATTTTCTTCTATTACGGCATTTACGCTTGTGCTGTAACGTTTTGCAATGTCCCATACTTCTTCGTTTTCAGTACCGAAATAAAGTTTTATTGCATAATCACCGTCACGTTGTTTTTTTACCGAATCGTCAATAGTAATTTCAGTCAGGGCATTTATTGAAGAACAGCTGTAGGCGGAAATTTTAGCCGAAATATCCGATTTTGCGGAAAGTATTCCTTCCGAAGATATATTGTATGAAACGTCCCTGACGCTTATTTCAGCGGAAACAGTGCAGCCTGAAAGATTGTCGGGAATATTTATTGTTTCTTCAAAAGCCTCGTCTTTGTCGGGCATGATTATCATACCTGCATTGTCTCTTGCCGCCATTGAATATGTGAGCATACCGCTTATGATAACTGATTTTCCGTCGTCGGACAGTCTTGTGTTTATATTTTTCGGAGTACACCACATTGAATAAATTGTTTGCGGAACGTTGTCACCCTCGCTTATTTTTGCGGAATGTCTGAAACTTTCGTCGTATATTACGGGTATCTGTTCGGCTTTTATTTCGGAAACAAGAACACTGCACGGGTAGACAGTTGAGAAAGCGTCCGTACCAAGCATTACGGAAGCTGTTTTGACTGCACAGCATATGAGTCTTAATTCAATTTCGCATTTTATAATGCGGTTTTCGGCGTTTTTGTCCGCAGACGGAGTTATGTCACAGCTTACTACTTCGGGAATTACGGTACATTCAAATGAATCATCAATGCCGTCTATATCTATAATCTGACTGTAGGGAAGTGAGAAAGACAACGGTTCAACCGCCCCCGAGCTGTCCTTTTCACAGGAATAAAGCAGTTTCATTTCCACAGTACCTTTTGCAAGGAGTTTTCCCGAAATCATCTTTTTTTCACATTCAGGAGATACACAGCGTATATTTATTATACTCATAACGGGTGGCTGTGTCGGTGAAATTTCAATTTCCTCATTAAGTTGCAGTGTCTTTTCTGCCGTAATTTTTTTGGAGGCAAACCGAACAGGTGTTTTTCTGACCTGTATATTCATGCCGAATGCGTCGGAAATTACTTCCTGAGCCGTTTCGCCGTTTACCGATATTTTTACCGATACTGCTCCCCTGAGGTCAAGACGGCGTTTGTTTACGGCACGGAAATTGATATGGTCGGTTTTGGGTGTAAGCCTTGCGGTAAGATTTTCACCGTTTCTGTTCAGTTCTACGGTTTTTGAAAAATTCTGTCTCTGTGTTACGCACTGCAGTGCAGAACCGCCCTCACTGCAATACAAGATTCTTATATCGCATCTCAGTTCATAGGAAAGTCTGTCATCTGTTATGGAATATCCGCTGATTACAGGAACAACCTCACAGCGTACCAGACGGAAAATATCGGGGTAATAGTCGGGAAGAATGTAATCCAGTTCCACACTCTGCTCCTGAACACCGTCATAAACGTTTTCGGCAGCGGGAACGGTTTCCCTGTTAATCTTAAAATCCATATATAGCCTCCTTGAAAATTGCTTTGTGACATTATATTCACTGTTAAGTACAAGTATTCCGCTTGCAATTTTTTTGTAAATACGCTATAATATATATACTCTCTATGAAGAAAGGAAATTACTATGAACAAAAAAGAAACTGCGGAAATCAAAAAGAATTTTTCCGACAAAAGCGGTTTTTTCATAATGGAAAAAATCCTGACCGCTTTTGTTGATGCCGAGAAGAATGTACGGTATAATCATGTAAATTCTTGTCTTACCATGCCGACGGAGGAACATGACGTTTACAGTGAAACACTGAAAAAAGTACTTAATACAAACGTTGGAAAGGCGTTTGTTGAATATGAGTTCCCTAATGAAGCATATGACGAAGGAAAACCTCAGAATATACTTTATAGTCTCCTTAAATCCGAAATGAAGGACGAACAGACGTGTGAGAACTTTGTTAACCACATCGCCGAAAACTTTGTGTATGCAGGACCTTACGCAGTAATTACGGCTTACTGTTGCTATACAATCCGTCGGAAAGATAAAAATGACGATTTCGCCGACGGTGAGGACGAAATATACCGTTATATACTTACAGCAATATGTCCCGTGAATACAGGCAGTGACGGCTTTGTTTTTGATTCTTTCAACAATGAAATCGTCAAGAAACTTAATACGGAACTTATTATAAGCAAATCTGCTTCCGACGGTTTTCTTTATCCTGTTTTCAGCAACAGAAGCACAGATGTCAATCATGTCATGTACTATTCCAAAAAGGCAAATGACCCCAATATATCAATGGTTGAGGACGTTCTTGGCTGTACTTTTGTTATGTCTGCCGAAAATGAAAAGGCAAGTTTTCAGAAAATACTTAAAAATGTAGTCGGTGACGACCTTGACTATATGCTTATAAAAACGGTTAACGAAAAAATTCAGGAAGTTGTTGACGAAAACAAAAATGAAACCGATAAGGCTGTTATTGACGATTCAAAGCTGAAAACCATTCTCACAGATATAGGCGTACCGGAGGAACGTGTTCAGATGGTTGAACCCGTATACGAAAAGGTATGTGGTGACGCACCACTTACTGCCTCTAATCTTGTTGAAAATAAAACGGTGCTTTCTTCAGCCGGTATTACCGTAAATATAAAGCCGTCCGCAAGCGACAAAATCCGCACAAGTGTTGTTGATGGAAGAAGATGTCTCCTTATTGACATTGATGACCCGACTATTGAAATAAACGGTTTACCCGTCACTCTTTCATAAATAAAAAGGACTGCATATATTGTGCAGTCCTTTTTTGCCATTGAATTATTAATATCAGTACATTTCCTGTTCAAGATTTCTGAAATGTTCAGTTTCAAAGAAGTCTGAAATCGTGATTCCGAAACCGTCACAAAGTTTCTTGATAGTTATGATTCCGATATTTTTGGCTTTGTGGTTAACAATATCATTAACTGTTGATTGAGTAACGCCCGAAAGAGTAGAAAGCTTATTGACTGTCAGGTTGTTTTCCTCACAGAGTTCAAGTATTCTGTAGGCGACTGCTGTTGAGATATTCATTATAACACTATCCTTTCATGTGAAAATTACATAAATAATGATAGCATTTTTTGTATAAAATAATTAACGGCTAACCGTTGACTTTTTGGATTTTTTATGATATAATAAAATTATAACGGTAAACCGTTAATTATGTGCTTAAATGTGCATGGTGAATTTCCTTAAAAAACTGTTGGGATTGGGTTTTAAGGAGGAAAGCTGTCCGTACATATAATATGTATGGACGGTTTTTTTTCGTTTTTAATTTTTATGTATTTATTATATTAAAAATTTTGTCGAAACATACAAAGAAAAGCTTGTTTTTATATTTATTTTACTTGACAACAATAAAAAAGACTGCATATATTTGCAGTCCTTTTTGTCTATTTCGATTCTTTCCAGTAATCAAGCTTGGAAAGCTCTTTTTTGAAAAAGTCGTGTGTCTGTTGTGGGGAAAGGTTTTCAATGGGCATATGTTCTGTTAAATAGTTCAGCAGTTCCTCAATATCTTTGAACATGAATTTACCGTCCGTATAGCACCATTTACAGTACTTTTCATTGAATGAACCGTTTGTATCCTTGCTGATAGTAGTATCATCAAGAGGCATACCACAGCACTGACAAATCAGTTTGTAGGGAGAACCTAACAGGGTATTGACCGAGACTGCAAAAAGGTCTGATAAAAGTTTCAAAGTTTCCGTGTTGGGTATGGTTTCGCCGTTTTCCCAGCGTGATACAGCCTGTCTTGTAACGTAAACCCTTTCAGCAAGTTCTTGTTGTGAAAGTCCGTTATTGGTTCGGAGTTCACGGATTATATTTTTTGTTTCCATATGAATTATCACCTCACATAAATTATATCATAATTATGTCGGGAAAACAAGCAACTTGCTGTTGCTCTGAGTTTTTATATACCGGTAATGATAACATCAGAACCTCAACAAGAATATTTTTATGTAAATATCACACAAAAACTATTATCTTTTTTTTTTTTTTTTTT
>DETU01000068.1:6399-43584 GCA_002362175.1 Ruminococcus sp. UBA3280
CCTCAAACTCAGAGATCTGCCTGCCTCTGCATCCCAAGTGCTGGGATCAAAGGCGTGTGCCAGCCCCCCCGAACTCTTCTTTTCTCTATCTTTTTTTTTTTTTTTTTTTTTTTGTCAAAGATGCTGTTGAAAACTATTGACTTTTAAATTACTTTATGATATAATAATTTCAGCGGGTTACCGTTAACGTCGGATTGCTGTTTCTGTTACGGCAGAGCAGTTAGATAAAAATAAAATCCGGTGTTTTTTACGGGGGTCAGTAAGCGTCAGCTCGTGAAATAGGGAATGATTTTCAGTGAAAAGATTGTCGGGATATTATATATCCCGACATTTCTTTTTATAATAAAAAAATCCGGTTATGATAAACCGGACTTTTTTGTTATATTGATTTTACTTGATAACTCTTACTCTGATAATGCCGTCAATAGCCTTGATGTCATTTGCAACGGCATCTGTAACATCACCTATAACGTCCATCATGGTGTAAGCAAAATCCTTTTTGCTTGCATTTACCATGTTTTCGATATTAAGACCCTCGTCGCCGACAGCCTTTGTGATAGCAGAAATAAGTGACGGTACATTCTTGTGAATCACACAAACCTTAGTGCCTGTTGCGTTCATGGAAGCGTTAGGAAGATTTACACTGTTTCTGATATTACCGTTTTCGATATAGTCGATAAGTTCGTTTGCAGCCATAACAGCACAGTTATCTTCACTTTCAGGAGTAGAAGCACCAAGATGAGGAAGAACGATAATATTTTCAACGCCTAAAACAACGTCGTCAGCGAAGTCGGTAACATATTTTGCAACCTTGCCGTCTGCAATAGCCTTTACAACTGCTTCACTGTTGATGAGTTCGCCTCTTGCGAGGTTGATAAGACGCACGCCGTCTTTCATCATGGCAATCTGTTCAGCATCAATAGTATTTTTTGTCTGAGGAGTGTAAGGCATATGAATTGTTATATAGTCGCTGTTTTTGTAGATGTCGTTAATATCTGTTACAACCTTTACGGAAGAATCAAGCTGAACAGCAGCGTTTACTGAAAGATACGGGTCATAACCGATAACGTTCATACCAAGAGCAACAGCGGTGTTTGCGATTTTACCGCCGATAGCACCGAGACCGATAATGCCGAGAGTCTTTCCGAGAATTTCAGGACCTGCAAACTTTGATTTACCGCCTTCTACTGTTTTCGGAGCGTCGGGTGTGCCTTTGAGTGAAGCAGCCCATGCAGCAGCTTCTGTGATTTTTCTTGAAGCAAGAAGCAAAGCACAGATAGCAAGTTCCTTAACAGCGTTTGAGTTAGCACCGGGAGTATTGAATACACAGATGCCTTCTTCTGCACAGCGTTCAACTGGAATATTGTTAACGCCTGCACCTGCTCTTGCTATTGCAAGAAGATTTTCACCAAACTGCATATCGTGCATTTTGGCACTTCTTACCATAATAGCGTCAGGATTTTCGGGAGAATCGGAAACGGCATATTTGCTCTTGTCAAAAATATCCGTACCGATTGCGGAAATTTTATTCAGTGTCTGGATATTGTACATTGTAATAACCTCTTTCTTAAACTGAGATATAAAATACTGTCATAATAACAGCAAACAGAATCAGTATAATTCCACCGAAAAGGCTGATACTTGTTTTAATAACAGTCTGTTTCATATGATGATTTTCAAGATAGCATTCCTTGGGATTGTCACCGAAAAATGAAACAGTAAGTTCTCCGCCTATATCAAATTCAGGGTTATCTTTTAAAGATATTTTCGGTATGCTTGAATTAACCGGTGCTGTTATGACATTGCTTTTTTTGTTTTTAAATTCAACGACAGGGGTAACCATGCCAAAAACACGGTTAAGAATAATCATATACCCTATACTCTTCGGGAACTGATGTTCAATAACTCTGCCGGTTGAAAACTGTCTGTTAGAATATTTTGTTTTATTCTCCCATATGCCGTAAGCCATAAATACACAACCAACGAGGAGAACAATAAATATCAACAGCATAATCAGGCGTTTTCTGCTTCAAACTTCTTCATGAACTCAACAAGTTTTTCAACACCCTCAACAGGCATAGCGTTGTAGATAGAAGCTCTCATACCGCCTACAGTTCTGTGACCTTTAAGGTTTTCAAAACCTGCTGCCTTGGCTTCTGCAACGAATTTCTTATCAAGTTCTTCGTTTCCTGTAACAAACGGTACGTTCATAAGTGAACGGTCTTCGGGAGCAACAGTACCTTTGAAGAGTTTGCTTTCGTCGAGGAAATCGTAAAGAATCTTGGCTTTCTTTTCGTTGTGAGCCTTCATAGCTTCGAGACCGCCCATTTTCTTAATCCACTTGAATACCTTGCCACATACATAGATACCATAGCAGGGAGGAGTATTATAAAGTGAATCGTTGTCAGCCTGAATTTTCCAGTCCATCATTGTAGGAGTACACTTGAGTGCAGGACCTTCAGCAATAAGGTCTTCACGTACAATTACAATCTGAACACCTGAAGGACCTACATTTTTCTGTACACCGCCATAGATAACGCCGTACTTTGTTACGTCAACGGGTTCTGAAAGGAAGCATGAAGAAACGTCTGCAACAAGTTCCTTGCCCTTTGTGTTGGGGAGTGTCTTGAACTTTGTACCGTAGATTGTGTTATTCTCACAGATATAAACATAGTCTGCATCTTCGGGAATGTCAAGGTCAGAACAGTCGGGGATATAAGAGAAAGTTTTGTCAGCAGAAGAAGCAACTGCAACAGCTTCACCGTACTTTTGAGCTTCCTGATAAGCTTTTTTTGCCCACTGACCTGTGATAATATATGCAGCTTTGCCGTTTTTCATGAGGTTCATCGGAACGCCTGCAAAAAGAAGTGAAGCACCGCCCTGTAAGAAGATAACCTTGTAGTTATCAGGGATATTCATAAGGTCACGTAAATCCTGCTCAGCTTCCTTGATGATAGTATCATATGCTTTTGAACGGTGTGACATTTCCATAACGGACATACCTGTTCCCTTGTAATCAAGCATTTCGTCTGCTGCTTCCTGAAGTACTTCCTCGGGGAGTACAGCAGGGCCTGCACTGAAGTTATAAACTCTGCTCATTTTAAAAAACCTCCAAAATAATATATAAATTAATATAGTATTGCCATACACTTACAATTATACTATTTTTATGATAATAAGTCAATATATACCTGAGATTTTTTAAGAAAATGTTTCCTTCGGCTTACTGAAACAAAAAGACGTACCCTGAAAGTACGTCTTTTATATGATGTTATTTTACTTCAACAGTCCAGCCGAAAGTATCTTCAATCCTGCCCCACTGAATACCTGTCATTGTATCATAGAGCATCTGTGAGATGTTTCCTATCTTGTTGTCATTGATTTCCATAACCTTATCGCCCCATTTAAGATGACCTACAGGTGAAATAACAGCAGCCGTGCCTGTTCCGAAAACTTCGTCAAGCTTTCCTGCGTCATATGCGTCGGCAATTTCCTGAATAGTGATTCTTCTTTCCTCAACTTCAATACCCTTTGACTTACATACTTCTATAGCAGATTTTCTTGTGATACCGGGGAGAATACTTCCCTGTAACATAGGAGTAACAACTTTGCCGTCAATTACAAAGAAAATATTCATTGCACCTACTTCTTCTATGTACTTCTGTTCAACGCCGTCGAGCCAGAGAACTTGAGAATAGTTCTGTTTGTGGGCTTCGTCCTGACCGATAAGTGACGCTGCATAGTTACCGCCTGTCTTTGCGTAACCCATACCGCCTCTTACAGCACGTACATATTTATTTTCAACATAGATATTAACAGGATTGAGACCGCTTTCATAGTAAGCACCTGATGGTGAAAGAATAATCATGAAGTAGTACTGAGCTCCGGGTTTTACGCCTAAGAACGGGTCAACGGCAAATATAAACGGTCTGATATAGAGTGATTCGCCGTCCTTAGAGGGAACCCAGTCTTTTTCGATTTCGAGGAGTTTCATAAGGCACTGCATACCGAGTTCCTCGGGGAGTTCAGGAATAACGAGTCTTTCATTTGATTTGTTGAGTCTCTTGAAATTTTCTTCGGGACGGAAAAGCTGAACCTTGTTGTCTGCTGTTCTGTAGGCTTTAAGACCTTCAAAAACTGTCTGACCATAGTGGAGACACATAGCGGCAGGATAAAGCTCAATGGTGCCGTATGGTTTGATTTCGGGGTCATGCCAGCCCTGTCCCTCGTCGTAAGGCATGATAAGCATATAGTCTGTGAAGATATGACCAAAACCAAGCTTTGCGTCAGGAGCAGGTTTAGCCTTTAGGGTTTCTGCTTTTGTGAATTTGATTTCCATTTTATAAACCAGCTTTCTTGTAAATTAATATTAATCGCTCACTGTGAAATAGTGTTTTTCATAGATGCGTCTGCATATTACAACAGTTGCAGCCGCCGTGCCGACAGCCAGAGCTGTTGCGGTAATTGCAACAGCAATAATGACTTTTCCTTTTTTCTCCATAAGTATAACTCCTTTTATTACCGTTGCCTGACAAAAAATCTCTGTCAACAACATATTATATCATACTTCTGATAATTTTTCCATAGTATTCTGAAAAAATTCTGCACAAATAACACGGGAAAAACAGTGCATTTTGCATATATTGTTATGATTCGTATGAACGTACACGGAGTTTTGCACCGAGTTTTTCAGCTATTTTCCTTGATGCTTCAATCTGTTCCTGCGGTATAACATCAACTACAGACATAATAACTTCCGCATTTCCCGTCTTTACACAATCAGCCGTGAATTTCTGCATAGCTTCAAAAGCTTCGGGATATTTCGGACGTGTTACTTTCATATATTCGTCCCTTGTACCTGCATTTAGACTTACCGAAATAATGTCCATTACTTCACAGAGAGATTCCGCAGTGGACTTTCCGTTGACCAAGTCTGAAAGACCGTTTGTGTTGATTCTCAGTAAAGGACATTCCGGACGTGCTTTCAGTTCGTGTGCAACTTCTAGAACGGTATCAAGACGACAGGTCGGCTCACCGTAACCGCAGAAAACAATTTCGTTATATTTTGTGAGGTCACGTTTATCAAGGTCTGTCATGATTTCCGAAATATCGGGGTCATGTTCAAGCCATAGAGGGTCAGAACCGTATGCACCGTCAGCCGAGTTTCTTATGCAGAACGTACAGGCACACGGGCATTTGTTTGTGAGATTTATATAAAGGTTGTTACCGACTTCATAAGAAATTGTCATAGCTTTTTTCATTTTCATTACCTCCGTTTTGTTCAGTCGATGTATATTCTCGGAACTCTTTTGGATATTCCGCATACAACTTCATATCCTATAGTACCGTATAGTGAAGCGAGTTCGTCAGCGGTTATGCAGTCGTCACCGTCTTTGCCTATAAGCGTTACAATATCTCCCGATTTTACCTCAATTTCCGAAACATCAATCATAAGCTGGTCCATGCAGACTCTGCCGACGATTTTACAGCGTTTTCCGTGTACAAGAATCTCACCTTTTGACGAAAGAAGCCGTGAATAGCCGTCGGCATATCCAACTGTAACAGTAGCTATTTTCATTTCATGGTCGGCTATGAAAGTACGTCCGTAGCTTATGCAGTCGCCCTTGTCAACGGTTTTCACGTGAGATACAACGGCTTTTACAGACATTACAGGTTCAAGACCCTCGGGAATATCAAGACTTATATCAGGGTGCAGACCATAGAGAATAATCCCTGCACGTGAGAGTGTGCTTTTCGGATTATTTCTGTAACAGGTAGCCGCACTGTTCATAAAATGGACGTGTGGGAGATTTATACCGTGATTTTTGAGTATGTCATATGTATCACAGATAAATTTTTCCTGTCTGTCTGTATAAGCCACATTGTCGGGTGTGTCGCTGTCTGCAACTGCAAAGTGCGTGTATATGCCTTCAACGAACAGATTATTGATTTCAAGCATATTTTTTATTTCTTCCGCACAGGCTTCAGGTGTGTCGTGTTTGAGACCTATTCTTCCCATTCCCGTATCAATCTTTATGTGACACCTCAAAGGTTCTGAAATGTTTCTGACAAGCATTTCAGCGTATTCAGTTGATACAATTCCCTGAATTATGTTGTACTGTACGATTTCGTGGGCGTATTCAGGCGGAGTATAGCCGAGAATCAGTATTTCTGCATCGGGACAGAATCTTCTTACGGTAATTGCTTCGTCAAGATTTGAAACGGCAAAGTATTCAATTCCGCACTCTTCGGCAAGGCACCTGCAAATCGGTTCTTCACCGTGACCATAAGCATCTGCCTTTACCACAGCCATGATTTTTGTGTCAGGTGAATTGAGGCTTTTTATTATGCCTACATTGTTTTTGAGTTTGCCGAGAGAAACTTCCGCCCATGCTCTTTTTAAATATGGTTTCATTTTCATCATTTCCTTTCTGTCTTTTTTGTACAAAGTTAACTAAAATTTTATTATATACTTGAAAACGTCTTGAAATATATAATAATATGTGTTATAATCTGAAATATTGATATACACTCACTGGAGGGACATCTTTGTTTGAATCACTCATTTCCGGAGAAACAGTGTTCCCTGTTTCAATGATTAATCCGGATATAAACAAAACTTTATGCATATCCGGACACCGTAAAAATAAAATTATTCCGTATATGAATGATATTGCATACAGTCCTGTTACATATTCCGCAGTAAAGCTTATGCTGTACAGATATATAGATATGGCTGTTGAGTGTGGATATGAAATTTTCATAAGCGGACTGGCGGGCGGTACGGACTTATGGGCTGCCGAATATATTATTGAAAAGAAAAAACGAAACAGCAGTATAAAGCTTATATCTATGATGCCTTTTCTGAAACACGCAGAGTTTTTTTCCTCTTATGACAAGAAAATTCTTGCGGAGATAGAAAAAAGTTCCGATTATCTTGTTACAGTGAACGAAAATCCTGATATAATATACGGAAAGCATATCTCTGAAAACTATTCTCCGAATCTTTACCGTGACCGTAATTACTGTATGGTTGACAAGTCGTCGGCAGTAATAGCTTTTTATGATAATAAATCAATGTTTTCAGGTACTTCGCAGACAATAAACTATGCATACCGCAACGGACGGAAAATATACAGTTTCGGTATGAAAGATATATTTGATGTTATAGACAAGTCAGGAACCGATATACGTTCCATCGGTCAGGAAATAGCGTTCATTAAAAACGTTTTTGATGTTCCGCAATAATATTATATCACAATTGCAGGATTTTGCAAGAGAAATAAATTTTTTTCAACCCGTAAATTTTCTGAATCGTTGAAAAATCATATTTATTTTTTATGCAGTTCCTGTCTTTATATCAAAATTTATTTACATGAAAGGAGCTGTTTTTATGGCAAACAAAAAAAGCGGAAGAATTGCTGTGCCGTTTCTTCTCACAATTTTTTTCGGTCTGCTTATTGTAGGAGGAGGAGCTTTCGGAATATATAATTATTTCGGATTCAATAAAGATGCACCTCTTGAAGAACCTACTCCACGTGCGGCGGCAATAGTTACTGAGGAGGATAATCATACAATGCTTCTGATTCTTGACGAACCTGAACAGAAGTGTTCTTCCACATTCGTTCTCATGCGTTCCAAACCAAAGGAAAAAAGACTGCTGTTTATCGGTATTCCGACAAATACAATTTCTATAATTGACGGACAGCAGGAACATATCAAAAACTCATATGACAGAGGAGGACCGCAGGCAGCCGTTAATTTTGTAAATCAGTGTTTCGGAATAGAAGTTGACAGGTATATGAAGTTTGATTCCGAATCATTCAGAAAAGCATGCGATATTCTCGGCGGTGTTACATACTTCGTCGAGCCTGATATTGCAGGATTCAAAAAGGAGGGCGGAGAAGAATATCTCAACAGCCGTCAGATTGAAACCCTTGTAACGTACCCTATGTTTAACGGAAGGGAAGTACAGCGTGCATATACAGCAAGTTCAATACTTTCGTCTATGGTAAATCAGGCAGACGGAAAGCGTATCGCCGATAATTTCAAGACAAGTTTTGATTCCCTGATAAATATGGTGACTACCGACGTAACATCTGTTGACTATAAAAACAGACAGTACGCTATAAGAAATATGTTTGAAAACGGTACTTCAATCGCTAATTTTCTTGTAATGGACGGAGAAACTTCAAATGAAGATTTTATACCTTCGGAGTCGTTCATTGACGATGTAAGAACAACATATTTTGGGGACTGATTTTAAATATGTATAAAAATATTTTTGATACACATTCACATTATACTGACAGTGCTTTTGATGCCGACCGTTTTGAATTGCTTGATTCAATGCAGGAAAAGGGTGTTAAGTATATCATGCTTGCTTCAACCTGTACAGAAGATATACGTGAAAATACCCTGCTTTCAGAAAAATATGACTATATATATACTTCGGCAGGTTTCCACCCCGAAAATATAGATGACCTGCCTGAAAATTATATTGATATAATAAAGGACGCTGTTTCGGCAAATAAAAAACTTAAAGCAATAGGTGAAATAGGTCTTGATTATCATTATGACGGTTTTGACCGTGAAAAGCAGATTGAGGTATTTGAAAAACAGATTGAACTTTCAAAAGAACTGGAACTACCTGTTATAGTCCATAGCCGTGACGCTTCTGAAGATACCCTGAATATTCTGAAAAAATATCGTCCGCAGGGTGTCGTACACTGTTTCAGCGGTTCTGCGGAAACAGCGGTTGAAATAATAAAGATTGGTATGTATATAGGATTTACGGGAGTACTTACGTTCAAAAATGCAAAAAAGGCACTCCGTGCAATTGAAGCAGTACCGCTTGAGAGGCTTCTTCTTGAGACTGATTGTCCGTATATGGCACCTGTTCCTTTCAGGGGAAAACGTTGTGACAGTTCCATGATTGCGTTTACTGCGGAAAAAGCTGCTGAAATAAAGGGAGTGTCCGTTCAGGAAATTCTTGATATAACCTGTGAAAACGGAATCAGGTTTTACGGAATATAATGTTATTTATTTCGGACAAGGGTGATTTTTATGTATTACTGCTGTGGAATTACCGATAAGGGTGTAATGCCTCATAATGAGGACGCTTTTCTGATAGGCAGGAACGTTGTTGATAACGGAGCGTTCAAACAGGAGCTTGACAGTTCATTCATAGTTGCGGTATCAGACGGTGTTTCAGGAGAAAACTCGGGAGAATTTGCATCAAGAATGTGTCTTGAATATGTTAGTGATATGGATTTTTCCCGAAGTTCAGATGTGGGTGATTCCTTTATGGAAATTCACCGCAGACTTACCGAGTATAGTATACAAAATCCCGATATGCACAATATGCAGGCAACGCTTTGTGGACTTATGTTTGACGACAACAGTAATATAACAGCTTTTAATGTCGGCGATTCAAGGCTTTACAGATTCAGGGGCGGAAGAATAAGACAGATTTCCCGTGACCAGTCATTAGTACAGCTTCTTTATGAAGAAGGTACTATAACTTTGGAACAGCGGAAAACCCACGCACGTCGGAATATCATCTTTCCCGTTTTCGGAAGTCTCACTGCTGTTCCTAAAATAGACCTCATTTCCATAGACGGCGGTATGCAGTACGGTGATATACTTCTGCTTTGTACGGACGGACTTTCCGATTATGTTTCCGCACTTGATATGGAAGAAATACTTGAAATGCCTAAAAGTCTGCCGAAACGTCTTGAACTTCTTGTCAAAAAGGCTCTTGAAAATAACTGCAATGATAATATTACGGTTATTGCAGTAGTTTACTATGATTTGTAAATAATAAAAATACCGCCTGAAAAGACGGTATTTTTTTATTTTATTTTCTGATACTGTCAGAAATCAAGGTCACTGTGTGTTCCCGTTCTGAATAAAGACAAAACTAAGGTATATTTATTCGTTTGCTCCTGCAACTATTCCGTTTAGAATGTCCTCATTCCATGAAAGATTACCACGGTTGAATATTCCGAAACTTGATTCTCCCGATGATTTGCCGTTGTCCCATACAAAGCACTTTATGCCGTTTGCCTTTGCGGAGGATATATAATACTGATAATATTCTGCTCTTGTTGCTATGTCTGTAGCGTTCACACAGCCAAATTCTCCGATAATAACAGGTATTCCCTTGTCAATAAATTTCTGTTTGATTTCTGCAAATTTGTTATCAAGTTCGGTTTTTCCCTCATCGGTGAATGTACTGTCAATGCCCTCGGAGAATTTCCACGGTGCATAATAGTGAACAGAAACAATAATATTCTTGTCGTCGGGAATTGTTATGTCATCAATTGCAACTGTTTCGGCAGATGCGGCATATGATGTTATAATGAGAGTTCTTTCCGAATTGTTTCCGCCTGAAGCACGGACTGTATTTATAAAATCCTGTTCATACTTGTTTATGATAGCTCTTTCTTCGGGAGTACCGCCGACCCATTCCTTTTCACTTTCAATTGTTCGCGGTTCGTTCATACCCTCAAAAAGAAGCCTGTCGCCATAATCTTTGAAACGTTCTGCAATCTGTTCCCATATAGCACATAGTTTCTGACTGTCGTTCTGATATTCTTCGTCAGTGGGATTGAACCATATATAGTCATCATGGTGCATATTAAGGATAACAAACATATCATTGTTGTATGCATAGTCAACTACTTCTTGTACACGGTCAAGCCATTCTGTCTGAATTACGTTTCCGTCCATATGTTCGCCCCACGTTACAGGAATACGTATTGCATTGAATCCTGCAATCTTAACGTCCTTAATCATTTCCTCTGTAGTTTTGAGATTACCCCATGAAGTTTCGGTTGAAAGACCTGTTTTGTTTGTGTTGTAGCTGTCAAACGTGTTTCCGAGACACCAGCCTACATTTATAGCTTCTGTAATTTCTGACGGACTGCGGAATTTTTCTGTACTTTCAGCAGGTTCGTCGGACGGCACGGGGTCGTCCTTGTCAAGTTCTGAATTTTTTTCAGGAGCAGGAGAAACGCCGTTGCCAAGACTGTATTTTACTTCTATTGAGTCAAGCGTTACCGAAGGCTGTTCACTCCACCAGTATCCAAACATAATTTCACCATCTTCCGAAATAAGATTTTTTGCTTTCTGCGGTACGAACCACGTAAGCGAAAGAGACGAGTTGTCCGTAAAAACAGACGTATCGGGCGACTGATAAGAACCTGCTGACGATTCATATCCGAAAGCACCTGTGAATTTTCCGAATCCGCCCGACGAGCTTATATTAAAAGTTACAGCCTGCGGAATGGTGTTTTCCGGCATGAAATCAGCTGTTTTCACTTTGATTATGTTGTCTGCGTCATTATATCCGACGCTTTGTCCGATTTCCTGCGTAACTGTTCCGTCAACGGATAAATCTTTTGTACGTGTATAAGTGCAGGTTACATTTTCTATTTTGATACCTGAAGCATTGCCCCACCAGTAACCGAAAAGAACTTCACCGCTTGCTGATACGCATTTGCTTACATCTGACGGAACGTCCCATTTTATTTCGCCGTAAGTTCCTTGAGTGGAGGCAGTGAAATCAGGGGACTGATACCACCCCTCATCTTCTGACGGATAATCTTCCGTTACCGAAATACCGCAGCCGCCTTTGAACTGTCCTATATCAAGACCGTCTGAGGAATAGATTACAAAGGTAAATGATGAAATAACGTCGCCGTCCTCAATACCGAAATCCGCAAGGGAAAGCTTCAGTGTATTTTTTCCGTCGGTTTTTTCTATTGTCTTGTCAATCTGAATTTGTGTTCCGACTTCTGCCGAAATTGTTTCAATCGGGCTTACATGAAGTGTTGTAGGTTCTTCTGTTATTTCTTCTGAAGATTCTCCTTCACTTTCCTGATTTTCTGTACGTGCTTTGGTGTTGAAAGTAGACTGAATATAATCGTCTGATTTATCTTTTTTATTTCCGCAACCTGTAAGTGATAATGCAATCAAAGATGCGGAGAAAAGGGCTGTTATTCTTTTTTTCATGACATTGCGTCCTTTCCGTTTTCTTTATACATACCATTATATCATTATTTTCCATTGATTTCAATACTATTAATCAACGAAATATATTTGTTTTTTTATTGCAAATTAAATAATTCTGCTGAAAAAAAGATTTTTGGTTTTATATTTTGAATTAATGATAAACGATAAATTTTTATCGTTAATTATGCATGAACTGAAATGGTTTTCAGTGCCTTGTTTTTGTTCAATTGTATAAATTTAATGATAAACGATAAATTTATATTGACAAACGTAAAACTCTCTGTTATAATATAAACATCAGCTGAGAACAAATCAAAAACAATTTTTACGGAGGTTTTATTATGAAAAACGAAATTATAGAAAAGATACATTCTGTCGGCAAGGTAAGCCGCATTGTTGCAAAAATTGCACAGGTTGTCACTCTTATCGGTGCAATAGCCTGTTTGGTTGCCGGAGTTATTATGATGTTCATTCCTGCCGATTCAGTAAAAAGCTTTAACGGTACAGCATCAGGAACTATCGTATTGGACGAGGAAAAATCAAAGATGTTTTCCTTTGATGACAATGACAATGGATACTTTAAATTCATGGGTGCTGAATTTAAAGTCAACACTACAGAAAAGGTTGAGGGAAACAATCATGCCGTTAATATTGATGCTGTGGCAGTAAATGTTGATGGCAGACATTTCAAGCTTATCGGAATTTTATTAAGTTTTGCAGGTGTATTGTTTTGTACAGGTTTGTATATTGTGTTTATTTTTACTGTAAGGCTTTCCAAAACCCTTGAAACGTGTGAATCTCCTTTTGAAGAAAAAGTACTTGCAGACATGAAGAAATTAGGTTTTGCTTTTATACCTTTCGGAATAATACAGATAGGACTTACGGGAATTTCGAATGTTACGATGATTCTTATGATTATGCTTGTTCTTGCAATGATTAATATTTTCAGTTACGGTGCTAAGTTACAGCAGGAATCCGACGATACAATATGAGGTGCATATTATGGCAATAATTTCAAGACTTGACAGAATTATGGCAGACAGGAAAATCACCCTCAATGAACTTAGTGAACGTGTAGGAGTAAGCAATGTGAATCTTTCAAAACTTAAAACGGGCAAAGTCAATGCCATAAGATTCTCTACACTTAACGCCATATGCCGTGAACTTAAATGTCAGCCAGCGGATATTTTAGAATATGTTGAGGATTTGGAGGAAAAGGAATAATTTTTCAGGAACGGTATTGTTTTCAGTACCGTTCTTTTTAATTGGTCATAACCGACATTACTGTATATAATTTTTTGTGAAAAGTAACAAAAATTTTTGGCGTAATAAATATAATCTTCACTTTTTTTAAAAAATATGTTATAATATCATCACTGCTATGCGGAGGTGAAAAATATTATTGAACGTCTTTATATTTCAGACCTTGACGGCACTCTACTGAATAATGGTGCAAAGCTTTCCGATTTTACAGTTAAGGCTGTAAACGGACTTGTTGAAAAGGGTATGTGTTTTACATTCGCTACAGCAAGGTCTGTATATTCGGCAAAACCTATTACTTCAGCTTTGAATATAAAAATTCCGTACATACTTATGAACGGTGTAAGTATATATAATCCGCTGAATGACAAATACATAAAAAATGAATATATAAGTCCTGAAATATCGTCTGAAATAATCAGCGTTTTCAGGGAGCATGATTTAAAGTGCTTTATGTATAAGATACACAATGATGTACTTACAGCCTACTTTACGGAAATAAATTCGCAGGTAATGAACAGTTTTGCGGAAGTACGCAGAAATAACTATAATAAGCCGTTTGTACAGTGTGCAGGCCTCGCAGACCATGCCAACGAAGAAACGGTTTATTTTACCGTTACCGGAGAATATGAAAGGCTTTTACCTGTCAGGAACGGTATCGAAAAAATAAAGGGCATAAACCATGCTTTCTATCGGGACACTTACACGGGGAAGTATTATCTTGAAATTTTTTCGGAAAGTGCGTCAAAAGCCAACGGTATAAAGTATCTGCGGAATGAATACGGTTTTGACGAAATTGTGTGTTTCGGGGACAATTTCAATGACCTTACAATGTTTGAGGAATCGGACTTAAAAATTGCCGTCGGAAATGCCGTAAATGAATTGAAAAAATCGGCGGATTTTGTAACGTTATCAAACGAAAATGACGGTGTTGCAAGGTGGCTTGCCGAAAACTATGGGAGGCAGTTATGAACAGATTTTCATATAAGAACGTTTACAACAGTGAAAAACATAAGAAATTTATTGAAAGTAAGCGTTATGTAATAGATGATAAATTTCTTTCTGAAACTAAAAGCTATGAGTTGTCGGACGGCTTTTCCGTTGAATGTTTTATTTACAGGGACGGAGAACAAAGAGAGAATTATTTTGCTACAACGGCTTTTGCAAAGAAAGCAATTCTGAAAAATGCCGACAGGACAATATATGAATACTTTTGTTTTGACAAACAACGTTTTCATATGTTTAAAGAAATTATCCACCATAAAAATGGTCACAGATATTATGCATTTGCTGTTGACTTGTACGGAATCAGTTTTCTTGATGTTGATACTTTGGAAGTATACAACTATATTCCCGAAGGCTATGAACATAATAAAGAATATATGTGTGGAGAGTCCTTTATAATAACTGATGTTCATTATGATGCTGAATCAAATCTTATTGCATACGGCGGTTGTTACTGGGCTTCTCCTTATGAAGTAATGGTTGGTGATTTTTCAAATCCGCTTGACTTTAATCCGCACCTGATAAGTATGCGTGAAATTTTAGACCCTGAATATGATTTGTATGACGATATTGACTTTAAGGATTGGAATAACAACAGGCTGTATATTTCTTGTGACAAAGAAGAAAAATCTTTGAGTGCTGAAGAAATCAGACTTATGATAAATGAACTGACCGAAAAAGGAAAAACTTTATGAATGAGTTTTCATATAAAAACGTTTACGGAAGTGAAAAACATAAGAAATTTATTGAAAGTAAACGTTATGTAATAGACGATAAATTTTTTTATCGGACAGGAATATGGGAACTGTCGGACGGTTTTTGGGGTGAATATACCATTTACAGTGATGTTGAGCAGAAAGACAAACAGTTCAGTGTTACTAGAGCAGTCGCTAAGAAAGTAGTCCTAATAAATGCTGGTAAGAAAGTATATGAATATTACTGTTTTAACAGTTACGCTTATGGGCTTAAAGATATTATCCATCACAAAAATGGACACAGATATTATCCGTTTCACGTTGATATGTACGGAATCAGCTATCTTGACATTGACACTATGGAAGTATACAACTACATTCCCGACGGTTATAAGCATAATGATGACCGTATGTGCGGAGAATCTTTTTTAATATATAATGCTTACTATGACAGGGAGTCCAATCTGATTGCATACGACGGCACTTATCTTGGAATGGCTTATGACGTAATGGTAGGAGATTTTTCCAACCCGCTTGATTTTAATCCGCACCTGATAAGTCTGCGTGATATTTTAGACCCTGAATATGACTATGAAGATATTGATTTCAAGGAATGGAAACATAGCAGACTGTATGTTTCCTGTGACAAAGAAGAAAAATCTCTGAGTGCTGAAGAACTTGGAAAATTGATAAATGAATTAACTGTGAAAGGAAAATAAAAATGAAAAAATTAATGCTTGGAAATGAAGCTTTTGCGAGAGGACTTTATGAGGCAGGTTGTAAGGTAGTATCAAGTTATCCGGGTACGCCGTCAACCGAAATCACAGAGGAAGTCGCTAAATATGGCGAAGTTTACGCTGAATGGTCGCCAAATGAAAAAGTGGCTTTAGAGGTTGCACTTGGTGCTTCAATAGCAGGTGCAAGAAGTTTTTGCGGTATGAAACACGTTGGTCTGAATGTTGCGGCAGACCCATTGTATACGGCTTCTTATAGCGGGGTGAATGCAGGTCTTGTAATTGCCGTTGCCGACGACCAGGGTATGCACTCGTCACAGAATGAGCAGGACAGCAGACATCATGCCATAGCTTCAAAAGTACCCATGCTTGAACCGTCCGACTCATCTGAATGTAAGGACTTTGTAAAACTGGCTTTTGAAATTTCCGAAAATTTTGATACTCCTGTTATTGTGAGAATGTCAACACGTGTGGCACATTCTCAGAGTATTGTATGTACGAGAGACCGTCAGGAACTTGAACTTAAAGAATATATTAAAACACCTCAGAAATATGTCATGATGCCTGCTTATGCAAAGGGCAGACACGTTTTTGTTGAGGAGCGTACAGAAAAACTTACTGAATATGCTGAAACCTCACCGCTTAACCGTGCTGAAATTTCCGAAAAGGCTGAATTTGGCGTAATTACAAACGGTGCGGCTTATCAGTACACAAAAGAGGCACTTGGCGAAAAGGCATCTGTTCTGAAGCTTGGCATTGTAAATCCTCTCCCTGTAAAGCTTATTCAGGACTTTGCCTCAAAATATGATAAAATTTACGTTATAGAAGAACTCGACGGCATTATTGAACAGCATTGTCGTAATATTGGTGTAAACAATGTTCAGGGAAAAGAAATTTTCGGTTACATAGGAGAAATTACACAATCTGTAATTGCTGAAAAACTGCTTGGCGAAAAGAAGGAGTCCGTTTCGCTTGACGAGAATATTCCTGTAAGACCTCCTGTAATGTGTGCAGGTTGTCCGCACAGAGGACTTTTCTATTGTCTGAAAAAACTTGGCGTTACTGTTTCAGGTGATATTGGCTGTTATACACTCGGTGCAGCTGCTCCGCTTAATGCTATGGACACTACAATCTGTATGGGTGCTTCTATTTCTGCACTGCACGGTTTCAATAAGGCACGTGGTGCAGAGGCTGAACACAAGAGCGTTGCAGTAATAGGCGACTCTACTTTCATGCACAGCGGAATGACAGGTCTTGTTAATATAGCTTACAATAATTCAAATTCAACTGTCATTATCCTTGATAACTCAATCACGGGAATGACAGGTCATCAGCAGAATCCGACAACAGGCAAAAACTTAAAGGGTGACCCTGCTGCCGCCGTTAATCTTGAGGAACTCTGTAAGGCTATCGGAATAAAGAGAGTACGTGTTGTTGACCCGTATAAGCTTGCAGAAACAGAAAAGGCAATAAAGGAAGAACTTTCCGCAGACGAAGCGTCTGTGATTATATCACGTCGTCCGTGTGCGTTGTTGAAATATGTGAAACACAATCCGCCGTTTGTGGTTGATAACGACAAGTGTGTAGGTTGTAAGGCTTGTATGAAACTCGGCTGTCCTGCAATCTCAATAAAGGACAAAAAAGCCGTTATTGACCATACACAATGCGTTGGTTGCGGTATCTGTCAGGAACAGTGCAAATTTAACGCTATTGGTTGATTTAAGTATGTATGGTAATGTATGATAAAAGGCTGTTATAAATTCCTTTTGTGTAGAAAAATATAAATATAAAGGTTTTATATTAGGTACATATCATACATACCATACAATCATAGATTTTTTCGTAACGGAGGAATAGAATAATGACATCAAATCATTCTGAAATATACAGCGAGTTTGCAAACTGGCTTGACAATTTACTTGAAAACAACGATATACCTGAAAATGCTCAGGCTTTTAATTTCAATCTTTATGAGGAGTCGGAGGGTGAGTATGTTTATGGTGTACAGATAATAGCGTCGGACAGGTTCGACGCTGACGACGGTGACTGGGCTTGCTATGAGGTATGGTCGTCTGAAGAAGATATATTCTGTGTAAGTGCTGCTGACGAAGATGACAAAGGCTGGCAGGCATTTCTGAAATTCATAACGGAGATAGTCTGCGATTATCTTGAAAACGGCAAACATAAAGATATTCTGTTTAATTCAAAGGGTATAGGAATAGGCTTTGTGGACGGTGAAATTGACATTATATACAAAGCAGAAGATGAGGAAGATTCATAACAAGGAAAGTGAAAGAGAGTCGGAATGAAAAAGCCGTATCATAAAATTATCTTTGCTCATATCAGGATATTATTCGGTTATATCGGTTATTTTTGTGCAAGTCTCGGAAAAGGATACAGACCACGTTTAAAAGATTATGTGAGTTTGAATAAATTGTCAGATATTCAGAAAGAATATGACGATAAAAGAGTTATGGAAAGGGCTTTGAATTACTTAAAGACGGACTATGAAGAAAATAAAATGATGGAAAGGCTCATTACAGAGCGGAAAAGGAAAAATTATAAATATAAGGACGATTCTGCGGAAATGGATTCTTTAAAGACAGGAGATTTTAATATGGAAACTAAATCAATTATGATAGTAGGTGTGGGCGGACAGGGTTCGCTTCTTGCATCAAGAATTATAGGAAACGTACTTCTTTCACAGGGGTATGATGTAAAGGTAAGTGAAGTACACGGAATGTCACAGAGAGGCGGTTCTGTTGTAACTTACGTTAAGTATGGTGAAAAGGTTTATTCACCGATTGTTGAAAAGGGAGAGGCAGACTCTGTTATATCTTTTGAACTTCTTGAAGCGGCAAGATGTCTGCCGTACCTCAAAAAAGGCGGTCACCTGATTACATCAGTACAGCAGATAGACCCCATGCCTGTAATAACGGGTGCTGCTGAATATCCGTCGGAAATTGTCGAAAAGCTGAAGTCAGCAGGTGCAGACGTAACGGCAGTAGACGCACTCAGCCTTGCTGAACAGGCAGGAACGGCTAAGGCTTCAAATGTTGTACTTATGGGAGTACTTTCTTCAAAAATGGACTTTTCCGAGGAAATATGGCTTAAAGCACTTGAACAGTGTGTACCGCCTAAATTCCTTGAACTCAACAAAAAGGCTTTTGCTTTAGGCAGAAATGCATGATTATGCCTTTTGACATAGGTGTTGATTGTCAGTCTGAACTTATATATATATAAAATCAAAGAACATTGAAGAAGAATTTGAAAACACTGTAATTGATTTGCAGAATGATTTAAGCAAACAGATAAAATAAAAGGAGGTCTTTTTTACCAATGGAAAGATATTGGAATGAAGAAATTGAAACAATGTCCCGTGAGGACATGAAGAAGTTACAGGACGAAAGGCTTGTGGCACAGGTAAAGCACGTTTATGAGAATGTGGAGTATTACCGCAATCTTATGGACGAAAAGGGTGTTAAACCCGAAGATATCAAGTCAACTGATGATTTGTACAAACTGCCGTTTCTGTCGAAAGCTGATTTGCGTGACGCTTATCCCTATGGACTTCTTGCAAAGCCACTTTCAGAATGTGTAAGAATACAGTCAACAAGCGGTACAACAGGCAGACGTGTTGTGGCTTTCTACACACAGCATGATATTGATTTGTGGGAGGACTGCTGTGCAAGAGCTATTACAGCGGCTGGAGGTACTAATGAAGATGTATGTCAGGTCTGCTATGGTTATGGACTCTTTACAGGTGGTCCGGGACTTAACGGCGGTTCACATAAAGTCGGCTGTCTTACTCTTCCGATGTCGTCGGGCAACACTGAGAGACAGATTCAGTTTATGCGTGATTTAGGGTCAACAATTCTCTGTTGTACACCGTCTTACGCTGCATACATAGGTGAAACACTTCACGATATGGGCTTTACTCCCGATGATATAAAGCTTAAAGCTGGCATTTTCGGTGCAGAACCTTGGACGGAGGAAATGCGTCATTCTATCGAAAAGTCCCTCGGCATAAAAGCTTATGATATTTACGGTCTTACCGAAACAAGCGGACCGGGTGTATCGTTTGAGTGTTCCGAACAGACAGGAATGCATATAAATGAGGACAATTTTATTCCTGAAATTATCAATCCCGAAACAGGCGAAGTTTTACCCGACGGCGAAGTTGGTGAACTTGTATTCACAAGTATCACAAAAGAGGCTTTTCCGCTTCTCAGATACAGAACCCGTGACCTTTGTGTACTTTCAAGAAAGAAATGCTCATGCGGACGTACTCTCATAAAGATGACGAAACCAATGGGACGCAGTGACGATATGCTTATTATCAGGGGTGTTAATGTGTTCCCGAGTCAGATTGAAACAGTTCTTATTGAGCAGGGATATTCACCTAACTATCTCATTGAAGTTGACCGTGTTAACAATTCCGACACTCTTGACATAAGTGTTGAAATGAATCCAGAACAGCTTTCCGATAAAGTAAAGGATATGCAGGACAAGGAGAGAGAACTTGCGGGAGCTATTAAGACAATGCTTGGTATAAGTCCGAAAGTACATCTTGTTTCACCTAAGTCCATTACAAGAAGTGAGGGAAAGGCTGTCCGTGTTATCGACAAGAGAAAACTTCACGACTAAGGGAGATTTATCATGAAAGTAAAATTATTCTCATCAAGTTTCCAGCCGGCACAGGAAAAATATGAAAGAATCATTAATTTTGAGGACGAATTAAATGATTTTCTTGCTACCGTTGATGTCATTGATATCAAGTACAGTACGGCTGTGGGTATGTGCCATGATGCACAGACCCACGTTAATGAGTATATGGAAGATTTTTCCGTACTTATAATGTACAACGAAAAACAGTAAGGAGAGTTTTCTGTGGCTGATTTAAAGAAACCATGTGTTAAAATCACCCTGACCGATACAAAACCGTCTGTTTTTGAAAGCAAAGTAGGCGGACTTGGCTATATTCCGCATGACAGCAGTTTCCCGACGGACAACGGGGGAAGACAGCTCAGACTTCTTGCACAGATAAATTGTGCAGACGTTCAGCTTGACGGATTTCCGGAAAAGGGTCTTTTGCAGTTCTGGCTTGCCGGTACTGAACTGTACGGTTGCGACTTTGAAAATCGCACTAATCAGGACGGTTTCAGGGTTATATATTATCCCGAAATAGATACAACCGTTACAGAAGATGAAATCAGGAATAAAATGACAGATATAGAAGATGAATATGATGAATTTTTATTCCCTGTTGACCGTGAGTGTGGTATGACTTTTGAAAAGTCTGAAAACCCTTTTATTGACTATGATGCTTATTATTTTGGTGATGACGATGAATCGGAAGAAGATGAAGACTGGACTGTAAATGCAGGTCATAAGGTCGGCGGTTATCCGTTTTATACCCAGTTTGAACCAAGAAAAGACGAACAAAAGAAAGAGTATGATTTTCTTTTGTTTCAGCTTGATTCCGACAGCAATAAAGTAATGTGGGGCGATTGGGGAATAGGTAATTTCTTTATCAGCTCCGAAAAACTGAAAAACCGTGATTTCAGCGACGTTTTTTATAACTGGGACTGCGGTTGATAAAATTATATAAAGGAGGCATTTTTATGGCAGATGTAAGACAGATTTCTGTTTTTATCAACAACAAACCAAATCAGCTTAACGAGGCTGTGAAAAGTCTTAAGGACGCAGGTATAAATATAAGGGCTATGAGCCTTGCCGACACAAAGGATTTCGGTATACTCCGCATAGTTGTCAGCGACACACAGAAAGCCTGTGACGTTCTGAAAAACTCAGGTTATGCTGTTATTATAACCGACGTTGTTACGGTTTCAATTCCCGATACCGCAGGACAGCTCAGCCGTGTTCTTGATGTTCTCGGCAGTGAGGGAGTAAACGTTGAATACCTTTATGCTTTTCTTGGAACATCAGAAAGGTCTGTTTCGTTCGTAATCAGAGTGGACGACAACTCAAAGGCTTCCAATGCACTGACAAATGCAGGTATTATTCAGCTTACCGAAAATGACATTGCTGAAATGTGACAATTGCACAAATCAGTATATGCTTTTTAAAAAAACTTTGAAAACGCTTGACAAATTATACTTTTATGCTGTATAATTATATATACAGTATTTTATGGTAAAATTTCCATTAGGAGTGATGAAAATGGGTATTATCGATAAATTCAACGACGCACAGAGAGCAGTTGCTGAAAAGTCGAAAAGTGTTTCAGAGGCTAATAACCTCAAAAGAAAGATTCTCTATGAGGAAGAAAGAATTGTAGAGATTTTTGCTGACATCGGTAAGAAGTATTACAAGAATCCGAATGACGACCCCACAAGTTTTAAGGTTCTCTGCGATGACATCGATACAAGACGCAGAAGAATCAAGAGAATGAGATATGAACTCAACGGAATCAGAGGCTATAAGATTTGTCCTAAGTGCGACGCTGAAGTAAATGACCGTTTCCAGTTCTGCGGACGTTGCGGTGCAAGGCTTCCTGAAGTTGAGGACACTGATTTTACTACCCTTGAACCGAATGATTACTATACAGAGAGCAGTAATAATGTCTTTAACGCTGATTCAAACAAAATAAATTAAAATTACAGAGGCTGTCCTGATATAATCGGAACAGCCTGTTTTTTAGGAATTATGAAATCTGTTTTTCCGTGCTGAATCTGTTTCGGATAAGACGGCACAGATAATAGGCAGGTATGCACAGTAAAAACCAGTAGCAAGAAAAGAGCAGGCAGATTTGTCCGAACAGATTAAAGGGCATATCGGAGTAATCCCAGACATTCCAGTGCATAATAATATTATCAAAAACCCCTACGGCAAACTCAACCGCCGTTATTATCACAGAACCTGCAAAACAGCTTTTTATTAAAGTCATTGTACGACGGCTGTTGAGGGAATACAGTATCATCATTATAAGACCGCCTGTCAGTGACATTGTCCAGTGTGTATATCCACGGTTTATTATCTCGACAAGACTGTAGATAAAGTAACCCATAAGAAAAGCAAAGAAATGCTGTGCAAACTTCATATTAAAGCAACCTCGTTTCGTTTTTATGGTATTATATACTGATTATGGCGAAATTATACAGATTAGGAAAATAGGAAAATTAAAATGAAAGGTGATTTATAAATGCGTAAAAGTTGCATATTGATGCATATTTCAAGCCTGCCGTCCGAATACGGTATAGGCAAAATGGGAAAACACGCCTTTGAATTTGTTGACTTTCTCGGAAAAAGCAAAACAAAGTGCTGGCAGATTCTTCCGCTTTCCCCCACAAGTTACGGTGATTCTCCGTATCAGTCATTTTCTGTAAATGCGGGAAATCCCTATTTCATTGACTTTGAAATACTTGAAGCGGACGGACTTCTTGAACATCATGAATTTGCTTCTTATGACTGGGAATCTTCTCCCGATAAAGTTGACTACAGTATAATATACGACCATTGTTTTGATGTTCTCAGAGTGGCTTTTTCAAGATTCAAAGCGTCAAAATTTCCTGACTACAAAAAATTCTGCGAAAAAAACAAGTCATGGCTTGACGAATACGCTCTCTTTATGGCTCTCAAATTCAAAAATGATGGCAAGGCTTGGTATGAATGGGAAAACGATATTGCAATGCACAAGACAAAAGCTGTTTCTGAAGCTAAAAAAGAACTGAAAAAAGATATAAATTTCTTTAAGTTTATCCAGTTTGAGTTTAGCAGACAGTGGACAGAGCTTAAAAGATACGCCAATGACAACGGAATTGAAATTATTGGTGATATTCCAATTTACTGTGCTTTGGACAGTGTGGAGGCATGGGCAGAACCTAAGCTTTTCTGGTTTGATAAGAAACACAAGCCCGTTTCGGTTGCAGGCTGTCCGCCCGACGACTTTTCGCCTACCGGTCAGTTATGGGGCAACCCTCTTTATGATTGGGATTACCATAAAAAGACGGGTTATGTGTGGTGGATTAACCGCATAAAAAATGCCTCCGAACTTTATGACATAGTAAGAATAGACCATTTCAGAGGTTTTGAAAGCTATTATACAATTCCTTACGGCAGTGAGGACGCTACTGTAGGAGAATGGAAAAAAGGTCCGAATTATGAACTTTTCCGTCTTGCAGAGGAAAAATTGGGCAGATTAAACATTATTGCCGAAGATTTGGGATTCATTACCCCCGAAGTACGTGAACTCCTCGATAACTGCGGTTATCCCGGAATGAAAGTATTACAGTTTGGTTTTGACAACGGAGAAAACGAACATCTTCCGCATAATTTCGCAAGTACAAACTGTTTTGCCTATACGGGTACTCACGATAATGAAACGCTTGTCGGCTGGTTTGAGTCAATGTCACCGAAGTCGCTGAAATTTGCTGAAAAGTATCTCAATGTCAAAAAGAAAAAGGATATTCCTGACGCTGTAATCCGTTCTGCATGGGGAAGCGTTGCGGAAGTTGCGGTTGCTCAGATTCAGGATTTTCTCAACAGCGGAAAAGACGGACGTATGAATACACCGTCTGTTCTCGGTGGTAACTGGCAGTTTCGTACGAAAGAAAGTGACTTCACGCCTAAGCTTGCTAAGAAAATAAAGAAGTTAAATAAATTATACAACAGATAACGGAGGAAAATTTAAATGGATAAGAAAATTTTTATTGAAAAGTTTACAGGCAGACTCCCTAAAGACTTAAAGTCTGCAACACCCCAGCAGATTCACAACGCTCTCGGTGATACGGTCATGGAACTTTACTCAGACCGTTGGAACAAAAGCCGTGAAGAACATCTTTCAAAAAGACGTGCCGCATATCTTTCAATGGAGTTTCTTGTGGGACGTGCCGTATATAACAATCTGCTTTGTCTTGGAATATATGATGAGGTTCAGGAAGTTTTTGACGAACTCGGAATATCCCTTGCCGACTTGGAGGTGATTGAAGATTCAGCACTTGGTAACGGCGGTCTCGGTAGACTTGCAGCTTGTTTCCTTGACAGTGCAGCTACTCTTTCCTTGCCTCTTGACGGCTATGGTATAAGATATAAGTATGGACTTTTCAAGCAGTCTATAGTTGACGGCTATCAGTGCGAGGATATTGACGACTGGACAAAGTACGGCGACTGCTGGTCAACAAGATGTGAAAAGGACACAGTTATTATCAATTTTAACGGTCAGACTGTAAAGGCTGTTCCTTATGATATGCCTGTTTTTGGCTGTAAAACTGAAAATGTCGGCACACTCCGTCTTTGGCAGGCTGAACCCGTGAAAGAGTTTGATTTTGATACTTTTAACAGACAGAACTATCTTGAAGCTTCAAAGGAAAAAATTTATGCTGAAGATATTTCCCGTATTCTCTATCCCAACGACGATACAAATGAAGGTAAGAAACTCCGTCTGAAACAGCAGTATTTCTTCAGCTGTGCGTCACTCACCGATATTCTCAGAAAGCACAAGGCACGTTATGAAACTCTTGAAAATCTTGCTGACTATATCTCCATTCAGCTTAATGATACACACCCCGTAATCTCAATCCCCGAACTTATCAGACAGCTTGTTGATATTGAGGGCTACAGTTTTGACAAGGCACTTGCAATTGCAAAGAAAGTGTTTAATTATACAAATCATACTGTAATGCAGGAAGCTCTTGAAAAGTGGTGGATTGGTCTTGTTGAGGAAGTACTTCCGAGAATTTATGAGATAATTATTCAGATAAATGAAGAACTTATTGCAGAAATGTATGCAGACGGTGTTGAAAAGGACAAGATTAACCGTATGAAGATTATAAAGGGTGAACTTATTCACATGGCTGATATGGCTTGCTATGCGTCAGGTCATATTAACGGTGTTGCTGAGATTCATACTCAGATTCTTAAAGATACTGTACTTTCCGACTGGTACAGCCTTTACCCTGAACGTTTCCGTAATGAAACAAACGGTATCACACAGAGACGTTGGCTTGCACTCTGCAATATGGAACTTGCAGGTCTTATTACTGAACTTCTCGGCACTGACGAGTGGGTTGTAAATCTTGATATGCTTAAGAAACTTGAAAAGTATGCCGATGATGAAGAAATACTCAAAAAGTTCATTGACATCAAGCAGACCAAGAAAAATCAGCTTGCAGACTTTATCAAGGCACATGACGGTGTTGAAATAAATCCTGAATCTGTTTTTGATATTCAGATTAAGAGACTTCACGAATACAAGAGACAGCTTCTCAATGCGTTCTCTGTTCTCTGGATTTATTATGGTATAAAAGACGGTTCAATAAAGAACTTTACTCCTACAACGTTTATTTTCGGTGCAAAGTCTGCTCCCGGATATAAGCGTGCAAAGGCTATAATCAAGTATATAAACGAAATCGGCAGGATTGTTTCTTCCGACCCCGAAACAAAAGATTTGCTAAGCGTTGTGTTTGTTCAGAATTACAACGTTTCATATGCTGAAAAGCTTGTTGCAGGTGCAGACATTTCCGAGCAGATTTCTACAGCAGGTACAGAAGCCTCGGGAACTGGCAACATGAAGCTTATGCTTAACGGTGCGGTTACTCTCGGAACTTATGACGGTGCAAATATTGAAATTGTACAGGAAGCAGGTGAGGAAAACAATTATATCTTTGGTGCAAAGGTTGAGGAACTTGAGGAAATTGTTCCCGAATACGACAGCAGAAAAGTTTTCGCTTCCAATCCTATGATTAAGAAAGTTGTATCTTCACTTATCGACGGTAGTGTTTCAGACGGCGGAAGCGGTGATTTCCGTGAACTCTATACCTCATTGCTTGACGGTGCAAGCTGGCACGCTCCCGACCATTATTATCTCCTTGGTGACCTTGAAAGCTATGTTGACACCAAACTTAAATCAAACAGTGATTACAGTGAAAACAGGCTTGCTTTTGCTAAAAAACAGTGGCTTAATATGTGCAATGCAGGGAAATTCAGTTCAGACAGAACCATTGCCGACTATGCAGAAAATATCTGGAATATAAAGTAATATATTTTAATACCGCAGTTCATTGACGACTGCGGTATTTTTGTTATATATTAAGCCTGAACTTCCGAAAACTAAATAAAATTATTAATATATGCACATATTGGTATTTATTTCCAATTAAATTTATGTAATATGTAAAAATACCTGAAAAAGCTTTTATTCCTGTACCTTTTATGATATAATAATATTGAGACAGTACAGATAATATGTTCTGTTTTAATAAAATACAGAAGGGGCTATCATGAACAAAAAGAAATTATTAACCGTTATGTCGCTTGCTATCGGTTTAGGCACTTTGACCGTTTTAAGCGATAATGTGAAAATCAATGTATCCGCCACGGATATGTCAGCCGTACAGAATTTAGGAGATATTAATGACGACGGTTTTATTGACTCCGTTGACGCAACAGCAGTTATGATTGAATATGCAAAGCTTTCAACTTCAGGAAAAGGGACTTTTACCGAAGTGCAGACAAAAAAAGCGGACATTGATAGGAATAATCTTGTTGATTCGGTTGATGCAGCGTACATACTTTCATATTACGCATATGTTTCAACGGGAGGAAAAACTGAGTTCAGAAAATGGGCAGATGAAAAAAGTCATTCCTCTGAAATTACAACTACAACAACACAGTCTACCCAGACTACCGTTTCAACCACAACTACAGTCACTACTTCAACGACTGTTTCCGATACGCCGAAAATATCTGAAATAAAGCTGACAAAGTACACTATGAATATTAATGTAGGTGAAAAGGATATTTCATATGTAACAATGCTTCCTGCAACTGTTCCGAACAAGGACGAAATATGGACAAGTTCAGATGAAAAAATTGCTGTGGTTGACAAGTGGGGAAATGTTACGGGTATCTCCGCAGGAACTTGTACGGTTACAGTTACAAGTGTTGACAATCCGAAAGTAAAAGCAGATATAAAAGTTACCATCAATGATAACGGAAAGATAAGTGAGATAAAGTTAAGCAAGACCGAAATGAATATAGCTGTAGGAAAAAGCGATATTTCATATGTAACTATGTTACCAGAAAATGTTCCGAACAAAGATGAGATATGGACAACTTCAGATGAAAAAATTGCTGTGGTTGACAAGTGGGGAAATGTTACGGGTATCTCCGCAGGAACTTGTACGATAACGGTTACAAGTGTGAATAATCCTAATGTAAAGGCAGAAATAAAGGTGACAGTCAGTGACCCTAACAGGATAAGTGAAATAAAGTTAAGCAAGACTGAAATGAATATTGAAATTGGAAAGAGCGATATTTCATATGTAACCATGCTTCCCGAAGCTGTTTCGGATAAGAGGGAAATATGGACAAGTTCAGATGAAAAGGTTGCTGTAGTTGATGAATGGGGAAATGTTAAAGGTATCTCCGCAGGAACTTGTACTGTAACGGTTACAAGTGTAAATAATCCTGATGTAAAGGCGGAAATAAAGGTAACTGTAGGAAAAGGACAGTCGCATAATTTCCAGCAGATAAATGGTCTTACATATGTTGACGGAATACTTATCGCAAACAAGAGTTATTCCTTGCCGTCAACGTATGCACCCGAAATGGACGCAACCACAATAAAGCAGTTTAATCTTCTTTCAAAGGCTGCTGCAAATGAAGGTCTGAATATATATTTTTCTTCGGGTTATCGTTCGTATTCACAACAGGATACAATCTATAACAATTATGTTTCGTGGTACGGACAAGCTCAGGCAGACACCTTTTCAGCACGTCCGGGACATTCAGAACATCAGACAGGTCTTGCAATAGATGTAAATACTATTGATGATTCGTTTGCAGGTACGCCCGAAGCTGTATGGCTTGCAAACCATGCCCACGAATACGGTTTTATTATCCGTTATCCGAAAGGCAAGGAAAATATAACAGGCTATAAATATGAACCTTGGCACATACGTTATCTTGGTGTTGAGAAAGCGACAGACGTTCATAACAGTGGACTCACGCTTGAAGAATATCTCGGAATAGATTCATCTTATCACTGATAGAGAAGTTTTCGTCATAGCATTTATGATTTTCAGTCAAAATTTAAAGCCACATTGATAACTTTTTAGGAGGATTTATATATGAGCTATTTTGTTTATAACAATAAACATATCTTTTATGACGAAATTGGCAGCGGAACACCTTTGCTTTTTCTTCATGGAAATACAGCGTCTTCAATGATGTATGCAGAAATTTCAAAGAAATATAGCCAAAACTTCAATGTAATACTTATTGATTTCCTGGTTCACGGAAAATCGGACAGATTAGGTGAATTTCCTACAGATTTATGGTTTTATGAGGCACAGCAGGTTATTGCTTTTCTAAAAGAAAAACAATATACAGACGTAAACATAATAGGCAGTAGCGGTGGAGCTATTGTTGCTGTTAACGTTGCTTTGGAAGCACCGGAGCTTGTAAGCAAAGTTATTGCCGATAGTTTTGAGGGCGAAAATGCAAATAAAGATTTTACCTTAAATCTTCTGAAAGACCGTGAAGAAGCTAAAGCTGATAGTAATGCAAGAGCATTCTACACATATATGCATGGTTCTGATTGGGAAAAGGTAGTGGACAACGATACTGCTGCTATTATAAGGCATAAAAATGAAACAGGTTATTTTTTTCACAGACCATTGAACTTGTTGAAAGCCGACATTCTTTTAACAGGTAGCAAAGAAGATAAGTTCATGTATAGCGTGTCTGATAATTACTTTGAAAATGTTTACGGAGAAATGATTAAAAAAATCGGACATGGAAAAATGTATCTGTTTGATACAGGTGACCATCCTGCCATGATTACAAACTTTGAAAAGTTTTATAACATAAGTTTGGATTTTCTAATGCAATAAATTCTGTTTTATGCGAGTAATCGAATATTAACAATAATCCCCGAAGCAGTTATAAATAATTGCTTCGGGGATTAAACTTCCTTATAAGTATCGAACTTATAAGAAGTCCTGATTTTTTATGAAATTTTTTCTACTGTGTAGCCCATTTCTTCAAGAAGGTCGTCAACACCTTTGTCGCCTGCATAGTGTGCAGAACCTACCATGAACAGATAATTTTTTCCATCTTTAAGGAACTCGGAAGCTTTTTCTGCCATGCCCTTGTTACGATTGTAAAGCATTACGTCCATATAATCGGCATAATCATCTTTAAGGTCGTCGGGGAGTTCTTCAACTTCTTCAAGTTCATCTTCAATCATAGGATCAACGTCGCCTTTAGCCCATAAGTCATAAAGTTCACCGAGACTTTCGGCATACTCATTTATTTCATCAATATCGTCAATTGCTTCTGACATAAGGAAATCAACAAGTTCGTCGCTGTATCCGTCAACCGCACTTACCTGAATATCAAGGGTTTCGATGTTTACAACTTCTTTTCCGTCGTTGTTTGCCTGTGCAATAAAAGATGCGTCAACACCTTGCGTGCTTAGGTTTTCCAGTCTGAGAATCATTACACCGTTAAGCTGATTGTACCAAAAACCAGCTGAAAATTGGTCTAACTGTTCACTGTATGCACCGATTCCCTCAAAATAAGATTTTACTTTCTGATAAGTTTCGTCTGAAATATGGTCTTTTACGGTTGTTCCGTCGTCATAGAGAAACATCTGCTGATATTGTGTTAATGCACGAATGTCACTGTTAATTTGAGTTACATCATATTCAACAGCCACGCCGTCACTGTTTTCATAGATGTCCGTTATATAGTCAGGAAATTCCGTGAATGTATTTGGAAGAACATGGATAGTACCCATAATATAAAGTACATTGTTTGTTTCGGGGTCTGTTACTTTCCAAAGAGGCGGAGTAACTTCCGAATCTGTAGTATATTTTGTTATGTCGGCGGTTGTACCGTATATGGAAACATTTTCGTCCGAATTTTCTTCACCTGATTCAGTAGTTTCTTCTTCTGTTTCAGATTCCGTTTCGGTTTCCAATTCTGTTTCAGTTTGAGTTTCCGCTTCTGTAACAGACTGAGAACTTTCTGAATTTTCGGAAGATTCTTCTGATTCTCCGCATGATACTGCTGATACAGCAAGAAATGCCGTTAAAAATGCACATAAAACCTTTTTGTTCATATTGTATTACCCTTTCTTTTATTGGAATACAAACAAGTATAACACATAATTTTGTTTTTGTCAATTATTATGAAGCGGTTGTTGTTGGAGTTGATTCGTTCTGTGCAGAATCAGAAACGGTTGTTGTTTCTTTGGGTGTACGCTGTATTGAAACTTTAGAAACGGTAATTGCCCATATATTAGGATATTTAGGACAGGAGAATATAACGTCGTAAGTGAATTGGTCTTCTGATATATTGGCATTCAGAAGATTTACGTCAGCAATTATATCGTTTGCGGTAACTTCGGATAAAACGTCTGAAGGTCCTGCTATATCAATTGTAAGATTTTCCGTAAGAACCGAATAGTCATAATTATTATCGGGTTTGTTGCTTATATTTATACGGCTCTGGTCGAGTGAAATACTTTTTGTTACGATTTTTTTGGATTCGTCAGGTTCGTCAGATTCATCAAGTTCGTCTTTTGCATATGGTTCAAGCGTTACCGTTATGCTTGTAATTCCCGACATATTTATACAATTTTGTGCTTCAAGAACTGTACTCAGGTCAAACGTCCGTGAATATTCGGGTGTTATGTCGCTGAGCAGAATTTTTCCGATTTCAAGACGGTCAGGTATTTCCGCCTGACTGTTTTTGGAGGCAATTGTTATTGAGTCAATTTCCTTTGAATCGGCATACATATTGAAATTCAGACATTCCTGATTGAAATCAGACGGTGCGTTGACAATCTGAACGTACATTCCCACCGTTTTGGTAGTGAGAACAGGAATATTTATAAGAAAATTTGTGGTATTGAATGTAAGGTTGGAGTTATCGAGAGTTGTTCCGTCCTCCGACAAAAGCTGTATTTCGTCACTGCTGAGGGCGTGTGATGAATCAAGAGTCATTTCCCTGTTTGATACAGCGTAAACTGTTCCTATCTTGCTTAACTGTGCGGACGGACCTGTAATTGTAACTACATCGGGTTCGCAGGTAAACTCACTTGAATTTATAGTCTTAGTGCTTTCAAACTTGACATTTGGTATTTTTGGCGAAACGGGAAACTGTATTGATTCATACTTGTCAAATTCTATTGAAGCAGTTGACGGCGTAACGGAATCTACTTCAAATTCTATTCCGTTTGTACTCCTTACTCTTATGGGAAGATTTTTTTTACCTACTGTGTTTACACCTTCGGTATCAACATATGCCACAAGTGTATCGTTATCTATGTTGGCTATCTGTGTACGGCTTCCTATAACTTTTACTTTTACGTGTCTTACATCACATGAAATTATGTTCAGCGTACTGTCTGCGGAGGCTGTCCCTCCTATATTCACATCAAGAGTGACATTTTCGATTGTTTTGGGTACAGACGGATAAAGAGTCAATGAAACTGCAAACCATACCAGTACAGCTATAAGTACGGAGTACAGGGCAAGTGAAAAGTTGGTCTGACTTTTCCGACGGAAAACTTCACGTATAGTTTCAGGAATTTTCATTGTCCTTTTTGCTCCTTTCACCGTTTTTGACAGTTGAATTTTTGCTGTCCTGTTTTTCGTCCGTAATTTCCTTATATAATAATCTTTTTAGTTTTTCGTGTGTATAGTCACGGGTAAGAACGCCGTTCATTGCAACTGAAATCTGTCCTGTTTCCTCGGAAACAACAATAATAACAGCATCTGAATTTTCACTCATGCCGATAGCGGCTCTGTGACGAGAACCGAGCTTTTTGTTTATGAGAGCGTCTTTCTGTGGTTTGGGAAGAAAGCAGGCAGCCGCAAGTATAATGCCGTCACGCATAATTACCGCACCGTCATGAAGCGGAGTTTTGGGATAGAAGATATTTCCGAAAACCTCCTTGCTCGGTACTGCATTCATTATTGTACCCGTTTCAATCTGTTCGCCCAGTCTTACCTGTCTTTCAACTACTATCAAAGCACCCGTACAGGTTGCGGAGAGTTCAACACACGAGTCGCATATTGCATCTATTGCGTGTTCCCACTTTTTAGCAATTGTGTCAGAACCTTGTCCGAATCCGAGTGTGCGTATGCCAAATTTTGTACGTCCGAACTTTTCCAATGCCCGACGCAGTTCAGGCTGAAACAGTATAATCATTGCTATAAGTCCGATATCAATTGTCTGTTTCAGCAGGTATTCCATTATCTTGAGATGGAAGAATTTACTGAGAAAATATCCCGCAACAAGAAGGAGTATGCCCTTTACGAGCTGTCCTGCTCTCGTTTCACGTATAAGTTTCAAAGCCATGTAAACTATGTAAGAAAGAATAATAACATCAATTATGTCGATAAATTCAAGAGTAGTGAGAATACTGAAAAAAGCATCTTTTATATCATGAAAGGACATAGGCTCACCTCCGTGTGTATTTATGTAAAGAGGGCAAAGCCCTCATTTTCTGTATGTGCATAACCTTTATATTATTATTGTACCACAAATTCAGATAATTTCAATAGTTTTTTTATATTTTTCTGAAACTGTCACATTTTTTACAAGTTCAGCAAGCTTTAATGCGTCATTTTCACTACTGAATACCGACGGTGCAAATCTGACCGTACCGTTTTCTGTTCCGAGCTGTGTGTGTGCGAGTGCGGAGCAGTGATAGCCGGCACGCAGACAGTAACCGTTCTGTGCAAGCAATGAAGCGGTTTTTTCAGGCATTACTCCCTTTATATTAAACGATACTATCGGCACATAGGAAGATTCGGGATTTCTGTATATAATAATATCCTTGTTTTTCCTGAGGGAACTTATAAAACTACGGCATATTCTGTCCTCATGGGCAAATATTTTTTCCATACCGATTTTATTTATAAATTCTATACCTGCTTTTATTGTCATTGCACCTGTAATGTTAAGAGTACCGCTTTCAAGACTGTCGGGAAGAAAGTCCGGCTGATTAAGGCTGGAGGACGCACTGCCCGTGCCACCTTGCATAACAGGCTTTATTTTATATTTTCCGTCTGTAATAAGGAGACCTGTTCCGGTAATTCCGTAAAGACCCTTGTGACCTGCGGTACAAAGTATATTTATACCGTCGCTGAGTTTTACATCAAGAATACCGCACGCCTGAGCACCGTCCGCAATAAAGCATATATTTCTTTTATGGCATATTTCAGCTATTTCACGGTAGGGAAGAATCTGTCCCGTAACATTGCTTGCCAGTGTACATACAATTGCTTTTGTATCATCATGAATCAGTGAGCGGAAGCTTTCAACAGTCCTGCGGTCGTCGGGATAAACCTGTGCTATTGATAATGTTATTTTTTTGTTTCTTGCAAGTTCCGCAGCAGGACGTGAGGCTGAATTGTGTTCCATACCGCTTATGATTAAATGACCTCCGCCTGACATTACTCCCTGTATTGCCATATTGAGAGCATGGGTGCAGTTAAGTGCAAATACAACGTTTTCGGGCTGTGCGTCAAAAAAATCAGCAATAGTTTCCCTTGCCGAATATACTGCTTCGGAAGTTCGCATTGCAAGGGCATGACCGCCCCTACCTGCATTTCCTCCGAATTTTTCCATAGCATTCAGAGCAGCTTTTTTAACGTTTTCGGGTTTGGGGTAAGTGGTGGCGGCATTGTCAAAATTTATAATCATCATACACCTCCGTATTTTCTGATAGTATACGGAACTGAATATTTTTCAAGAATTTCGGCGGCTTTGTGGCAGTCACTGTAAATATGGAGGGAATAGCCACAGCCGTCTTTTGAAGTTGTTTCGTTTCTTTTGATTTCACAGGGATACCCTCTTGCTTTGAGCAGTTTTTCACCTTTGAGAACATAGGTGTATGAGGGCATTGCCGCAATACAGGTTTTCAAAAGTATCACCCCTGACATCAGTATGCACAATACAGTACATTTGTGATACACTTTATTATATGATATTTTTATAAGAAATGTGAAATATATGCAGAAGAACATTCTGTATAATTTATGAATAAATATAAAAGGGACACCGCAGTGTCCCTTATTATATTTAAGAATAATTACTTGCTAAGAGCATCAAGTTCCTGTGCTGACATCGGGAATACTTCATTAGTGATTGTCTTGATTTCAACATACTGAATAGCGAGAGCGTCCATGTTTGTAAGACCGTTACCGTTGTCAATAACGTCGCCGTTAAGTTTTCCCTGTTCTTTAACCTTGAATTCGTCAGGGTTTGCAATTGACTGCATTATGAGTACAGCGTCAGAGATGTTTACTTTACCGTCAACATTGGTGTCGCCCCACATTGTTACCTTAGGTGTTGTAGGAGCAGTTGTTGATGTAGTTGATGTGCTTGTTGATGTTGATGAACTTGATGTATCAGTAGTGGTTGTAGTAGTTGTTGTGGTGGTTGTAGTTGTAGTTGTAGTAGTTGTCGTTGTTGTTGTCTGAACATCATAATAAACTTCGATATTGTCTATTGAGAGGGCATCTTCTGCACCGTAATAGTAACCGAAATAAACTTCTCCTTCGGGGTCAACATAATTTGACTTGCTGTCAGTTCCTGCGGCTGCTGTGGGAATAATCCACATTATTTCAGCCTTTTCGCCTGCGTCAAGTACACAGTAGTCGCCTTTTTCCTGGAACCAGTACTCTTCTTCTGTATCTGCATCTTTTGTTACACTTGTTCCGGTATTGTAAACAAGTTTTTCTACCTTGGATTTTGCAGAAACATCAAAGCGGATAGCATAAACGTCCATAGTCTCATCAATTCCGAGGTCTGCGTATGATACATGGAGGGCATTTTTTTCTTCGTCCTTATGTTCAAGCATTGCATTTACTTTTGTAGCAATTGAACTTGTATAAGGTACAGTTATTTCCTTTGTATATGTGAGAACCGCACTTGTAAGCTTTACTGTTTCAACCTTTTCGGGTTCTTCTGCACCTTCAGGCTGTTCAGCCTTAGTGCCATACCAGTACTGGAATGAAATTTCATCACTGTTTTTTGTGTCGGTATATGGCTGAACTTCTGCGGGAACTTCCCAGTAAGCCTGAATGTAAGTTCCTGCTTCTGTCATTGTAGCACCGCCTGAAGGCTTTATTTCAAATTCTACACCTTTTTCTTCAAATTCTTTCAGCTGGTCTTCACCGCAGTCATTGTACCAGTAGCCTGCGGATTCCTTGCCTTCGATTCCTGCAAGTTTTTTAGCGTATTCCGTATCGGCAGGAGAAGCCTGTTTTACATTGAGACCTCCGCCGTACATGAATGTATCAAGAGCCTCATCTGATTCGATAACAGCAGTAATTGATTCAATGGTTACGCCGTTCATATCGCTTATGCCGAAATCAGAATATTTGAATTTATGGCTGTTAATCGGGTCATCTTCTCCGGGAATCTTGCCTTCAGCTGCATATGTGTCCTCGTCGTATCCCTGTGTAAGAATAATTGGATTTTCGCCAAATTCAACCTGTCTTGCAACAGTTGAAGAAATAGTAGCCGTACCGTCGCCGTTGTCCTTGAATGACCAGTTGTCACCACTTGTGGTCTTGTTGTTGTGGGGAACATTTTCAACGGGTTTATCAGGATTTGGGTTGGGGTTGGGATTGGGGTCAGGATTAGGAGTTACTGTACCGCTTGAAGCTACTTTGTCAACGGTAATTGAACCTTTTGTTTCTCCTGCATAGTAGTTTCTGAATTCAAACTTTCCGGGATATTTGTCAGATGACGGATTGTATGAAAGGTCAAGCTTTGAAACGTCAAAACTCAGTGTTACAGGAGTTCCTGCTGTGCAGGCTACCTGTGTAGCAGCTATGTCAACTTCTCCGCTTGAATCAATGAAACCTTTTTTTGCGTCATATTCAAGCCAGTACGGTGCGTCCTTGACTCCGATGCCGAAACCGCATGAGAAATTGCCTGTGAAATCAGGTGTGAATGTTACGTATATTGTCTTGAGACCACTTGTGGCAACATCAGCAGTATAGCCGAGATATGTGTCGCCAACGCCGACGCTTGAGCCTGCTTTTTTGATAGCAGAAACATCAATTGACGGAATTATGGCAGCACCGGCAGGAACTGAAACCATTGCAGCAGGTACGCATGAAGCAGCCATAACAAGACTCATAACGGAAGTTTTGAATCTTGTTGAAATGTTTTTCTTTTTCATGAAAATCAATCCTCTCTAAAAATATTTATTAATTGTAAACGTTTTATGTCTAAGGAAATTATAGCACATTCTGTATGTTGATTTGTTACCAAATTATGAATAAAAGGTGATTGTTCAATGAAAATCCATAATTTGTACAAAAGTTGTGTATACTATCTGTTTACAGTTACTAAATGTATATGCTGAAAGATGTTCTGAATGGCTGTGATTGAAAATTTGTTCCTGATTCTTATTGACTTTAAGAATAAAATAATATATAATTAATAATGTATAACCACTGAATAATTTCATATAATAA
>DETU01000083.1:0-540 GCA_002362175.1 Ruminococcus sp. UBA3280
ATTACAGTAAGTATATTGTTTCATCTAGATGAAGACTAAAAAAATCAAGTTCAATATAAAATTTATTAAGGAGGAAATATGATGAAAAAACTATTTCAAAAATTGACAGCTTCTTTTGTATCAGCATTAATGCTGTGTAGCGGCACATATGTTACTACAGAGGCTGCCGATGTAACAGACAGCGGCTTGAAAGGCTGGCACATATATGGTAATGTGGATGATAATGAAATTATTGACATATGTGATGCAGTGCTTGTTTCACAGTTTATGACGGTATATAAAAACAAACATGGTAATAATCATATATCGGTGGAAGCTGCTTTGGCTTACCGAGAAGAAGCTCTTGAAGATGACAGTATTGAGTATTATTTACCGATTCCTCAGGCTGCTGATATTGATGGTGATGGTTATATTACTGAAGCTGATACAATTTGCATACAGAATTACATAGCAAACAATTATGACAAAGCCAAAAGATGTGGTCAGCCTTTCTATATCAACATTAACTGAAAAAACAAAAACTCCTGAATTTATTTTCAG
>DETU01000083.1:847-15844 GCA_002362175.1 Ruminococcus sp. UBA3280
AAAAACTCCTGAATTTATTTTCAGGAGTTTTTTATTGCAATATTTATGACTTACTTTTCAGTAATTGTACCCAAGTATGTTACGCCGTCAAGAGTAAGCGTAATGTTTTTGGACTTATTGATAACAGTCGGATAAACATCGGATTTACTGAGGCGGTATCAAGACCTTTGGTGTCCGCACCGATTTTGATATTAATGCCTTTGATTCCCTTACTTGCCACTTGTACCACCTCCGAATATATTTCTCAAAGTCTGTCTGTCGGGTTCTGTCTGACTGTAATAATAAGCATTTTCAAGATATTCCCGACCATGTTCCGTCTGCGAACAGTTGTATATCCATGCATCATGAAGAAATCCCCAATAGTCAAAAATATCAAGCTTTTCGACATCGGGGATTGAAATATTCATGTAGTCGGAAACGATTTTGTAATTTGCGGTTGAATTTTTAAAATACACCTTACTGCTTTCTGTCGGACAGTAAGGTGTTGTTAGTTTGGGTCAGAATCTCTTGTATCGTTTATCCACTTCGGAAAATCTGCTGTAAACCGCTGTAAATCGGTAACTGTGAAGTTGTCGAGCAGATAATCTGTGTTTACAGGAATTTTTTCGTCATTGTTGTCACAGATTTCGGCGATTGCCTCAAAAAGTGCGGTGTCACTTTTTGCAGATGCATATTTTTTGTAGTAAAGACGCACGGACGGCGGATTAACCGTCAGTTTCTGTCCGTTTTCAAGCGAAAATTCAAACTTTCTCATGCTCCTACAGCCTCCTTTTTCGGTTCGATAATTTCTTCTTCATAGATAAGAAGTGTACCTGTATCATCGAGAGTCGGTTCAAGTTCAAAGGTTGGTGTAATGACGGTTTCACTGTCAGGCTTGAAAACGGCTTCCCAGCCACCTGTATTCACACCTACACCCGTTACTCTTATGTCACCGTCAACCTTGTCGTGATGAACGCCACGAATAAGATAACGTTTGCCGTTGTCGTTCTCAACACCGCCGATTTTTGTGATACGTTTACCGTCCTTTTCTTCAACTCTTGCGGTTGCGATAAGCTTTTCAATTGTCATTGAGTTCCACGTGATATTGCCATAGCTGATTGATGCGGTTTCTCCTGTAATACGGCGTTTCTTTGCCTTGCCGTCATCTGATTCCGCAGTATACCAGTTAGCCGTGTAACTTACAGTAGCACCGTTTTTTGTGCGTCCTATCATGTTCTTTTCAGTTTCAAGAACTTCATTGGACGGAATTTCTCCTGTCCATTCTGTTATGTAGAAATTCATAGAACCGAGCGGAATTTTGTTTAATTCTTTTGTCTGTGTGTGTGACATAAATTAGTCCTCCATTTTCTGAATAGTTTCAAAAGAAAATACTGTCATGAACATATTTTCTTCTTTTAGGTATGTATCGCCGTCTTTTGTAATCTCTACAGAACGGAAAAGATTTTCAATTTTCCGTTCCAGTTCGGGATTTTTCTTTTCTGAATACAGTTCTATTCTGATTTTGGTACGACGGTAAAGATTGTAGCCGTCCGCACCCTGAATCTCTGTTCCCGATTCAAAATAGGCTATAAACGGTAGTTTCTGTGGCTTGCTGAATTGCAGATAAGCAACAGGAATGTCCAGTTTACAAAGTTTTTCATAGATTTCGTTAAGTTCCATTATAAGCCCACTCTGTTTACAAAAATTTTTTCAATAATTTTTATATTTTTTCTGTCCGAAAATTTACATCTTTTTTCAAAATCCGCTATTTCACAAAAAGTTTCCGGCATGGAATATTCTGAAACAAACACCTGATTTTTCTGATTCAATGCCCATTCATAAAATTTTTCATAGTCAAAATCAGAAATATAACTGTTGGTGTTTCTGTATGGAATATCACAGTACACGACACTGTTTTCAGGTATTTCAACCTGTTCGTATGACAGATTGAAACAGGTAATATTGACAGAATCGATGTTTTTAAGTCTTTTAAGCCCTTCAAGTTCCTGTAATCGTCTGAGACTGTCCAAACTTTGAAGTATTTTGAATTTTTTACTGCATTCATGACTGAGCTTTTTATAATCATTTAAAAAGTTTTTCCAGTGGATATATGACTTTTCGGGCGTTTCTGCAAAAAATATTTTATGAAGATGTTCTTTCAGACGTTCGTTTTCCTTTGAGTATGCATATGTTTTCAGGTCGTTTCCGAAACTGAAACACATGGCAACATATGGGTCTGTGTCTTTTAGTCTGAAAAAATCTTCACGTGAAATCCAGCGTTTTTCACCTGAAAATTCACCTTTCAGAGCCATTACAAACCCTTTATAGACAAGCGGTTCAATTTCATTGTAAATTACTTTTTTGTATTTTCCCGACAGTGCAGCACAATGTGACATTGCACCGCCACCGCCGAAAAGGTCAACAAAATATTCAGCTTCGGGAAGTACGGAAATTATCGTTTCGGCAATCTGATTTTTACTGCCTTTGTATGGCATACCATAATTTTTCAAATCACTTTACAATCCTTTCAAGAAGTGCATCAACTTTTTCTTTAGCGTGTTTTTCGGCGGTTTCAACGTGAACTATTGGCGGTACTGGTTTGTAAACTCTCATTGTGCCATTCAATGTAAGATGACCGAGTTCAAGAAGATGCACAAGCTGATACTGCTTGTTGTGAACGGTTATTTTTATTGTCCCTCTTGTCTGCGTTGCCGAAAGCGTCCAGCCTCTTTTATATTTGCCTTTGGTCAGCCTTTTGTCTTTCCCTTTGTATACAGGGGACAGACGTTTTACTTCCGACAATGTTTCTTTGCCGATTTCTTCAAGACCGTCTGCAATTTCCTGACGTATTTCGTCTGTATAACGTTTACAGAAGTCCGTCAGAACCTGTGAAAAGTTTTCGGGTGCGATACTGTAACTCATTCTGAACCCCCTCTGTTACGTTGTTCCGTGCGGAAAACCAACTGCCTGTGCTGTTCCTGAAAGTCGTCAATATGTTTAACGTCAAAAATTTTATTATTATAGACTATTCTGATTTCCGACGACAGAAAACCTGCTATTTTTCGGGAATATCTGATTTTAAAAATAATATCGTTCTGAGAATTGACCTGTGCGGCGGAATAATATTCACGTCCGCCTGTACCGTTGACATAAGCCCATGCGGTGAAAAAATCTTCCCATTTCTGAATGTCGTTTCCGATTTTGTCGCTTGCATTTTTCAAAACCTGAAAAACAATTTTCTTGTTGTATGTCATAAGCACCTCACAGGTAATTGACGGAATACAGGCTCAAAATGGTCCTGACACATGGATTGACCTGTTTGTTTATATTCAGCGTGTAGTCTCTTTGCGTGTACATATCATTTATCAGCACCATGAAAGCGGTGGTGAGGTCGTCGTGCTGACTGATTTCAATTTCAGAAAGTCCCGTGTAGCCTGTGATGAACTTTTTCGCCGCAGGCATCAGGACTTTTTCTATAATTTCGTCGCTGTCATTGTCGTTGATACCGCAGTAGTCCCTGACAATTTCAGGCGTGATTTCACTGATTTTCATTTTGCAGGGTGAACAAGGACGGCAAGCTTCTGTTCGTCTGTGATTTTTGAATCAAATTCAAACCATGCAACAATGCCGAGAGCGTGTTTTGTGGCGTACTTTTCACGCAGAACTTCAAGAGAAATATTTTCACGTATATTTACGGAAAGTCCCTTGTAATCGCCATAAAGTACGGATTTTGCATTTGCGGCGACTTTTGGCATATTGTCCGAAATATATACGGGTTTTCCGAGAAGTGTGAACGGGAAAGGTTTTGTCGCATCGGGTTCAAGAAGCGGTCTGCCGTTGGTGTCTGTTAAAAGTTTTATCGCTGTAAAGGTATCGGGAGACATTGTCCAGCAGGCATTTTTCTGATAAACCTGTTTTATTGACGACTGAAGCTTTATAAGGTCTGAAAAAACGATTGCTTCCGCAGAATCAGCCGTAACTGTATTCTGAGTGCTGAGTACGCCCTGAGTTTTTTCGGAACCGTTGAGCAGTGTTTTTTCGTAAAATTCCGCAATGGTTTCCGACATCTTCTTAACAATAAAGTCAACAAGATTAACAGATGCATTATTTTCAACGCTCCTGCCGATAAGTGTCAACGCACCTGCAAGGTGACCGCTGAGGTCAACGGATTCAAATTTACCGCTGTCCGCCGTAAGTTCTGTAAATTCTTCCTGAAAGCCAACAGTAATATCATGACCATTTGCTTTAGTCCACTTCGGAATTTTCAGTGTGCCTTTTACGTGGTAAATTTCAGCACCTGCGAGAATCGGACAGAGGTCTTTCACGGTGTCAATGATTCTGTTTGCAAGGCTTTCAGGAATGACTGCACCGTTGTTATCCATAGTCACATTCTGCTCTCCTGCACGCATTTCCGTGACTTTACCCCTTATGTAGTCGCTGAACGCACGTTCTTCCGCCTCTTTGGTACTTGTTACATTTCCCGACGGACTGACAATATCAGTGATATTTCTTGCCTTGTCAGCCATTGCAACGGTGTTGTCAATAGCCCTGATTTCCTTTTCAAGTTCGTCAAACCGCTTTGATTCGTCCTCATTCACGGCTCTTTCCTCATCTGAAGCAGTGTCAATTATGGACTGCATTTCTGCCTTTAATGCGGCTTTTTTTTCTATAAGTTTCTTGATATTCATTCTGAAATCCTCCTTAATCTTTCTGTAAATTCTGTGTAGTCGGGTTTTTCGACGAAATCGGTGGGAACGTCTATTGAACGGCACTCAATATTCACTTCGCTGTCTGCCCTGTACTCAACGGAAGTCGCCGAATAACACGGAATTTTGTCTTTTACAAGTGTTACATGGTCAAGCATGAAGTCTTTTACATGACGTATCGGCAGACCGTCCGCACGCTGTTCAAGTTCGTCAACAACGTTGTACATTCCGAAACTCCAGCCTTTAATCCTGCCTTTGCGTGCCATATCCGTAACATTTTCGTCTGTTATCAGAACGTCCGCACGAAGTCCTATAGCGTCCTCCGAGAGTTTCAGAGTGCCGTCCTTTGTACTTGCATAGACGGTGCTGTTGTGGTCAACAGTCATCGTAATGTCACCTGATTTCTTTATTGCACTTTCAAAGGCACGTTCTTCAATAACCTCAATCACTTTGCCGTGCGGTGTGATGACGGGTCTTGAAAGTTTTCCCGTCACGTTCACATAGCCTGTTATGTGCAGTCCGTCTGCTCTTTTTTCGATGTGCATTGCATCACCTCCTGAAAAATGGTATAAAAAAAGCACCGTAAAGGTGCTGTTCTTAAATATTAGGGTATAAGAAAACCGCCTGAACTATTCAAGCGGTCATTTAATTATTGATTCATTTTTAATATCTCAGTGGCTTTTTCTTTAGATGGAACCAAGTTTTTTATAAGTGATTTTTGATATTCATCGTTTCCATCATATTTTTCCAAATTAAGATTTTCTAATGCTGCTACTGCAAAGTTTCCAACTGTATATCCAGACAAAACATCATTATCTTTTTTTAAATCTTTTATACGTTCAATTATATCATTTTCGGTTATACAATGATATGTTGCCCAAATAAGTGCATCCATTCTTATGTACTTACTTTCAGAAAAAAGTCCCATTCTTATTACTTCTTTATCACCTGAAATCATTTTACATATATTCATGGACCTGTTATTCTTCACCAAAAATCGCCTTCCTTTCTTTTTCGAGAAGTTGTTCTAATCTTTGAACCATATCATTTCTTTTCAAAGATTTAGCAATTTCGATTTCTTTTGCATAAGCTCGTACTTCCCATTGATAACGTTCTATTGGATTATTTATCAGTATATCCATACCTTTCCAACCAGAAGCTTTATCATCTTCAGCATGTTGATTTTCATGTTTCCATGCAGAAATACTTGCTTCCCTATCCATTTTTATACGACCAGGTTTATTTTCTGTAATTGAAATACTCGGTTGATAGCCCATAGAACGATTTGTATCTGAAATATCCACTTCAATTCCCATTGATTCAAGATTATCAATTATAGAAAACAGTTCATCACGATTATTATCATAAGCACTTCCCATTACTTCACGTAAAGGGTCATCTTCTGTGCGAAACATATCTGTTTCTTTTATTATACCACTTTTTTCAGAATTGTCAAGAGTTTTGGCGGAATTTCCGTTAGATTCAGACGACATTCTTCCGCCTCCGCCACCTGAACAGAAACGTCCTTTATTGTCATGATTGTGGTTGTAGCGGAGTTCAATTTCAGCACGTTCTTCACCCTGAGAGCCAAGCTTTGTGGTCTGATTTGTGTTTGGCGTGAATACTTCCATAGTTTTCGGATTTAAAAGAACGTCACCCAGACCCATAGTCACGAAATTAAAGCCGAGTGGTTCGTAATCTTCTTCACGACGAATTTCGTCAATCTGTAAAATATGATTTTTAACGGCTATCTGATAGGCTTCATAACGTTCACGGAGACTGCCTCGTGTAAGTTCTTTGGTATCGAAGGCAAAATAAAAACCCTGAGACTTTTCTTTTTCAAGAAGAAGAAAAGCGTCAAGAGCGGTTTCAATCTGATTGAGAACAGCCGTTACAGACGAAATGAATTTCTTGTTGTCGTCATCACTTGCACCGCCGTCAATAATCGTGTGCGGAAATCCGAAAATCTTACATATTTCTACACTGTTTACCTTTTTGTTTTCATTTATCTGTAACTCAACGGCGGTTGAAGATACGGGCTGAAAGTCAAGACCTTCATTCAGAACGGGGATTTTTTCGTTGTCGGTATCGTACAACGCACGACAACCGATTTTTACAGCTTCAAGTGCTTCTTTTGAAATCGTATTTTTAGCTTTGAAAAAACCACCTTTATTACCGCCGTTTCTGTTCATTTTGTTTTCAAGTTTCAACGAATTATAGGCGACTGAAAGGATTTTCGGGTTATCGTCCTGAATCGGAATGTTGCTGTAACCGTTTTTCGTTTTTCTGAAAAGCCTGATAAAGCGGAAATCATAGAATTTTCTGCCGTTCACCATAACGTCAAAACTCTTGAAAATGGGGTCATTGTTGGTCATTATGCTGATGTTTCTGCTGTCAACATAATGCAGACTTTTTGTCTGTATTCCGTCGGAATTTATGTAAATCCACGCACCATTTCCAAGGAAATAATCTTCTGTTACCGCTTTCCACATATCAACCGTACTTAAAGTATCACCCGTTTCACCGTTAAGCAGTAAAAGACGGTTATCGTCTGTAATTTCGGTGATTCTGCCGTTTTCTTTCCTGTATAGTCTCACGGGCAGACGGGAAATTGTTTCCGCTATTTTGTTGATACAGGCTGAAACCGTTGGTATCTCCATAGCCTGAGAACGCGTTACCGTCTGTTCCGAAAAAAACTCACTCAATGCTGAAACATCGGTAAGCCCGACTGGTTCGGCACGTGTTTCCTGTTTACGTTTAAATAATTTAAAAATATTATCACCCCTTTTCAGATAAGAATGCAACCAAAATCTTCTGATATACGGTCAAGTTCGTTGACCTGCAAAAGAAAAACCGCATTGATAAGTGAAACAACCATGTCTACTTTTCCTGCGGATTTCTTTTTGTTAACATACTGATTTAAATTTGTATCATAAGTACAACGTGCGTTCTGAAAATTTATCTCAAGCATATTATTTTCGGAATAACTGAATTTTCCGCTTAAAACGTACTCTTTCAGCAGTTTTGTCGGACGGTGCAGGACACTTGAATGTTGTTTGATTTCAACACACTCTATCGGATTTTCGGCATTTTCAAGTTTCTGAACCGTTGAAATTGCGTTATAGCGGTCAAAACCGAGCTGAACAATGTTAACACCGTATTTTTTCTCCAAATTCAAAATAAAATTTTCAACAAAAAGATAGTCAATCACTTCGTCACCGCACTCAAAGCAGACACCTGAATCAATAAGTTTCTGATAGTCAACCCTTTCAGATTCTGTCTTTTCTTTTTTACGGTATTTCGGGATAAATCCCCACACAAGAGCATGAATAACACCGTCATCAAGCGTTACCATAGCAACGGACGTATTATCATTGGACTGTGAAAGGTCAAGCCCTAAATAAACATCACGACCTTTCCAGAATTCAGCGTCATAAGGTGATTTGCACTGTCTGAGCTTTGTTATTTCGATATAGCCCTCGGTTCCCAGTCCTTTATACTGGATATTCAGATGTTTACAGGGGAAATTTTCACGTTTGTTACTGTACAGGACAGCCATTTGCCTTTTACGACAGAGTTCGTTAAAAATATATTCATGTGTATATGCGACGGGATTCGCCTGATATATCGCAAAATCTTCCGTTTTCCATTCATCACCTGTCCTGTAATTGTCGTCCGGTTCGTAAAGAAGTGCGAAAATACGTTGATTTTCAAGCAGACCAGCAAGTGATTTTTTGGCAATGTCTATTTCCTCAAGCATTGCATTGTTATCATTGGGGTACTGGGTTGAAATGATAATGCCGAGTTTTTCGTGAAGAGTAATCTGAGACGAACGCATAGCCTCAATGGGATAATTGTCCATAGCTCCACATTCGTCGGCAAGGAAAAAATTGGCTAATTTTCCATCCATTTTGTCGTTTGAGTAAGCAAGAGGTGTGTACTCACTTTCTGTGAGTTTACAGCGGATTTCTTTACGCAGGGTCTTGAAAATTTTTTCGTCGGCAAGACACGGACTTGATTTTATTATTTTCTTTATTGCAAGCTGTAACTCGGACGACAGCTTCAAATCAGGTGCAACACTGAAAAAACGGCTGAATTTCGGTTCTGTAAGAAGTCCTATAATAAAAATAACCGCAGAAGTGAACGTTTTGAAGTTCTTTCTTGCGATTTCCAGAACGGCGGTCTGATAATAACGGAGACCGTCGGAATGCCTGACTGTACAGAATACCGCATAGATAAAGAAAAGTGCATAATCTTCAAGACCGTCAAGCATTGTCACCGATAAATCGGGGTGTATCATGATTTTCAGCAGTTTAGTAATTTTTTTCCAGCGTTTTTCATTGATGTATATTTCAGGATTTTTTCTTTCGGCTACATCAAGCCATGCAATTGCCTGTTTTTTCACGTATGTCCCTACAAAATTATTTCCCCTCTCTGCACACCATAACGCATATTTATATGCCCTGCTGTCTTTTATCGGGTTGCCAAACACATCTGAATTATCACCTCGTTCCGTATCAGAATATACAAAAAAACCGCCTGATTATTCAAGTGGCTGATTTGTTATTCAAATAATTTCAATGCTTTTAATTTCTGACCTGTAAATAATATGCCCACCCATTGCTCCCCTATATTTTAGTATATCAATACTATCTTCATAGGGTTCATAATTATCATAAGCGTCTGTAAAACAATCAACATAATAATCATTATAAGTGTCACCGTCACAGCAGACAATATTTACTTTTTTTCCTACATATGATTCCAAATCAAGCATGATACCCTCCTTTATTCATTCGTATTTGGTGTATATAGTGATATATGAGTTTTTCTTTTTGAATAATGAACTTTAACAAATGATGTTTCCTGTTTTATTTTACTGTCATAACCTATATTTTTCCCAAAATCTATTATTTCTCTTGCAATTCCCGCTTTATCTATACGTACACTTCCTGTGCAGCTTTTTCATTTAAAAGTTGTTGAAGTTCTGATTGAGGAACATTAAAATAACTTTTTTCTATTCCGTCTGCTGAAAAAGTTTTATATTCGCTTGTTCCTTTATAGTGACGATTTTGTATATTTGCATTTATCTGCAAAGATACTTCACCGCTTTCTATCATCTGTTTTAATTTCTTTTGCTTTGGTGTTTCTTCTTCTATTTTATCACTTTTTTCGGAATTGTCAAGAGTTTTGACGGAATTTCCATGAGATTCAGACGACATTCTTCCACCTCCGCCACCTGAACAGAAACGTCCTTTATCGTCATGATTGTGGTTGTAGCGGAGTTCAAGCAGTCGAACCCGAAGTTCTATATATTGTAATCTTCTTTCATAGTCTGAATAGTCAGCAGCGAAAACAGGTTCAACCATACGTGTACGTATTTCTGTAATAATTTCAGTCATTCAGCAACTCCATAAGCGAATTTATCTCTTTGTCCTGCAAATTAAGATTAGCAATTTTCGCACGAGCCTGAGGGGAAAGACAAAGTTCATTGCAGTAGCGGAAAAATGCCTTTGTATAGCGGTCTTTGGTAGTGCAAACTGCATGAAAAATACTGCTGATTCCGCAACTTTCCATAAGCGTTCAATTACTTTTCCGGCAGTATTGCATTTCAGTGACAGATGTCTTGCTGTAACTGATGAAAGATATGTACACGGAGGGTGTGCTATGAGCAAATCTCAATGCCCTCTGATTTCATGCGTGATACCGTCCGTTGTGGCGAATATGCAGTTTCCGTTTATCAGCGGAACTGCGTCACCGTATATATGCCACTCAGGGTGACCGCCCGAACATTCCTGTATGTCACAGCTGTAAGCTTTTCACGGAACGCCGTGCATACTCTCTGCGATTCTTCACAGGCTACTAAAACTTTCACTTGACATTTCACTCCTTTTGTGTTATAATTACAAATGTAAATTTACGCAATGTTATTTTGCTGTATTTTTATAAATTTATTTTAAGGAGATTGTTGTTTGAATAAAAATAACAGAACTGGGATTGTAGCGTAAACGGGAGGTTTGCGAATACTATTTCACACAAACCTCCCGTGTTGCGTCACAATATTTCAGGAGGAAAAACAATGAATAAAGATGACTATATAATCCGTTTGGAAACAGAGAAAGACTACCGTGAAGTTGAAAATCTTGCCCGTGAAGCGTTTTGGAATTTAAGCGTTCCGGGAGCAGACGAGCATTATTTTGCTCACATTATGAGAGAACACGCCGATTTTGTTCCTGAACTTGATTTTATTATCGAAGTTGACGGAAAAATAATCGCAAGCATAATGTATACTAAAACGAAACTAACCAACGAACACGGAACAGTGAAAGAAATTCTTTCATTCGGACCGCTTTGTGTCCTTCCCGACTATCAGCGTATGGGGTATGGTAAAATTCTCATTGAACACTCCTTTTTAAAAGCAGTGCAAATGGGTTACGATACTGTCGTTATTTTCGGAAATCCCGATAATTATGTATCACGTGGATTCAGAAGCTGTATAAAGTACAACATTTGCCTTGATGGTGATATATTCCCGACAGCACTTCTTGTAAAAGAACTCCATGAAAATGTACTTGACGGCAGAAGATGGTACTATCATGAAAGTTCTGTTTTTGAACTGCTTGACGACAAGGAAAAACTTGAAAAGTTTGATGCAGAATTTCCGCCTAAAATCAAAGCATGGCAACCCAGTCAGGAGGAGTTTTTCATTCACTCCAATTCAGTTATCAGAAAATAGCACATAAAATCAAGCCGACAGTTTTTACTGTCGGCTTTTTTAATTATCCGTCACAATACAACGGCATAATCACTTTCATACATTTTTTTAACCTGCTCAATACTATTATACTGCTCTCCGATACAGAACTCCTTTGACCATGTCATATAGTATGCCCATGGGGTATGTGATTTTTCAAGCATATCAATATCGGGCATATATCCGACTTCTGCCAGTGCAGCTACTTTATTTATAGTGGTTTCTTCAATAAGCCTCTGATATTCCTCGTAGTAATCAGTTGCATAATATTCGGAAAGATATATATCAACTGAAATAACGTCCACATATTCATCACCTGGATAACCCTCTTTAAGACGACAACTCCATACCCAAAGCATATTGTCAAGATGATGAACGTATGTATAGTAATCAAACATCAGTTTATAAAGTTCACGGGCAATTTCAGGTCCTTTAGCTCCCCACCAGAACCATTCACCGTCCGATTCATGAAAAGGTCTCCAAAGGACAGGAATATCTTCATTCTGAAATTTTTTCAGCTGTTCTGCGATAATATCCATATCATGAAAAAACGCTTTTCTTTCAGGTGTATTTTCAATAAGTACACGGGAAGCATCAAAATCCGTATTTTCAGCATAGAAACTTTTACCACAGCCTCCTGTCGGTGAAAACCAATGGAAACTTAAAGTTACTATCCCATTCGTTTCCCTTGCCCACTTCAGAGCTGTTTCAACTGTCCCACGATTTTCATAAACTTCTGTCAAGCAGATTTCATCAGAATCTTCATAATTTATATTAGGTGAATAGGAAAGCAGTTCAAAACCTCTTAATTTAGGTGTTTTTCCCGTTTTTTCCTCTATATAAAGGATTTCCTCCATGAGATTTGTCTGGGTATGCTGACCTGTTATTATCTTTTTTCCTGTAATGTCTGAAAGATAATTCAATAAATTCCTTGCTTTTTCAGACGCATTTTTATTTACTGGTATCTGCATAATATAACCTCCATTATGATGCGGACGAAAGCCGCTGAATCATTTCAATACACATTCTTCCGTTATGATACGGGCATTTCCACGGATCCACAACACTGCGGCTGGGATCGGGTTTTCCGCTGTCATCGGCAGCCCAGATCCACTCTCCGCCGGAGCGTTTGTCAACTATGTTGTTCATGATGTAGCTCCAGATGTTTTCCGCGATGTCAACATATTCATGCCCGCCGTAGCCGTGTTGATACGCGTTCAGAAATCCCACGACGGATTCCGCCTGTACCCACCAGATACGCAGGCGATTTACAACGCCGTTGTCGCACTCGTTCAGCAGCGAGCCGCTCTCCTTGTCATACGCCGTTTTTGCGATATGCGCGACTATGCGCTTGTTCATATCATGGAACTTCGCCGCGTACTCTTCGTCGCCGATGATATCAACGGCGCGGTCTATAAGCCATGTTGCCTCGATATCGTGACCGTAACTGTAAACGCTGCCGATCTCATTAAGCTCTCTGTCAAAGAACACGAACAGCTTGTCGTTATCTTTATCGAATATCTTGTCATAAGTGATGTCAAGCTGGAACTTCAGCCGCTCCAGCACCTTGGGCGACTTGTCGGCAAGATACAGCTCGGTATACGCTTCCATAAGGTGGAGCGTGGTGTTCATCGTTTTATCCGCCATAAGTCCGTTTTCGGAAAGCTCGTCGTTCGCAAGTTCCTTTGACCAATCGCGTGAGAGCTTCTCTTTATAGGCAACGTCGTCCGCGTGGTGCTTTTCCACCAATTCCATTACATCATACGCAGTTTTCAGCGCGTTTTTGTCGCCGCTCGCGCGGTAATAGCTTGAAAGCGCGTAGATAAAGAAAGCCTGGCAGTAGCTGTGCTTCATATCGTCAAGCACGGTACCGTCGTGATTCATCGCCCAGTAAACCCCGCCGTATTGCTTATCATAGCACTTTTCCGTAAGGAACTCGTAGGCGTGTTTGGCGTTATCCAGCAGCGCGGGGTCTTTAAGCGCGATATAGGCGTTGGAATAGAACCACAGTATCCTTGAGTGGAGAATAACACCCTTTTCGCCCTTTTTGTCAACATTCAGATCTTTATTGACCTGTCCGTACCAACCGCCGAACTCATCATCGCGCAAGCTGTTCCAGAACGGGATAATGTGTCCCAGAAGTTCGTCCTTTATTTCTTTTGTCATCATAAATACAATAGCCCTCTCTTTTTTTATCTGAATAATCGCTGATTTTATCCGTATTCTTTCGCTCCGTTTGCGCGAACAGAAAAGATCAAACAAGCGTTTGCCTAAATTATCTTTACTTCTCACACACTTTATTCTCCCCCATTCTTTGGGGGAGAATAAGATGTATAATAAGTTAATTATCTCTTCGCCTTTTTAGCCTTTTTTTCCGCGCGTGCCGCGCTTCTGTAAGGCGTTTGCTTGCCGCCCGCGTTGGGAGCATCGGGACGCATCACCTGCTCGCGCTGCGGCGCCTGCATACGCACGGGCATAGTCAGCACGAGCTTCACGGTGTCCTCGCGGATAGCCGCTATCATCTCGTCGAACATATTAAATCCCTCAAAACGATACTCCTCAACGGGGTTGCGCTGCGCATAGCCGCGAAGTCCGATACCGTTTTTAAGCTCGTCCATAGCGTCGATATGATCCATCCAATAGCGATCGACCGTTTTCAGCAGACAAACACGTTCAAGCTCGCGCATATTTTCCGCGCCAAACTCGTCCTCACGCAATTTGTAAAGGAGCTCGCCGCGCTTCTGGATAAGATCGATAATATCCTTTTGATCGATGTCATTAAGATCGTCTATGGAATAACGCAGATCGGTATCCATAAGATAAACGTTCATATACTGCGAACGCAGACCGTCCAGGTTCCAGTTTTCCGCTACCGAATCGGAGCAGTATGTCTTGACGTTCGCGTCGATATCCTGCTTCATCATCTGGATAACGTTATCGTGAATATCCTCGCCGTCAAGCACTTTTCTGCGCTGAGAGTATATCGTTTCGCGCATTTGCGACATAACGTCGTCGAAATCGAGGACGTGTTTTCTTATCGCGAAGTTGTTGCCTTCTATCTTGCGCTGAGCGCTTTCTATCGCTTTGGACAGGAACCCGACTTCAAGCGGGATATCCTCCTCGAAATTCATGCGTTCCATAATAAGACGCACCCTGTCGCCGCCGAACAATCTCATAAGATCATCCTCCAGCGAGATATAAAAACAGCTTTCCCCGGGGTCGCCCTGACGCCCCGCGCGCCCTCTTAACTGGTTGTCGATGCGGCGGGATTCGTGGCGTTCCGTGCCGATGATGAACAGCCCGCCCGCCTCGCGAACCTCGTCCGCCTCGGGAGCTATCTGCTCGTCATATTTTTTGATAAGCGACTGATATTTTTCGCGCGCCGCGATGATCTCCTGATCATCGGTCTCGGCGAAGCTTCTCGCGTTTTCAATAAGCTCCTCGGAATATTCGAGCTTCTTCATCTCCGCGACCGCGAGGAACTCCGAGTTGCCGCCAAGCTTTATATCCGTGCCGCGCCCCGCCATATTCGTAGCGATGGTCACCGCGCCTTTTTTG
>DETU01000083.1:16130-16471 GCA_002362175.1 Ruminococcus sp. UBA3280
GCGATGGTCACCGCGCCTTTTTTGCCTGCCTGCGCCACTATCTCCGCCTCGCGTTCGTGGTTTTTCGCGTTGAGGACCTCATGCTTTATCCCGCGCGCTTTCAGCAGCTTTGAAAGCTGTTCGGACTTTTCGATAGTTACCGTACCCACAAGCACGGGCTGTCCTTTCGCGTGACATTCCTCCACTTGATCGCACACCGCACGCAGCTTGCCTTGTACATTTTTGTATATCTTGTCGTGGTTATCGTTGCGGATAACGGGCTTGTTGGTGGGTATCTCGATAACGTCCAGCGAATATATCTGACGGAACTCGTCCTCTTCCGTCATTGCCGTACCGGTCAT
>DETU01000083.1:16757-17155 GCA_002362175.1 Ruminococcus sp. UBA3280
TTCCGTCATTGCCGTACCGGTCATTCCCGAGAGCTTCTTGTAAAGACGGAAGAAGTTCTGGAATGTGATAGTAGCGAGCGTTTTGCTCTCGCGGTTGACCTTTACGCCCTCTTTCGCTTCGATAGCCTGGTGCAGACCTTGGTTATAACGCCGTCCGAACATCAAACGCCCCGTAAACTCATCAACGATGATTATTTCACCGTCCTTGATAACGTAGTCCACATCGCGCTTCATAATCCCGTTCGCGCGTATCGCTTGATTTATGTGGTGGAGCAGCGTCATGTTCTCGGGATCCATAAGGTTCTCGACGTTGAAATACTTCTCCGCTTTCTCAACGCCCGCGGGCAAAAGGTTGCAGGTCTTTTCCTTTTCGTCAACAAGATAGTCGCCGGTGAAGT
>DETU01000011.1 GCA_002362175.1 Ruminococcus sp. UBA3280
AGTTGATTAAAAAAAACCGTAAATTTTTTTTGCATGGATTTTTCCGTACTTCCGTACTTTGTGTAATTCTTGATATAATCTATCGCACTTCGCATTTTGATTTCTCACAGGGTGTAAATATATCTGGTAAAATTTTTCGTTTTATTTTTTTATTTTTAGGAACTTATGCATTTATGCTTATTTCAACTACTTGTCTTTTATATACTGTAGCTTTTCTTACAACATATATAGTTCTTACCGTCCGCTCATCAGTATGAAAGGAGTCAGATAATGAGCAGGAGTTACAGAAAGTTTCCTATAATAAAAGACCGTACACGAACATCAAAAAACCGTTTCAAGCCAAAAACTTTTGCTAACCGTGCCGTCCGTCGATATAAAGAAGTACCAAACGGAAAGTCCTGCTTTTTTAAAAAAATTTATTGCAGTTGGTTTATATCAGATTATTGTTTTGTTGACTGTATGAACGAAGCAGAGGTTATAAGAAAATGGAAAAACGGTAACTATCATTACAGGGAATGTCGCACATCAAAAGAAGCTTTATGGGAATGGAAAAAATATTATCTTAATAAATAAACCGGAGTATAGTAACTCCGGTTTTTGTATTATGGTTCTGTTTCGACAGCCTTTCCCTCTTTAATACTTTCCTGACAGTCAATATATCTCTGATTTGAACTTCCACGGAATTTTATAGTCCAGTCCTTTAATTCCTGGATAAAATGTCCGTCAATCAGAATATCAGTCACGGCAAGAAGTTCTTCCCAGTGATTTTTGTAACGGTTTGTATAAAGTTCCTCAAAAGTGTAACCTGTATATGTAGTGATATTAAGTCCGAGAGACTTTATTTTTTTGCCTAAAACAGCAAGTTCACGAGCCTGACAGAACGGCTCTCCGCCACTGAAAGTAACACCGTCCAGCAAAGGATTTTCCTTTATTTTTTCAAGGAGTTCGTCAGTATTTACAACAATACCGCCGTTGAAGTCATGGGTCTGCGGATTGTGACAGCCCTCGCAGTGATGCGGGCAGCCCTGCGTAAATATTGTAAAACGTATTCCTTCGCCGTCAACAATAGAATCGTTTACAGTTCCGGCAATTCTTAAATCAGACATTGTGCTTAACCCTGTCGTGTTCTTCGGCACGCTTGCCGTTATTGAAACGGTCTAGAGTTCCGACAAGATAGCCTGTTATACGGCGTATTCTGTCAAATGAAACACTGTCTGTGCTTTCCTTTCTTCCACAGCAGGGACAGGTTTCTCCGATAATACCGGTGTAGCCACAGCATGGGTCACGGTCAACAGGGTGATTTATCGCACCGTATCCGATTCCTGACTCTTTCATACAACGCACGATTTTTTCAAATGCATTGAGATTTTCAAGCGGGTCGCCGTCAAGTTCGATGTAGCTGATGTGACCTGCGTTTGTAAGTTCATGATAAGGTGCTTCAATTTTGATTTTTTCAAAAGCACTAATCGGATAATAAACAGGTACGTGGAAAGAGTTGGTATAATAATCCCTGTCTGTAACGCCCTCTATAACGCCGAATTTTTTAGCGTCCATACGTACAAATCTTCCTGAAAGTCCCTCAGCAGGAGTTGCAAGAAGCGAGAAGTTAAGACCTGTTCTCTGTGCTTCTTCGTCAAGACGTTTACGCATTGTTGTTATTATTTCTATACCGAGTTCACGGGCTTCTTCGCTTTCTCCGTGGTGAACGCCGATAAGTGCTTTAAGAGTTTCGGCAAGTCCGATAAATCCGACTGAAAGCGTACCGTGTTTAAGAATTTCTTCAATACTGTCGTCAGCTGAAAGCTTGTCGGAATCAATCCATATTCCCTGACCCATGAGGAACGGGAAGTTTCTTACCTTTTTCTGACACTGGATTCTGAAGCGATGCATAAGCTGGTCAATAGTCAAATCCATCATATCGTCAAGCATATCAAAGAACAGTCCTACATTATGGTCAGCTTTTATGGCAAGTCTCGGAAGATTGATAGATGTGAAACTGAGGTTTCCTCTGCCTGTTACTATTTCTCTTGTCGGGTCGTAATTATTTCCGATAACTCTTGTACGGCAACCCATGTAAGCTATTTCTGTATCGGGATTACCCTCTTTGTAGTACTGATAATTGAAAGGTGCGTCAATAAACGAGAAGTTCGGGAAAAGACGTTTTGCGGAAACACGGCAGGCAAGTTTGAAAAGGTCATAGTTCGGGTCTGTAGGATTGTAGTTTATACCATCTTTGATTTTAAAGATATGTATCGGGAAAATAGGAGTTTCGCCGTTTCCGAGACCTGCTTCCTGAGCAAGCAGAACATTTTTTATAACCATTCTTCCCTCGGGCGATATATCCGTACCATAGTTTATCGAGCTGAAAGGTGTCTGAGCTCCTGCACGGCTGTTCATTGTATTGAGGTTGTGAATAAGAGCCTCCATAGCCTGATATGTCGCACGGTCCGTTTCCTTTACGGCATTCTTTACTGCGAATTTCTGAACTTTTTCAGCTGTTTCACTGTCGATATAATTCAGAAGAATTTCATACTCCTTTTCCTGATAACCGTTATCATTTGCAAGGTTGGGAATAAGGTTATACTTTTCAAGAATTTCGTCTTTTATATTTCCTGCAACTTCAAATTCATTTTCAATACCGCCGATAAGCGACAATGCTCTTGCAACGTTCTGTGTATATCTTGAAGCATAGGTCTTTTTTACACCGTCTGCCATTGCATAGTCAAAGGTAGGGATACTCTGTCCGCCGTGCTGGTCGTTCTGATTGGACTGAATAGCAATACAGGCAAGAGCAGAATAACTTGAAATGTCGTTTGGTTCTCGGAGAAATCCGTGACCTGTTGAAAAACCGTTTGTAAAGAGTTTTTTAAGGTCAATCTGTGTGCAGGTTGTAGTGAGGGTGTAGAAATCAAGGTCATGAATATGAATATCGCCGTTACGGTGAGCCTTGGCGTGCTTAGGGTCAAGGACGTACATTTCATAGTACTCTTTAGCCGAAACCGAGCCGTATTTAAGCATAGTACCCATAGCTGTATCGCCGTCAATGTTTGCGTTTTCACGTTTTATATCGCTGTCTTTGGCTGAACTGAACGTCAGTTCATTAAGTACACACATGAGATTCGTTTTCATCTCACGTGAACGTGTACGCTCATAGCGGTAAAGGATATAAGCCTTGGCGGTTTTTGCATGACCCTTTTCAATGAGAGTTTTTTCAACAAGGTCCTGAATCTCTTCAACCGTCGGAACTTTTCCCGGATTTTCATTTTCATAGGTTCTGCATACTTCAACGGCAACTTCCATAGCTGTATTGAAGTCAGTACCTCCGCAGGACTGAGCAGCTCTGAAAATTGCATTTGCAATTTTTTCGATATTAAACGGAACTTTACGACCGTCTCTTTTCATAATGTGAATTATCATTTGTCCATACCTCCAGCCACAATATATTGTATCTTGCTTCATATGTGCTTATAATAGTATAATCCAAATATTGTCCGTTGTCAATTGTATGATTCAACAATAAGAATTATAGATTTTATCAAAAAACTATGCATAAAGCCTAAATTTTATCTTTTAAAAATAGAATTTTGCCTATATTTCGTTGATTCAATAACAGAAATCAAAAATAAACGCACACCACAACATATAGTGATGTGCATATAAAATTATGCAACATGAGTCAAAATATATTCAACAACTGCCTTATACATATCTTCAGTAAATTTTTTATCTTCAGCCGACCAGTATTCTTCTTTAAGGTTTCCGTCAACGGATTTAAGAGCGGTACTTGTATCAATACAGTGAACATTTTTGCTGTTTGCCATTGCAAGAAGCTGTTCATTGTAGGAGTTTATAAGTTCGTTTGTAACGGGAGCAGAATCGGTAATAACCGGTGGAATCTGCATAATATAAATGTTCATTTCGGGAAGGACAGCCGTAAGATTTTCAATAAGGGTTGTATAGCTTGCTATCATATCCTCTGTCGCACTTACACCGATGTCATTTCCAAGCATGATATAGACATTTTCAGGCTTTTTGAGTTTAAGGGTGTCGTATATTGTAACTGTGCCGTAATTGCTTTCAACTTTAGCAACTGTGCAGTTGGCGGCATTGAGAAGTGAATCACCGATAACATCGGTAAATGAAGTATATTGATTCATTTCGAGTAAAGTTGCATCTGTGATAAGACAACAATTATCGAAATATGTCGCATAGTCAGCCGCCGCCGACTGCGGAACAGGATTGGTTACAGGAGACTTTTCAACAGGTTCTTCCACACCTGAAATCTCACCTTCATTTGCTTCGGTTGTTTCTTCCTGTTCATCTTCCGAATTTTCCTCAACAATAATTGAATTGAACTCATCTTCAAAAAAGTTTTCATTCATATTTGCCGCCAGCATATACAAAGCGAAACAGGCACTGAATGACAGAATGAAAATAATCAGAAGAACTCCGAAATTAAACTTTACTCTTGGTTTTTTACGTTTTCTGTTTGATACTGTACGTATATTTTTATTTTTATCCATATTTTCTCCATAACTTAATATTTTAACAGATTTAATGCCGTATTTCACAGCACTATATATTATTATACCTTGTCTCACTATTTTTTTCAAGGGGTTTTTAGTATTTTTATTTTTAACTTTTTATAATACTGTTTATAATATATTTTTTCTTGACTTA
>DETU01000101.1:0-195 GCA_002362175.1 Ruminococcus sp. UBA3280
TTAAAAATCAATTATATAATTTTACGAGAAATTCAAAATCCCCCTTATTTCCGAAAGAAAATATACATAAAATCAAAAAATTCATATTATGTGCTGGACTTTGCTCCGATTTTATGCTATAATTCAAACAGGAGGTGTTTTATGGAACTTTTTGAATATATCGACATGATGAATCAGCCTTATGATATTTTTTAT
>DETU01000101.1:500-12201 GCA_002362175.1 Ruminococcus sp. UBA3280
AATCAGCCTTATGATATTTTTTATACTGATTCGGTTAATTCCTCTCTGCACTGGCACTATTACAGTGAAATTATTTATGTTGAAGAAGGTTCTGTTAAAATAAAGTGCAATAACAAAACGAAAGTTCTTGAAAAAGGAGACCTTTGTTATATATACCCTCTGCAACTTCATAAATTTTCAGAATTAAAAAATCAGAGAGTAAAGTATGCCGTAATTAAATTTGATATTCATACAATAAATATTCCTACAGCATATCTTGCAAAATTCTATGATTATTTCCTAAGAAGAAACAATGACAACGATTTTTGTCTTATTCTCAGGAATGACCAAATAAACAGTGAATCATTCAGACTTAAAATAAACAATATAGTTGAAGAATACAATAATAAAAAAGAATTTTATATGCTGAAAGTTCAGTCCGAAATACATAATCTGCTTATAGATATTTCAAGAAACTCAGGAAAAAATGCAGATATTATTCATGAAAAGCAAACTGATATGAACCTTTCTTTTTTTCGCATTTTGGAATATATTGATACCCATTCGAGCGAACCACTTGAAATAAAAAATCTTGCGAATATGTGCCACATGAGTTACTCAAATTTCGCAAAACTTTTCCGTGCAAATTACGGACGTTCCTGCAAAGAATACATAAATTATATCCGTCTGAATAAAGCTCAGGATATGCTTATAAATTCGGATTTTGACCTTAATTATATCGCACTTGAAACAGGTTTCTTTGATTGCAGTCATTTTATACGCACCTATAAAAAGTGGAAAGGAATAACACCCAAGCAAGAAAGAATAAAAATCATAAAGCAGAATAATCCCAACCATAACTGTCTGTAATTATTCAGAAAAATATATTTTTTTGCTTTATACTTTGCAGTTGATAAAAAGTTGAAAAACATACACTATCATGATATAATAAAATCATGAGGTGAGTATATGTATAAAATTCTCGTTGCGGACGACGAAAAAGATATAGTCAGTCTGCTGAAAGACTATTTTGAAATAAACGATTATCAGGTTATAACGGCATACAGCGGAAACGAAGTGATTGAAAAACTTTCCCGCAAGCCTGATATTATCCTGCTTGATGTAAGTATGCCTGACGGCGACGGTCTGTCGGTCTGTGAAAAAATACGTGATTATGTTTCATGTCCGATTCTGTTTCTTACCGCACGCATTGAGGACAGCGACAAAATAAAAGGTTTTGCGGTCGGCGGTGACGACTATATAATAAAGCCTTTTTCAATTGAGGAACTCGGTGCGAGAGTTTCCGCACACCTGAGGCGTGAACAGCGTTACAGCAATTCAAATACACGCTTTTTCGGCAAGCTTGCCGTTGACTATACAGCAAAGTCGGTATGTGCGGACGGCGTTCAGATTGACCTTGCCAAAAAGGAATATCAGATTATAGAGTTTCTCTCACTGAATACAGGTCATACTTTCGACAAGGAACGTATATACGAAAAAATATGGGGTTACGACGCAGACGGAAACAGCTCTGTCGTTGCCGAGCATATCCGCCGTATAAGGACAAAGCTTTCAGAATACGGCGAGGACTGCCACATAAAAACAGTATGGGGAATGGGCTACAAATGGATAAAATAAAAAAAAGTTCACTGAAATGGGCATTTGTGAAATATATTTCACCGTGTATCGTTGTTTCCGTAATCGGTATTCTTATAATAGGTCACGGCACAAATTATATTCAGGACTGGTACTATACAAAGCACGTGTATTCAATGGGCGGACATTTTGAAAGGTATAATATTATTGAATTTGACAACTATCGTTTTACATTCCAACTACTGAATTGTGGCAAGGAAACTATAATTTTCTGGATTATCAGCAATGCACAGTTTTTGCTTATGCCGTTGTGGGTACTGTTATGTGTAGGTATGACAGGAATGATATTTTATAACACCGAACTCAGAGAACCTATAAACAGACTTCTTTCCGCTTCAAAAAAAATTTCAGAAAATCAGCTTGACTTTAAAATAGAGTACAGAAAACAAAACGAACTCGGTACACTGTGCAGTGCATTTGACGAAATGCGTCTTGCCCTCTATAACAACAATCTTGAAATGTGGCAGTCCATAGAAGAACGGAAACGTCTCAATTCTGCTTTTTCACACGACTTGCGTATACCTCTTACCGTTCTTCACGGCTATGCGGACTTTTTACAGAAATATGTACCTGAAGGAAAAGTTTCACAGGAAAAGCTTATCAGCGTACTTTCAATGATGAGCGGACAGATTACACGTCTTGAACACTATACAGTCAAAATGAACGCAGTGCAGAAACTTGAAGATATTATTCCGAAAATAAAGAATTTTACAGTTGATGAATTAAAGCAGAATATTATGCAGACGGGAAAACTTCTCTGCAAAGATAAGGAATTTGAACTGACAATATCAGTTGCCGACGACGTGAATACACTTGAAACAGACCCCGAAATTGTAATGCAGGTTTATGAAAATATCGTTTCAAATGCCGTAAGGTACGCATATAATAAGGTTACAGTTCTTGTAAGTCTGAAAAACGGTCTGCTTTCTTTAAGCGTATGTGACGACGGCAACGGCTTTTCGGACGAGGCACTTGAAAAAGCAGATTATCCGTTTTTCCGTGACGAAAAAAATGAGGACAAGACCCATTTCGGACTTGGATTATATATATGTCGCCTGCTCTGCGGGAAGTGCGGAGGTAGTCTGAGTATTTCAAACGGCATAAAAGGCGGAAAAGTAACCGCTGAATTTTCGTGCGGAAAAATTTCAGATAATAGATAAAAAGTTGAAATTCATATATTATCATAGTGACATGGTACAGAAGTACCGTGTCACTTTTTTATGGAGGTAAACTTATGGACAACAAAATTGAAATAAGGAACGTTGACAAGTTCTACGGCAGAAAACAGGCTCTTGACAACGTAAACCTTACAATCAGTCAGGGAATGTTCGGACTGCTTGGACGAAACGGAGCAGGAAAAACGACCCTCATGAAAACGCTTGCAACGCTTCACAAAAAGCAGAAAGGAAAAATTACCGTCTGCGGAATCCCGATTGAAAACGCAAAGGAAATACGCAGTATAACAGGCTATCTTCCGCAGGATTTTTCAATGTACCCGACAATGACCGTTGAAGAAAGTCTTGACTATCTCGGAATACTATCGGGCATGGACAGTGAAACACGTAAAAAGCGTATAAAAACACTGCTTAAACGTGTTAATCTTACAGAACATAAACACAAAAAAGTGAAAGCACTTTCAGGGGGAATGAAACGCCGTCTCGGTATCGCACAGGCACTCTTACATGAACCACGTGTGCTTATTGTCGACGAACCGACAGCAGGACTTGACCCCGAAGAAAGAATACGTTTCCGCAACCTGCTGTGTGAAGTAGCGGAAGAACGTATTGTTATCCTTTCCACCCATATAGTAGGAGACATTGAAGCCACTTGTGAAGATATAGCAATTATGAACAACGGTAAAATTCTATGGCAGGGTACTGTGTCTGAACTTCTGAAAAATGCGGTAGGAAAAGTTTTTACAATAAATGCAGAAAAGAAATTTCTTCCGCAGATAAAAAACAACTATATAGTAACGGGTATGCTTGTACAGAACGAATATACAACAGTCCGTATTATTTCGGAAAACATTCCCGACTTACAAGGTGCTGTTACTGCTGACCCTAATCTTGAGGATGCTTATATGTACTGCCTTTACAGTCACGGGTGCGACGTTTCGGGAGGTAATGAATAATGTTATTTCTTAAAGAATGTAAAAAAGTACTGTTTTCCCTGACTTTTCTGATATATATCATAACAGTTTTCGCTATGTACTATACACAGTTTCAGGGCGACTGCGATACTCCTCTTGAAAAACCGCTCCCCAATCAGAGCGACTACGGCATGACTGCGAAAGAAATCCCCGAAATACTCATGCCGTCGGCAATTGAAAGCCTTGTCAACCGCTACCTTTCAAACAGTTATCCCGCCTACCCTATGGGATTCTATAAAGACGTTCATCTGAATGAAAAAAAGAAAAACAAAATGGCTGAAATTATTACGGAAATTTCAGGAATAACAAAGCAGGAACTTGACAATTTCACTTACAGTGAAGAAGGTACAATGACTGTAGGAGCAAACGGAATGATGCAGTATAATGAACCTGAAATTCCTTCCGTTAATATTCCCAAAACCCTTACTTACAAACGTTTCCGTGAACTCATGGACAAGGCTGACAAAATAATAGGCGGTGGTTCAGAATACAATGATAATAATATCGTTGAAAATTTTTCTCTTGTCCCTAAAACTTACGAGGACGCTCTTGAAGAATACAATAAGTTTTTCGACGACGATAAAATTACAGGTGCTTACGCCCGTCTTTACTGTGACTATATGGGAATAGTACTTGCAATACTGCCCGTATTCGTTGCTGTTTCCTTTACTTCTCTTGACAAAAAATCACGAATGGAACAGCTTGCATATTCAAGAAAAATATCCTCCGCAAAACTCGTTTTCACACGTTATGCCTCACTTGTCTTAATGATGATAATTCCCGTTATCATAACCGCTTTCATAGCACACATAACAGTAAAAAGTCTCTATCCGGAAAACACCACTGACAACTTTGCTATAATAAAAAATGCACTGATATGGCTTGTTCCGAATATAATGTTTTCAACGGCAGTCGGTATGATTATAACGGAACTTATTTCGGGAATAATTGCCATTTTCATACAGGGTACTTTGTGGTTCGGAAGCATTTTCGCAGGTACGGGCAGTCTCACAGGAAGTATAAATAAGTTTACACTTGTTCCCCGTCATAATTCACTTTATGGTGCAGACGTTTTCAAAGCAGAACATAGTGATTTTGTATTCAACAGAATCTTCTTCACTGTTCTGTCACTGACAATGATTCTTATAACAGCGTTCATCTACGAACAGAAAAGAGGAGGTAAATTCAATGGACTTGACATCAGCTTCAAAAATATTAAAAGTAAATCTGAAACGTAACTTTCTCCCACACTTCCTCATCGCCTTAATCATAACACTCCTTACACCCGTTGTTTTCGGAATATCCTCACTTGATTCCCTGCGTTCCGCACAACCGCTTGAAATGCTCCTCTCACTGACGGGAACAGTAATTCTTACACCTGTATTTCTTCCCGAACAAAATGAAAACATACGTGACCTCATACGCTCCAAAAAAACCGACTATACAGGGATATGTGCAATGAGGGTTATTTATTCGGTAATAACAATTGCACTCATAACGGGAATATTTGTATTTATTATGAGACTATGTGAAAGTGATGTCGGCATAAAACACTTTGCAGGTGGATTTGCAACTGCTCTTTTTCTTGGTTCACTAGGATTCTGTACCGCAGGAATCAGCAAAAACATATCCGTCGGCTATATGGTGTCAATGATTTACTACATTGCAAATTTCGCACTTAAAGACAAACTGGGTAAATTCTTTATATTCTCCATGTCGGCAGGAAGCTTTACGGAAAAATATTATTTATTGTTGTCATCACTTATCATAATAGTTTTTACATTATTTACGGTCAGAAAATACGGAAAATAAATTTTTACTGAAATTTTAAAAAAACCTCTTGACTTTAATATTTTTTTGTGATATAATATTAGGGTAATAATCGCTGTGGTGAAATTGGCAGACACAGTTAAAGGTTTGCTTGCCCTGCATTCAACGGTTTACTCTATATTCCAATGTTTTACTTGATTGTTAACGACTTTTGGTAGAAAATCTTCGCTGAGTTTTCAGTTTTTTCTACCAAAATGTCTACCGAATTTCAATCCCTTAGTTCATTTCTTTGTTAACCTTGGTAAACATAACGGATTTTTTATCTTATGTTTCTTAAATATTTATTCTTATGCCGGAGTGGCGGAATGGCAGACGCAGTGGACTCAAAATCCACCGGTAGCGATATCGTACGGGTTCAAGTCCCGTCTCCGGCACCATAAAAACAATGTAAAATCGGGCTTTTTATAAGTTCGGTTTTATTTTTTTGCCCGATTTTTTTACCGTTGTTAAATTTGTTTATTTTTTCAAGTTGCTTTCGTCATCATTACTGAATATCTTTGCAATAGTTTCAGCAGATGCGATTTTTGAACTGTATTCAAGGTGACTGTAAAAATCAGCTGTGATATTGAAAGTCGAATGACCAAGCCATTCCTGAATTGCTTTCATTGGCACACCATTAGCAAGCAACAGACTTGCACATGAGTGTCTCAAATCGTGGAATCTGATGTAACGGAGATTGTTATTTGCAATCACAATCTGAAAATGCTGTGAGGTGTAATTAGGTGTTATGATTTTGCCGAAACTGTCTCTGCAAACAAAGCCATCAAATGTATGGTCAAAGTCGTCTTTAAGCAGATTAGAGTAATACTGTTCAAGAAAAAATCTCTCTTTCAGCATTGCCTCAATGTGCGGAATAAGCGGAAGTGTTCTAACACTTGCTTTTGTTTTAAGTTCCTCATCAAGAAACAGTTCGTCACCAGTCTCACCCATTCTGTAGATGAGTTTTCTGCGGATTGTGATTTTCTTTCTGTCGAAGTCAATACAGTCCCATTTCAGACCGAGTACCTCACTTCTTCTCATTCCGTAATATGCAGCTATATGTACAACCAGTTCGAGCCTGTCGCCTTTGAATGCCTTGAAAAGTTCAGCTAATTCCTCTGCATTGTAGAAATTTGCCTGAAACTTTTTCAGCTTTGGCAGTTCTGTTTTTTCAGACGGATTATTCGGTAACCAGTCCATTTTTACGGCATACTTGAGAGCCTTGTGGATATTTGCGTGATAGTGCTTGATTGTGTTCGCTGTAAGACCGCTGTTGTATTTGTCGTTGTAGAACTGCTGAATCTGTAAAGCCGTGATTTCATTCAGCATGAGATTCGGGTATTTTTCGTCAAAATATTCTGTAGTTTTGCGGATAACGTGTGTGTAACTTTCATATGTGGTATCGGAAACTGTAGGTTTAATCGCATCAAGCCAGTATGAGAGAAACTGCGTAAACGCAAACGCCGAACTTTTTGCAGATAATGTACGGTTGAGAAATTCAGCATTTTTGGTGTTCTTCTTTATTTTTTCCCTCGGCTTTGTAGCATTGCCTGAACAGTAGTCCTCATAAAACTGAGCAACAAGTTCATCAACTTTTTCGTTGAGAACCTTTTTTGTAGATTTCGACGGCAGACCTGTTCCGACCCATCGTCTCTGACGTTTTCCGTTGTCGTCCTTGAAATCAAAGACAACATAGTACTTGTCTCTCTTGACGGAAACAATGTACTTAAAGGGCAGACTTGTTTTCATTTTTTCCTCCTTGCAGAAAAGAGGCAGAACCTGCTGTTGACATTTTTTATTATACCATAACACAACAGACTTTTCAAGTGTTTCTACCAAATTTCTTAAAATTTATTTGAATTTTATAAGCATCATGCATTAACGGACGTATTTATTGTGCGCTTTGCAGAACATAATTTATAATTGTAATCTTTGCAACCTTGATTTCACGACTGCACGGAATCCGCTTTAAAATACCGCTGTTCACAAGCTGATACGCCTTATTTCTGCCGATATTCAACATTTTGCAGATGTCAGAAATCCCGACAACTTCCGGATAACTCTTGAACATCAGGCTGTAAGCTGTATTTACCGAAATTGTGTTTGACATAAAAATCCTTTCTTTGAACTCCTATGAAACAAGGAGGCGACACGGCGGATTGTCCACCATGCCGCAGAGGTGTGTGTATTCAGACTACCAGTCTGCCATTCGGAAGTCTGACCTCTAATATATAACCGAGGAATTTGGCATTTCCCTCATAAAAAATGACAGTTTTTTTAAAAAAATTCAAAATTTCGTATGATTGCACAAAAATCACTTGATATTTTTGCGTGATGTTATGTATTTTTTCAGTAATTCTTTTGCCCTTTTAAGTCGGTACTCAACTTGCTTTATACTCAGATTGTATTTTTCAGCAAGTTCGAGTATCGATAAATTTTTGTCCGATAAAAAACGGTCACTTATCAAATTGTACTCTAAGGGAAATTCGTTTTTCAACTTGTCAAGTGCTGTCGTCAGACACTTCCGTCTCTTTTCCCAGATGATTTCAGATTTTGAAATCGTATTATGCGGTGGTTCAGGGACGTTGTTTAGGAGAGCATCGTAATCAATATGAATTAATCTGTGTGCTGTATCTCGTTCCTCAAGATACTGTTCCTTGCGACAGAGTTTATTGTACTCAATCTCAATATTTTTCGGAACATCGTCACCAAAGTGTATGTATTTGTATTTGCTCATTACACTCCACCCTCTCTGTCGGAAATAAGAAGTTCAAGGTTATGTTCTTTCAGTCTAATCTGGCAGTCATGAAGACTGAATCTCTCCTCGTATGCACAGCCCGAAAGATATTCTTTGATTACATAGTAGCGTGAGTCCGATTTACGAAGTTTAAAGTGAGTAAATTCAAAAAGATATTCTGTTCTGAGTGGGTGCAGTCTGAGAGCAAGGCAGAGTGCAATGAGCGTATTAAATCCGACCTGCCGTTCACCGCTGAAATAGTAGCTGACCGATGATTTTGAAATGCCTGTCAGCCTTGCCAGTTCTCCAGCATTTACTCCGATGTAGTCAGCATAACGTTTCAAAGCATTGCCGAATGAATCATGTTTCTGTTCTTCCGAATTTTTCGTCCCATATATGTACATTTCAAAATCGGTGACTTCTTCCCTTTCGCTGTACAGCGGAACTTTGATTAATCTGTTGTCATTCATTGATAAAATCCTGCCTTTCTATGCGACGGGATTGTATCAAATGAACATGGTTAGTCTGTCGTTCGGGAATCCCGTCTGACAATCAAACCACTCAACAAATCTGATTGATTTTTTATTACAGTGGCTGAGTAACTCCTGCGCAGAAGTCCACCGTAATATTTTTACATATACTATTATGAACTATATCGGCAAAAAAAGCAAATTCAAACCGTCCACTTTTTATGGACAGTACATCTAATGATTTTTTATGTTTCGGACTGCTTTTCAGTCAAAAAGTGCTTTGAAGATATTGTTTTTCCCGATATTATAAGTTAATATTTATGACAAGCGATAACAAATTGTGGACTGTTCATAAAAAGTTTACAATTTGTTTTTTCTGGTATATTAAAAAGGCTCTGCTCTGAAATAATCAGGCAGGGCTTTCTGATTGTAAACTTTTTGTAAATTTTTGCAAAAATCATGAGGGAAACCGCAAATTTTTCGGTATATAAATGAGGGGTATTTTCAAATGTAGCAAGCATGGTATCCTGTGGACACAAAAATTTCGTGTCCACCTGGATACTGCTTGTTAGGGAAAACTCCCTAAAACCCTGATTTTTTTTACAAAGTGAGATGATGAAATTGTCAGATGACAGCAGAAAAATTACAATAAAATTCCGTGTGAATGATGAAGAAAATAAATTGCTTGAAGAAAAATTTCTGATGAGCAAATGCAGGTCAAAAAGTCAATTTATGAGGGCAATGATTTTCAAGGGATTTGTCATAAAATTTGACGACAAAAAGCTGAAAAATATCAGCAGAAATATTTCGGGAATCGCATCAAATATCAATCAGATTGCCATGCGTGTAAACTCAACAGGCAACATTTATGCGGAGGATATTTCAGAAATTCAAAGGGATATAAATGAATTATGGCGACAACAAAGATATTTCCAATCCGAGTTACAGAAGTTTCCGCAATAGCCTACATCGCCGATGACGAAAAAACCGACAACGGCAGACTGATTTATACATTCGGTTGCGATAAAAATCCAGTTCAGGCAAGCAAAGATTTCGCACAGGTTCGCAGTATGGGAACAGGAAAAAATGAGATACTTTCACAGCATTTTATTCAGAGTTTTTCTCCTGGTGAGATTACTCCGGAACAGGCTTTAAAAATCGGTATTGAACTTTGCGACCAATTCCTTAAAGGCGAATATCAGTATTATCTTGCCATCCACAAAGACAAGGAACACATTCATCTGCATTGCATTTTCAATAACGTGAATATGTTTGACGGACGTACTTTTGAAACTCACGCTGACCAAGGTGATAAAAAGCATCGTAAATGGGTGACTTTGCGAAATTTATCTGATGAAATATGCGAAAATCATGGACTTTCTGTCATCAAAAATCCCGAAAAAAGCAAGGGAAAATCGCACTATGAATGGGATATGAACAGGCAGAATTTGTCGTGGAAAGCCAGGCTGAAATTTGCGATAGACCAGGTTGTAAAAGAAAGTGAAGATTTTGAGGATTTTCTGAAAAAGTGCAGACTGCACAATATTGAAGTCGTTTACAATCCCGAACACGTTATTGACCTGAAATTCAGGCTTGACGGACAAAAGAAATTCGCCCGTGCAAGAACGCTTGGCTGGTATTATGAAAGTAAGCAGATTGCCCGAAGAATAGCCATGTACAAGGGTGTTATGACATACACTCCAAACACAAATATTATCCGCACCGACACCGAAAAAATGCAGTTTTCGTCCGGTCTTGAACGCTGGGCGGACATAAAAAATATGCAGGAGGCATCACGGGTAATCAACATTCTCACGAAGTACGAAATCAAAAATAATGAACATCTTGAATGTGTTGCGTTGACCGATTACGCAAAAATGGGTGCGTTGTCGGAGCAGTTAAATTCGCTGAATACGCAGATTGAGGACTTGTTTGTAAAGATAAAAACTGCCCGAAAAATTCAGAAATTCAAGCCTGTTATTGATGAACTGAAAACGCTTTCAGGACGTAAAAAATCCAGGTTTGAAAAAGAGCATCAGGCTGAAATTTCCGCACACAATCAGGCTTTGAAACAGATGAAGGAATTTTTTCCGGACGGTCATTTTCCCACTCCCGAAAATATGGACAAAAAAATAAACGCCCTTATTCAAGAACGTTCCGAAAAAAATAAAGAGTATTCTGATTTGAAGTCCATAATTGCGGAGCTGAATTATGCACGTCAGACACTTGCCGACTATCTCAGAAACGAGAGAAATGTGCAGGAAATAAAACGTAAAAAGGGCGATTTGGAGTGATTTATCCGTGATTTTTCGTATATTCTTCCAAAGCTGTCTGAATCAACTTATTCAGACTTAAATTTTTAGATTGTGCATATTTTTTTAGTGCATCACGTTTACCTTTTGGAACGTAAAAAATCACAGAATCGTAATTTTCTTTTGTATACCTTGAATTTGCGGAAATTTTTCGCTTGCTTTCCTGTTTTTTCTGGCAGTCTTTACAACACTTCTGAGAACCTGCCGTCACCGTGTAAGTTTCCCCACAAATCGGGCAAATCTGCTCACTTCCGATAGTAATCGATGTTCCGGATTTTTTCTTTTCCATGTATGCTTTATTTCGCAAAACTTGTGCTTTGTCACGACAGTTTTCGCAGTATTTCGCACGATTTGAACGTGACTCAAATTCATTTCCGCAGATTTCACAAGTGTGTATAAACATAATTTTAACCTCCCGATTTTCAATATTTTTATTGTATCATAAACGCAGTAATATGTCAATTTTAAATTCGTTGGTTAGTATGCACCGATAAAACTGTTGAAATTACTGCATATTAAACGAAGTTTAAAAAAATGAAAAAAACTTCCTGAATTATTCTTGACAATAATAATATGCTATAGTATAATA
>DETU01000013.1 GCA_002362175.1 Ruminococcus sp. UBA3280
ATTTCTTTGTATTCGATAGTAAACGAGTACAATATTTTCAATAAATACAAATCAAATTTTATATTAAACAGCCAATTCCCTCTTTTTTTATCAAAAAATCTGAAAAGACTATTGACATTTCTGAATCAGCGGTCTATAATATAATCAGAATATTTTAAAAGTAAAGACGCTTCGAGTTAATCGGAGTGTCTTTTTTGTTTTACAGGGAACCTGATGTTCGGAATATTACTTTTAAGAAAAGGTGTGATTAAGATGAAAACTGATTCAAAGATATTGCTTCCAATTCAAAATGCAGACGAGATAAATCAACTTCTCCGCAGATATGGAGTAAAATTCGGTGTGTACAAAAACGGTCAGTTTAAAGAACAATTTTTTCCATTCGACCCTCTTCCAAGAATTATTGAATGGGAAAAGTTTAAAGTCATTGAAAAGGGACTTGTTCAGAGGACAGATGCACTGAACGAGTTCCTTTTTGATATTTATCACGAAAAAAATATCATTCATGACGGCATTGTGCCTGAGGATTTTGTGTATATTTCAAGCGGTTATAAGCCACAGTGTGATGGAATTACTCCGCCGGAAAATATCTACAGTCATATTTCTGGAATCGACCTTGTTGAAGGCAAAGACGGCGAGTGGTATATACTTGAGGATAACCTTCGTATTCCGTCAAGTGCGTCATATCCGCTTATCGCAAGGGAACTGACAAGGGCTGTTTCTCCGGAAATTTTTACGCAGAACGGAATTGTTGACAACAGAAATTATGCGGAACTTCTTAAAGATACAATGGATTTTGTAAATCGTGGCGGAATAAATGCTATTCTTACTCCCGGAAGATATAATGCGGCATATTTTGAACATTCATATCTTGCAGAAATGACAGGTGCAACGCTTGTTCAGAATGACGAACTTTTTGTTGAAGATAATATGCTCTGGCAGAAAACATATTCAGGCGGCAAAACAAGAATAGGTGCGTTATATCGTCGAATTTCCGATGAATATCTTGACCCGCTGACGTTTAATCCACAGTCGCTTATCGGTATTCCGAATCTTATGGAGGCTTACCGAAGTGGAAATGTTGCGATTATAAATTCACTTGGCAACGGAGTTGCAGACGATAAGGGAATTTATTATTTTGTGCCGAAGATGATTGAGTATTATCTTGGTGAAAAGGCAATACTTAAAAACGCTCCGACTTACCTTCCGTTTTATGATGAAGATAAGGATTATGTTATTAAAAATATTCAAAAGCTGGTTATCAAGGACATTGCTGAAGCAGGTGGATATGGAGTAGTTTTCGGAAGTGATTTGTCGGAAGAAAAACTTGAAAATTTCAGGCAGACCATCATAAATGAACCACGCTGTTTCATAGCACAGGAAGTAATTGATTTCAAGGAACTTCCCATTCTTGAAAATGGAGAACAGGTAATGCGAAAAGCGGATTTAAGGGCATTTGTACTGTCCGGTGAAACCACAAGAGTATGGTCGTCGGGACTTACAAGATTTTCACGGAATCCCGATTCATTCGTAGTAAATTTATCGCAGGGAGGAGGCTTTAAAGATACATGGATACTGTCACGATATAAAGAAAAACGCTTGCAAAAGGGGCGCGTAAAAGTAGTATTTCCGGGGAACAGAGCAATCGTATTTATTGGCTGGGGCGTTACACGGAAAGAGTATTTACAATGCTGAAATCACTGGAAAGATTGTATGATAAGGTCATTGACCGTGACCACTACAGGAAATATCTTGACTGTTTTGGAATGAAAGATATTTATGGCGATTTCAAGGTATTTTTTCATAGTTTTATATTTGATAGGAATAACAGCTGTTCTGCTGCATACAATCTTGAACGTGCTTATGATAACGGTATTGTTCTTAGAGAAGAAATTTCAACTGATTCTCTTGCATATTTGCAGCTTGCCAAAGATAAGTTGAAATCCGCTGAAAATACTCCGCAGGGACTTGTCGTTGCACTTATGCTGTTGGAAGATATTCTGTATGGATTTTATGGGTGCTTTATTGACCATGTTTGCAATGAAGAAATACGGGATATTTTTCTTTGTGCCAAGTCTGTTGAACGTGTAGAGCTTTACATAAGGCTGAAATACCGCAGTGAAAAAGTAATTTCCGAATTTGAAAGAATGTGCAGTTTGTTAAAAAGAATCCCCGAAAATACGCCGTACAGATATAATGAAGACGTTCTTGAAAATCTTATGGAAATGATTTATTCAGAAAAATAAATAGGTCATGAATGTGAAGCAACATCATTGATTGGAAGACTTTTTAGCGGAGGTGCAGTATGAAAACTCTGAATTTTTCTTTTGCTACAAAACTTACTTTTGATAACTATGTTCACAATCATTCATTTGCACTTCGATGTATTCCGATTGAAAGCAGCTCACAGCATATTGTGAGCTGTGAAATGAATATTTCTCCATTTGTGCCGACAAGAAATACAGTTGACTCATTCGGAAATACCATTACATCAGGATATATTTCAAAAGAACATCGTTTTCTTGATTTTGAGATAAACGGAAGTGCGGAAATTGATATATCAATGCCGAAAACAGACTTTATACCATGCTATTTGTATCAGTCAGAATATACAAAGCCGGATAAGAATTTAATGGATTTTTATGCTGAAATTTCCGGGAAATGCAGTAAAAGAAATTTTTTTGAAAGAGCCGTTTTTTTCTCGGATATTTTATCAGATACAATTCAGTACGAAAAGGGAGTTACTGATACAAAGACTACATCTGTTCAGGCTTTTGAACTGAAAAAAGGTGTTTGTCAGGACTTTTCACACATTATGCTGACATTATTGAGAATGGATAAAATTCCATGTCGTTACATGGCAGGACTTGCTGCTTGTGACGGTGAAACTCATAGCTGGGTGGAAATATGGGACGGCGAAAAGTGGCTTGGTCTTGACCCTGCAAATAACTGTCCCGTAAATGAGGATTATCTCGTTTTATCACAGGGACGTGATTTCGGCGACTGTTCCATTGACAGAGGTGTAATGTTCGGGGCTTATACAAAGCAGTTACAGCTTATAACATCAAGCCTGAAAACGTCGTATTAAGGAGGTTTTACCAATGATAAAAACAGTGTCGCAGATAAATCTTGCGGTGAACGAAAAACTTAAAATACAGAAAAACAGTATTAAAAACGGTACTTCAAAAAAACGTATCTGCATAGTTACGGGAACTCACGGCGATGAACTTGAGGGGCAGTATATCTGCTATGTATTAGGTAAATATCTGAAAGAAAATATAAGCAGACTCAATGGAACTATTGATGTTTACCCTGCACTTAATCCTCTCGGAATCGACAGCATAATGCGTGGTATTCCGGGTTATGACCTTGATATGAACAGGACTTTTCCCGGAATCGAATCCGGTACTATGCCCGAAATGATAGCTTATGAAATTCTGGAAGATATGAAAGGAGCTGATATCTGTATTGATATTCATGCAAGTAATATTTTTCTTCGTGAAATTCCGCAGATTCGTATGAGTATTCCAACTTCTGAGGTACTTCTGCCTTATGCTAAAATGCTTAATGTGGATTTTGTATGGGTTCATGCTTCGGCAACGGTACTTGAATCTACCCTTGCACATTCCCTTAATTCCACGGGAACAAAAACTCTTGTTGTAGAAATGGGGGTTGGAATGAGGATTACAAAGGAGTACTGTAAACAGCTTGTGGACGGAATTATTAATCTGCTTGTAAATCTTGAAATGCTGACAGATGTTGAAGTCGGAGAAATTCGAGAGCCTGTAGTTTCTCTTGATGGTGCAGTTGGATTCGTAAATTCACCGGCAGCAGGAATTTTCGTTCCAGATACGGAATTTGGAAGTATTGTTTCAGAAGGTGATATTATCGGAAGAATTGTTAATCCTCTGACAGGGGAGATTGTTGAAAATGCGGTCGCTTCATGTTCGGGACTTTTATTCACTTTGCGTGAATATCCTGTAGTTTACGGCGGTTCGCTTATTGCAAGGATTCTGCGTCAGGAGGATAAGAAAAATGACTGAAAAAATAATTTTCGCTCTTGAATCGGTTTACAGAGAGCCACTTGAAATAAAGGCTTTTTGTTTTGGAGATACAAGCAAAAAAACAATATGTATTATGGGAGCAATGCGTGGAAATGAAGTCCAGCAGATGTATGTCTGTGCAAGACTTGTTCAGGAGCTGAAAATACTTGAAATCAACGGACATATTGCTAAAAATACAGGAATTATGGTAATCCCATGTGCGAATTATCATTCAATGAATATCGGAAAACGTTTCTGGGCAATGGATAACACCGACATTAACAGAATGTTTCCCGGATATAATCTCGGCGAAACCACCCAGCGTATTGCGGACGGAATTTTTACTGAAATACAGGGATTTGAATACGGCATACAACTTGCAAGTTTTTATCAGCCGGGGCGTTTCCTGACTCATGTAAAGCAGATGGTTACAGAATTTACAACAGATGACGGACTTGCATATTTTGGTCTGCCGTATGCTTTGAAACGTTCTCCAAAACCTTATGACACTACTACTTTAAACTATAACTGGCAGTTGTGGAATACAAAAGCTTATTCGCTTTTCACGCACTCAACTGATGATATGAAAGAGGATTCAGCTGAAAATGCACTTAACGTAATTATGCGTTTTATGAAAAAACGTGAAATAATAAATTATCCTATTCATGCAGGGTATGTTACTTCAATTATTAACGAATCAGATATGTTACAGATACATTCTCCCTGCGGTGGAATTTGCAGAATAAAAACAAAAATCGGTGATGTCGTTGAACGTGGGCAGATAATTGCAGAGATTCTGAATCCGTTGACCTGTGAAATTTTTGCTGAAATAGAAGTTCCCGAAAAAGCAACTGTTTTCTTCCATTTTGAATCTCCGCTTATTGTCGAGGGAACGGTAATTTTCAAGCTTGTAAAAAATAATGATTTCTGAGGTGATTTCAATGAAAATTATGATAACTGTAAATACAATGCAGGAAATGGGACGGCTCTGCTATGAACTTGGAAGCAGACATATTTCAGCTGAAATAGGCGAAAATATTGTGAAATGTCCCTTTGATGAAGGTCTGTTTTTAAGCCTTAATACACTGGGATTTCACGTTGAAAAAAACGGAGATGATGATTCAGATAATAATTCACATACAAAAATACATCAGGAAATTTATAGACAATCTGTTTCAAATGCACAGGGACATACGGTGACTGTTACAACTCATTCTGAAACATTTTCAACGAGTACAGATATAAAGTGAAATGAATGTGTTTTTTCTTTTGGAACAGGCACAGTAGGCAGGTGCAGAAATTGTGCTGAATGTTGTTGTTACAGGACTGTATTCCGAGAAAGATGTTGTGGTTCGCATCGACGATAAGGTTTGTCATTATAAAGGAGATAATATTATTTTGGCAAACGGTGCAAGTGAAAATATGGTGGCATTTGATAGATGGATATTGCCGGATGTAATAGGAGAGGGTGCAGCACAAACTCTGATGAATCTACATTCAGTACAGCCTGGAAAAAGGATTCTTATGCTGGGAACAGGAAATGTTGGTTTAGTCGTCAGTTATCAGCTTATGCAGACAGACTGTGAAGTAGTCGCTATGGTGGAAGCTGCATTTCGTGTAGGAGGCTATGGCGTTCACGCATCAAAAGTTGCAAGGTGCGGTGTTCCGTTTTATCTGCGTCATACTATTATATACAGAAAGTGTTACAGGCGTTGTAATTGCGGAATTAGATGAGAAATGGCAAAAAATTGGCGGAACGGAAAAACATTTTGATGTGGATACGATTTGCCTTGCAGTAGGACTTTTTCCTATGTCACAGCTTTGTGAGATGGCTGGATGTAAGATGATTGACCGTGGTGGTTTGGTGCCTGAAATTGATGCTTTCGGTGAAACGAGGATTTTCGGTATTGCAGCTGCATATAGAAGCGGTTTTATGACTGCTGAAGAAAAAAATGTAGTTGCGGCAGAAGAATCTGCCCTGCAAATGCTGCGAAAGGGAATGTTTGCTCCGGAAAATCGTGGAAAAGTTCTTGAGTATACTGATGAGGGTATTACAAACTCTATGAATCTGCTCCGAAAAGGGTATATAGCAGACGAAGAGATAGAGCAGTACCCGAGTGTAAAAAAGATGAAGGGAATACATCCGGTAATCGAATGTACGCAGAATCTTCCATGTAATCCATGTCAGGATGCCTGTTCAAAAGGATGTATTCGGATTGGAGCGGACATCACTCACTTCCTGCCGTGAATGAAAATGTGCCTTGTGTCGTCTGTGGAATGTGTGTGGCATCCTGTTCAGGACAAGCCATTTTCTTGATGAATGAGGATGTTGGAAATGGTATGGCAACGATTACAATGCCTTATGAATTTTTGCTGCTTCCGCAGACCAAAGAAAAGGACTTTGCATTGAACCGCAGCGGAAAACGGATATGTGGGGCAGAGGTCATATCACTGCGTTCTGCAAAGGCATTTTATTAAACTCATTTACTGACAATACAGGTGCCGGCTGAAATGGCTATGTGTGCCAGATTCTATCAGAAAGCTGAGGTGTATACAGATTGAAGAAGTTAGAGCATTCGGTGCAGAAGTGCTGATTATCGGCGGTGATATCATCAGATGTGCTACGACATATTACCTTGTCAAACGTGGTTGCAGTGTGATTGTTCTTGAAAAGAACAGCTGTTTTGGAAACGGTGGTTTTTCTAGAAATGGTGACGGTGTGCGGTAGTCAGGACGTGATTCTCGTGAATTGCCGATTGCAATGTGGGGACTCCAAAACATCTGCCCGGTACTTTCAGATGAACTGGAATTTGACTGCGAATATTGTCAGGCTGGAAATTTATGTCTTGGGAAAACAGAGACACATCTGAAAATCTTGCAGAACCTCACTGACCGTGCAGTAGCGTGCGGACTGGATGTATGTATGATATCGGGGAAAGAGGCATGGGAGATTTACCCGTATCTTTCGGAAGAAGCTGCCGGTGCAAGCTGGTGTCCTATAGATGGTCATGCAAATTCTATGACTACAACGCTTGCTTTTTATCGCAAGGTACGCCAATTGGGTGTACATTTCATAAGCGGTGAGCCGATTGTGGAACTGCACAAAATCCGTGGTGCAGTACGGAGGGTAATTTCAGCAGATGGTACGGTTTATGAGGTAGATACCATTATTCTTGCTGCAGGTTATGATAGCCGTACCATTATGGAAACAGTTGGTTTGGATATTCCGATGCACCAGGAATTGTTTGAAGCGATTGTCACTGAGGCACAGCCACCGATGTTCTATCAAATGCTGGGAATAGTTGCCATAGATTTTTATGGTTATTAGACTAAACATGATTCTTTTGTGTTCGGAGCGTCTTCTAGATACGAACTGTCTAATCAGGATAATGGCACGCCTATCAATTCCAGTCTGACTGCCTCTGCCTGTTGCCGAGGAATCATGGGATATTTCCCGGCATTGAAAGATGCAAAAATTGTGCGTACTTGGGTAGGTTGGCTGGATATGTGTGCAGACGGTGTTCCGGTTATCAGTCTGGTCGAAGAAGTTCCGGGACTGATTCTTGCGTGCGGTTTTACCGGTCATGGCTTTGGCATTGGTTCGGCTGTTGGAAATCTTTTGCCTCAAATGGTTTTAGAGTTTGTTAACATAAGTACTTTACAAAAAAATAGAAATAAGATATAATAGAGATATGGAATTAACAAAGAAACAATTTGCAAAAATAGAGCATTTAATGCCGAAATCAAGGAAAAAACCAACGATTTCAAACTATGATTTTATGCGAGCTTTACTCTACATAATTGAAAATGGCTGCAAATGGAGATCATTGCCAAAAGAGTATGGAAAAATATATGTCAGGTTTAATCGCTGGTCAAAAAGCGGAATAATAGATGAAATTTTTGAATCTATGCAGACAGAGAATATTATTGAAATCCGTACAGAAATTGTTTGTATAGACAGTACAAGTATAAAAGTACATCCTGATGCGTCAGGAGCGAGAAAAGAGAATGGAGAGCAGAGCATGGACGTTCAAAAGGGGGCTCACAACAAAAATTCATCTGGTGTCCACGTCTGCCAGGGCAGCAATGATTTTTCATTTGTCAGCTGGTCAGAAACATGATGCACCACAAGGCAGAAAACTCATAGAATCGATATATTCTGATAATAATCACTATCTTCTTATGGACAGAGCATATGAAGATGACAAGATACGAACTCTCGCTGTACAGCAAGGGTTTATTCCTGTTGTACCTCCAAAAAAGAACTGTAAAGAACCATGGGATTATGATAAGGAAATCTACAAACGTCGTAATGAAATAGAAAGATATTTTCTGCGAATCAAACGATTCAGAAAAGTTTTTACCCGTTATGATAAACTTGATGTTATTTATTCCTCTGTCGTTTCTCTTTCTATGATTTTTGATGCTATTTTAATGTGAACACACT
>DETU01000032.1 GCA_002362175.1 Ruminococcus sp. UBA3280
ATTAATAATTATTAGTATTATATTATCAATATATTTATATTGCTGGTCGGGAGGTTTTCCCCTCCCATTATGTAAAATGTTTACATTTATGTTGTATTGTGTTTACTTTTTACCGTAAGGAGATTAATATAGCTCTTTTGAATGACCTAAAAAACATGAAACTATATGAAAATTATAGTTTCAAATCGAGTTTCAAAGCTGTTTGAATAAGATTTCAAAAAGGAGCCGTCATATTACAAACGGCTATATAAAGCCATTTTATGCTTGAAACTTAATTCACTTTGAAACTTATTGTAATATATTATGATTTCAAGATGATGTATTTTTAGTTTTGGGTATCACGCTCAGCTTTTTAGTTTCCGTACCAGAATCTTTTGATTCAATCTCTATACGGTATGGAAGTTCCATTTCTTCGATAAAACTGTTGAACTTACCTGCTGATACAGTACGCTTACGATTTTTCCATTGTCTGTCAAAATTTTCTCTCTTTAACTCTTTATAAATCCTATTAAACTCCGCTGTGAAGTCCGGTATCAGATTATACTCTCCGTTGATACATTTGTCAACAATCGGATTATTTACATAACGTTTAAGAAGTGCTTGCAAAACCTCCTTAGTTCGTTGTTGTGCGTCTTTCTGACTGTCTCTGTAATTTTCCATGACCGAATCCATTTTATCCGAGATATTCAATCCTTTTAGCAGTACAGATACATAGGCTGTATCTGACTCATACTGATAATGCCGGAGAGTGTAGAGATAGAACATTGCATCATAATGTACTTTTGACCATGCAAGAGTACTGAATACAGGAACTAAATTATTAAACTGTGTCGGCATTACATACATAAAACTAAAACTATCAGGAATCAGTTGATTCCAAACAGCAGCAATCCCAGATAAATTTGAATTTCTTTCATGTAAAGAAGATAATATTTTTTCCACACACCTTCTGAATCGTTTCTTTATATCACTTTGAGACGAAAGTGGAAAATATACATTCAGTTCGTTTTCTGAATCTGTCATTCGTTTTCTGCCTATCAGCTGCTTAATCACAGGCATAGTTACCACTGGAAGAACAACATTTTTGAGTTCTGAATCTTTTATATTTACTCCGTTGTAAATTACTGTAGTTGCAATCAGCACTTTTACTGACACTTTTTCCTAAGTCAGCAGTTCCTCATAAAACTCAGAAGCTTCTTTATTCTTATTTTCTGCATGAATGAATACAGCAGTATTTTCACCATATCTGCTTTTCAACATTGCCTTAAGTTCTTCGCCTTGTGCGATGGTATTGACAAATATCAGCCATTTGTCAGTACTTTCTGCAATCTTTGGCATAAGGTCTGCATAATCATTATAGACTAACGGATTAATATATGAATAATCTGTAGATATTACAAGAATACTGTTTAATTCTCGTTTATAGTTCCCGTTATTAATAATTCGATTATCTCTATCCCAAAATTGTTCATTAATAGACTTCTCTTTTATTCTATGAAGATAGCTAATCTGTTCTTTATTTCTTCTAAGGGATATGTACGACTACAGACAAAGTTCTGATACACACACTCTATTTGCCGTTGTTGACGAAATTCAGAATCTCGTAAAAAAAGATTCAAATGCCATAATTCAGATTCTTTCACAAAGTCGTGAAAAGAAAATCGGTCTTATACTTTCGACTCAATCATTCAAAACAATTCCTGCTAAATTTAGAAGTATGTTTCTGCAAACAAGCATCAGCATTTTCTTCCAGCCGGAACTTACATCAATTGATATGATTACTAAGCTTATTCGCTCAGATAATTCAATTGCAAAAGTATCTTCCATTCTTAAAAAGCTTGGAAAAGGTGAATTTCTTGTGTATGGTATGATTGAAACTTCAAAAGGAGTCATTTCGTCTGATAGTTTAATATATGTTTCGGCTAATCCATCGTCAATAGCGGAACTTGAACCAATTGAATCTCAAACAACATTACAATCAAGCAATTATAGTACCAATATTGCTGATATTTCATTTACAATTAATTTTAAATCCTGCTCTCCTGTTTAATTAGGAGAGCTTTTTTGTTATTCTTTTTAATTTCAGTTATATATCATAAAAGTGAATCTATGCCAGGTACTGATTTTACGAAAATGGTGTGACCGCATAGGTTGACCGCCTTCGGGCGGAACATAGGAACACAATCAGACAGGAGGTGAAAACAATGTTCAACAACCAACGTTATCTTACAAGAGGTGCAGCAGACGAAATCCCGCTTGAATTGCAGTTCTTTATGTGGGAATGTGTGGACAGAATGCCCGAACCGAAAGATTATTTTCAGGTTTTTGAACTGAGCAATTTAAGTGGTATGCAGAGAATTGTTCATTTCAGCGAACAGCCCGAATACAGAATGAACTATTTTATTCCAACAAACAAAGCTGTAACTGCAAAAATCTACATCATTGACAGCAATGAATACAGCACCATGTTACTTGCATCTGAATATTAAACCACATGACAAAGCCCTCCCGATTAATTTCGGGAGGGCAATTTTTATTTTACGGAGGAAATCAAAATGGAAGAAGAAAAAATTTACTGCTCCCACTGCGGAGATGTAATCGAAGACGACGACTACGACACAATCTACGGCGAGCCAATCTGTCAGGACTGTGTTGACAGATACACAACTGTCTGCGACCGCTGTAACGAAATTGTCTGGGACGACGATGTTTACAGCGATGAGGATATATGCTTATGCAGTCATTGCTATGATAACTACTACACTCGCTGTGAGGAGTGCGACATCATAGTCCACAACGACGACACTTATGAATACGACGATTGCTATTACTGCTATGAATGCTATCAGAAAATCCGCAGAAACGCATCAATCCATGAATACGGCTACAAACCTACTCCTATATTTTATGGAGATTCAAACCGCTATTTTGGTGTAGAACTTGAAATCGACGGAGCAGGCAAAGATGATGACTATGCAGAAGAAATCCTTGACATTGCCAACGAAGAAGATGACCACATCTACATAAAAACTGACGGTTCACTTGATGACGGAATGGAGATTGTAACGCACCCGATGTCACTTGAATATCACAAAGATTTCTGTTGGGACAGAGTTATGAAAAAGGCAGTATATCTTGGCTATCGCTCTCATCAGACAAGCACCTGTGGACTTCATATCCATGTAAACAGGGATTCGCTTGCATCTGACCGTGATGAACAGGACGAAGTTATCAGCCGTATACTTTACTTTGTGGAACACCACTGGAACGAAATACTGAAATTCAGCCGAAGAACAGAGTACAATATGAACCGCTGGGCAGCACGCTACGGTTACGAAAATTCCCCAAAAGCAATCATGGACAAAGCTAAGAAAAATTATGGTCGTTATGTTGCTGTAAATCTCTGCAACTATCACACTATTGAATTTCGTCTTTTCAGGGGTACGCTTAAATACAACACCCTTATCGCAACTTTGGAGCTGGTAAATAAAGTCTGTGAACTTGCTGTTCTGATGGACGATGACGGAATATCAAAAATTTCGTGGTCTGAATTTGTTGCAGGAATTACTGAACCTGAACTCATTCAGTATCTCAAAGAACGCAGTCTTTACATCAACGAAAAAGTTGAAGAAACGGAGGAATTTTAATCATGTGTGCATTATTTGGCTGGCTTGACTACAAGCATATCGTACCCTATAAAGTCATGAAGAAACTTACGCAGGCACTCGCAAACGCTGCGGAAGAACGTGGTACAGATGCTTCCGGCATCTCATATATCAAGGACGGCAAAGTTGTTATCTTCAAACGTCCGAAACCTGCCCACAAGGTGAGATTCAATATCCCTGAAAATACTGTTGCTGTTATGGGACATACCCGTCTGACCACTCAGGGAAATCAGAAATTCAATCAGAATAATCACCCATTCTATGGTCATGCTAATAAGAATTTTGCGTTTGCACATAACGGCGTACTGTACAACGACAAAGAACTTCGCAAGACAAAAAATTTGCCTGTCACTCATATTGAAACCGACAGCTATGTTGCTGTACAGCTTATCGAACAGCATGGCACGCTTGATTTTGACAGTCTGAAAAATATGGCTGAAACTGTACAGGGCAACTTCACTTTCACCATACTTGATGAAGATAATTGTCTGTATATCGTCAAAGGCAGTAACCCTATGTACCTGCTCCACTTCGAAACGCTCGGACTTTATATTTACGCTTCAACAGAATCAATCATGAAGAATGCCCTGAAAAAAGTAGGATTGCATAAATTTCTGTACACAAAAATTGAAACAACTCACGGCGACATTATTAAAATTGACAGCAATGGTTTTTTTAGTCGTTCCGAATTTGAGGATAAAGATGATTTCAGATACACTTCTTGGTTGAGATACTCCTATGATGACTTCGAGAACGATTACTACACACAGCATGAACAGCTTCTTCTGGATATGTGCAACTGCTATGGCATTGACGAAGATGATGTAATGATGCTCCTTGAATATGGCTATACAGCAGACGAAATCGAAGATATGCTTTGTGATTATTCGCTTATTACCGATACTATCAGAGCTGTTAAAGGCGAGGAAGATTACGATGATTTTCTTTGCGAAATATAAATGAAATTTAAAACCGTCTGAAAAAGTGTACTTTTCTGGACGGTTATTTTTTGCTTGATTTTAAGTCTGAAAAAGTCCATTTTTGACTTTCTGTACGTCTGATAAGTGCAGGGACTTTTTCAGACATTTTTAGGAGGAATTTTTATGGACAACAGAATTTACGGATATGCAAGAGTTTCTACCCGTGAACAGAATGAGGACAGACAGATTGAAGCCCTGACAAAATTTGGTGTGCCATTTGAAAATATTATCGTAGACAAATGCTCTGGAAAAGATACGGAACGTGAGGGTTATCAATATTTGAAACGTCAGATTTTAAGAAATGGCGATACTCTCGTTATCAAAGAACTTGACCGCCTTAGCCGTAACAAAAATGACATAAAACATGAACTGGAATACTTTAAAGATGCAGGAGTTCATATTAAAATTCTGGATATTCCGACTACTCTTACAGACTTTCCCACAGAGCAGATGTGGGTTATGGATATGATTAACGCTATCCTTATTGAAGTGCTGGGGAGTATTGCTGAAAACGAGCGTAACAAAATCCGTTCCCGACAGCGTGAGGGCATTACTTTGGCTAAAAAGAAGAATGTTAGATTTGGCAGACCCGAACACCCGAAACCGAATAACTGGGATTCTGTTATGCTCCGTGTAGCTTCTGGTGCAATACGTCCCATAGATGCCATGAAAGAATTAGGCATCACTCGCTCCCGATACTATTACCTATGTGAACGCTATGATTTCAAAAGATGTTCAAAATAACACAAAACTGAACGATTATGTAAAATATTTATCAGGAGGTATATCTATATGGCAAACACAAAAAGAGGTCACAACGAAGGCAGTATAAGACAACGTTCAGACGGAAGATTCGAGGTGCGTGTTACGGCTGGCATTGACTTTAAAACTGGTAAGGCAAAACGTATTTCACACTATGCAAAGACAAAATCAGAAGCTGTAAAACTTCTGCATGAAGTTGGGTACAACATTCACATCAATGAAATGGTAGACCCTACCTCAACCAGACTTGTTGACTGGCTGAGGATATGGCTTGAAACTTACATGAAAAACAGTCTGAAACAGTCCACTTATACAAGCTATAGGGGATATATCGAAAATCATCTGGCAAAATCCTTTCCCACTCTCAAACTCAAAGACCTTACTTCAAAAATGTTGCAGGACTTCTATAATTATAAGCTGACAGAAGAGGGGCTTTCGCCTAAAACAATCACTAATCTTCACCGCTGTCTGCACAAGTCACTGAAACAGGCGGTACTTGAACATCATCTGAATTTCAATCCGTGCGATGCTGTAAACCTCCCACGCAATGAGAAACCACAGGTCGAAATTTTAACCCGTGAGGAACAGGAACGTCTGATTTATACAAGCTACAAATTCCGATATGGAATTTTTGTCAGACTTACACTCGCTACTGGAATAAGATTGGGTGAACTTCTCGGATTACGCTGGGAGGACATTGACACAAGAAAAAATATGCTGAATATCCGCCGTACACTTAACCGTCTGCCAAAAGTCGATTATAACGGCGTAGGCAACTCCACCGAAATAGTTATACAAGAACCCAAAACTCAAAATTCTGTCCGTTCAATTCCGCTTATTCAAGTGATAATTAATGAACTACAACAATGGAGAAATGTTCAGTTTTCGGATTCACGTGCAGCAGGAGCAGCATATAATGATTATGGCTTTATAGTCACAAATCCTCTCGGTGGATATATAGAACCACGCACTTTCAAGGACTACTATGACGAAATCCTTGAAGCATCAGGGCTTGAACATTACACATTTCACGCACTCCGCCACACCTTTGCAACAAGAGCTATGGAACAGGGCATGGACTCCAAAACAGTATCAACACTTCTCGGGCATTATTCTGTTTCTTTTACTCTTGATACATATACCCACGTACTCGACAGTCAGAAACACGAGGAAATGAAACTCATGGAAAACCTGTTCAATATGCCGACTATTCCGCAGCATCAGTCATATCCTGTTGTGGTAACACCTGTACCAAACGGTTTCATTATCAATGCCGTTGACTTTGAAGATTTTACCATCGAAGCTGAAAATATACAGAATGGAATATCTTGTATTCAATCGTCTATCGTTCAGAAACTTGAAAACATCTATCCGCCCTTGCCTACTCCGACTAATGAACTTGTTGTAAATCCTAACGAATTTGTTATTATGATTACTATATAACGTTGAAAGGAGAGCTTTTTACGCTCTCCTTTCTTTTTACATCACTCAATTTCAGATTTACAAAGCCGTTTTCACGATGTTAAAAATCAACGTAATACTGGCGTTTTCAGCCTGTAAAAATCAAACTTATAGAAATCTGTATATTATATGAATTTACACCGCTTTATTTTTTCATCATAACTACAGCTTGATTATTTTAGTACTTCTTTTTCCTCTGGAGCTTTCGCTTTGAATCTCATAAGGTAGTGAGAGTTCCAATAAAAGTGCTTTCACTTTTTCCTCCGAAAAGAACCTGTCCTTGTTCTTCCATTGTGTATCAAACGGCTTACCGCTATGTGTAATTTTATACATTTCGTTGATTCAGCTTTTAAGTTCCAGAAACTTTTCATAAGAATTATTTTCATCGGGAGATATAATTTCTGTTCCAGTCAAACTATCAAGATATTCTGAAAATTCTGTTTTGGCTTCTTCAATTTCTTCTGCTGACGTTTTTATGGTAATGTAAATTACATCATCATACTTGTCCTCAATATCAAGATGTGTAAGAAGAATTTTTATAAAATCTGATTTTGTATCTTTTGATTCTGATTTCATTCTTTGGAGAGCATAAATATAAAAGCAGATATCATAATAGAACTTGTAAATTGCAGGATAATTTAACAGCATGTTAAAATTCGGCATAGAAAAATTACTTGAAGATAAATAATAATATTTTGATGGAGGAGAATTTACAAGTCCGTTGAGCTGACACAATACAATTTTTGGCATATTGAAATTCAGATTTATTATTTCCATGCAGTCCTTTACGCAATCAAAGTAACGCTTTTTTACATTTTTGCAACTGACATCTGGAAAATAAACTTTCACGGTTTCGTTTTCAGACATTCTTTTTCTTCCCAGCAACTGCTTTACTACTGACATTGGTGCAAATGGAACAACGATATGTTTTACGGCATTATCTTTTACATTTATTCCATTATAAATTACTGTTGTTGCAATCAGCACACGGCAGTCAAATCTGCATTTTCGTATAAGCTGGTTGTAAATTTCTTTATTTTCATCATCATTCTTATTTTCGGCATTCAAAAAATATACAGAATTATTGCATATACCCTGTAAACATAATTTCAGCATAGCGCCTTCATCAATTGATTTTACAAAAATCAGCCATTTTTCATTTATAGGAGTCTGGGCAATCTGTGAACAGATATCATCTGTTGTTTTGTATTTATATGGCTGAATGTAGGAATAATCTGTCGGAAGCGAAAGTACTGAATTACTAATTTGACCATATTGTGGTATTCCTGAAAAACTTTGAGTGTCATTTCCTTTTTCATCGAGAAATTCTTTTTTCTCAATAATATTTATGGATTCCTTTGGAAAAATGTTTTTCCTCTGGATATACTCATAGATTTCTTCCATTGTACCAGACATGAATATTTTTGTGGCATTCGGGAAAGAGTTTCCCAAAAAAGTTTCTTCAAAAAAGCTTATTCCCTTGTTGAAATTCGCATCGTCAAGTATGTAGTGTGCTTCATCAAACACCAGATATCTTGCCTGCGAGCAGAAATTCAAAAATCTGTTGTTCTGCAACATACACTTCAGAGCCGCACACTGATAGGATATTATCATAATATTTTTGCAAGCACCGAATATTACCATATTGTCTTTGGATATGTCATTATATTTCAAAGCTTCTGGGTCAATTTCCGAGATAATGTCTGTTATCTGTTGTTGCATTAATGACTGCCTGTTTTCAAATATGACAACTTTCTGATTACCGCAGTGTGTCAACAATTCCTTTTTGATAAAGGTATTTTTACCTCTGCCAGTACCTGCCGAAATAAATACTTGCTCCCCTGGTTTCCAGGATTGCCATATTTTCATTGTAAGCACATCGCTTACATACCTGTACTTTGATTTACAGCCTTTCGGAAGCCTAAATATATTGCTTTTGGGCTTGGGAATATGTTTTGGTGAATTACATAGGCTTTCACGAAATCTCCTGATTTCTTCCGCCAGTTCATTGTCGTTTTTGCTTTTATTGGTCATGTCTGGAACAGTAACAACTGGTCTTTCAGGCAATTCTTTTTGTTGTCTGTCATATGCAACTGCTCCATTCGTTACCGCATTGAAAAATTCATCGTAAGTACAATACAATGCAGAATCAAGACTTTCAAGCTTCAACAGATTTTCAGCAATTTCTTTCAGCTTCTCGTCATAAACAATTGTGCCGTCTTCATTTCTTCTCAATTCGTCAAAATTGTTCCATAACAAATCTATGATTGGCATTGTTGCTCTCATACAAACTTCCCCTTTATTGGATAAATAATCTTACATTTACATTATACCATACTAAAACGACAAATTCAACAAAAAAATTCAGGAGCAGGTTTTATTCCTGCTCCTTACTATTTTTCAACTTGTTAACCCAAGTTAACAGTACTTATCTCCTAAATAACTGCTGTATATTGCTATAGCACACAATCGCACAACTTTTTGGGGTCATTTTGGGGTCAAGCTCACGATAACGGACAAAAAAACAACTACGCAATACAGGTTTTTGCCTATATTACGTAGTTTCTGTGTCTTGCGACTATAAAATAGATGACATTAATTTACCCCGATTTTACGGTTTCCCTAAATAAAATTTTTTTCTACTTATTAATTTTTTCGCTCTTACAAGTATGGTGCTTATCGTCTTTATCATAATTAATTCCGACAAGTAAAATTTCACCGCTGTAATCTTTCAGGCAGTCGGCGTACTGTTTTTTCTTAATCTGTTCCAAAGCTCCCTCGGCAGATTTGTCATATTTGAGTTCTACGATAATTGCAGGATTGCTGTTGTTTTTTCTCGGTCTGAAAATCAGATCAGCAAATCCTTTGCCGGCAGGAAGTTCTCTTTCAATTGTATAAGTTTTTCTGGCGGAATAATATGCAAGCGAGATCACGCAGGACAGCGAGTTTTCATCGTTGTATTTTAAAATCGAAATTTTATCGCTGTGTGCTTTATCTATAAGTTCGGCAACCTTTTCATCTTCGCAATTAATGGTAGCCTCTAGAAGTTCGTCTGAAACTTTTATTGATTTCATAGTAAGTTTCTTAATAATTTAAGATATGCTTCTTGTGCAGTCATCAGTTCCATTAGGTATGGCTTATTTCCACGTTCTCCTTTGTAATAACATGGCTTTATCAACTTTAAAAATGCTTTCCACGGTACGATTCTTTCTATCTTTTCTAAAAATTTTTTCCCCAGTTCTGTCTGATCCGAGTTCTTCAGGTTCTATTCATTCTGTTTTGATGGGTTTATTGAAAAGTGGTGTATCCAATTGTGTTCGGTCATCTGAAAATGCAGAAAAATGGCTCAAAAAATGCATAGCATAAAACGCGGATAAAATAGGTGTATTTCGTATATTTATTCATTTTGCCTTTTGGTAGTTTAGC
>DETU01000022.1 GCA_002362175.1 Ruminococcus sp. UBA3280
AATTGCCTGTTAATATATATTTCAAGAAAGGATTGTTATTTTATGTGAAAAATATTATTTTTTCAAAAAAATCTATTAATTTATGAAAGGAGAAAGTTTATATGAACAAACTTGCAAAAAGGTCACTCAGCTTTGTTACGGCAATGTTTCTCTCCATTATGAGCATGGTAACAGGTATTTCAGAGTCTCTGGCTGCTAATCCTGTTTCAAATGTTTCGGGAACTAAGAAAACTGATGATGTTACTTTACTTGTCGGCGAAAACGGCATGAAAGGCAGTACAATTGCCGAAACCATTAAGAACTATGAAAAGACTTATGCTCTTGGTATTGCTTCGCAGTTCTGTGTGTTTTTAGAAGGTAATTTTGAGCCTGAAGACGCAGATGCAGAGGGTCGAATTGCTGTTGGTGGTAATGTGGCTCCTCCTATTTCAGTATATGAAATAGGTAAAGGTGACTTTCAGAAAAAAGTAAGTCTTGAATTATTATTAAATGATGACGGATTTGCACACGTTATTACTCATGGAAGTGCTAAATCATTAATTCCGACTGCATGGGATAAAGATTATACGTTGCCGGACGGAAGTAAGGGCAACACCGCAAAGAAATTTTGGGTTACTGATAAGGAGAATATTCAGTTTCAGGAAGATTTTCTGAATTTTGCAAGCAGTGACCTTTGGAGTAAAGACCCTGACGATTATATTTATGAAGGGGCAGAGAATTTTGATATCAAGGCACAGGTAGCAACTTTAAAGGAAATTAGCAATAAATTTTCTAAAAAATCGTCCGGTCAGGAAGTAGGTATTGATTCCAATAACGGACATTTTAGATTAGAATATAAAGGTTCTCAGGCAGATACTGTGTATTTTAATTTGACGGAAGAACAATGGAAAGAATATCAAAGTACACCATATGTTGACTTTGTGAATATTCCTAAATTAAAAACACCCAGACCAGTCGTTAATAATGACGGCACTAAAGGTTCATGGGAATATGCCTATATTGTTATCAATGTTGAAGGTAGCGGTGAGATACATCTTGCTAATCCGGATGTTGGATACGGACAGAGAATTACTAATATAAGCGGTACTACCGATATTGCAGATGGTATTTGTATAAGCAGAACTTCTCCGGAAGATGACGACAAAAATAAAAATAACCATCCGGGTGTTACTAGTTTGCTTTATAATTTTCCTGACGCAACAGGAATTGTTATCGGAAGCAATTTTCAGGGTACAATATTGGCACCGAATGCCGATGTAACAGATGAAGCAAAATTAGGTAAAGGTGAAGTTGGTCATTTATCAGGTGCTTTGATTGCAAAATCCTTTAAAGGTAAAACAGAATTTGGTTACAGACCATTTACAGGACCTATCTCAATGCTCGGCACAGTTGCAGGCTATGCCCTCGCCGTATCTAAGGTAGACGGCAATGGTAATAATCTTGCAGGTGCAACACTCGGACTTGTACTTTCAGATGACAAGACGGGTGAAGTGGTTTCCGAAATTGAAACTGTCGGAAGCAAATACAACTTCATTACTGTACCTACAGATGTGGAACTTACAGGCGATGAAAAATTTGATTCAGAAAACTATTTGCATGAAAAAACTTATACATTGAAAGAAATATCCGCTCCGGCAGGATATTCCGCAACAGATAAGGAATATAAAATAAAAATAACCGAAGAAGTCAGAAGTGCGATAAAGATTGACGACAGCACATTACCAACTGAAATAGACGTAAAAATTGAACGTGACGGAAAATTAATAAGACATCTGAACTATAAAGACACTTATGATGAAGAAGGAAATCAGACATCAAGAAAAGTTGAAATATTTTTTGTAGAAAATGAAGATGTTTTTCCGAATATAGTATTTAATCTTTCAATTAACGACGGAAAGGTTACTGATGTTGTATATAGTGATAACTATTATGACACTACAGGTGATAATCCAAATTATAACGGAAAATTGACTTTTGACAAAAATAACAGTACAACATTTGAAGTCGGTGGTGATACTTATTATTATGATGCCGAAAATATGATGATTACACGTCTCCCGTCTGAAGTTCCGAAGTTCGTGAACGAAGCTGTAAATATTCAGCTTACTAAGGTAGACGGCGATACATGGAAAGTTATTACAGAAAGTCCTGCTGACCTTGCAGTTTATCGTGCAAGCGACGACAAGATTGTAGCGTCAGGTTCTACAGAAAACGGTATTCTTGATATTGGGCATCTTGAATCCGGCAGATACTACATAAAAGAAACAACTGCTCCCGAAGGTTACGAAACTTTATCAGATAAGCTTTATTTCACAATTAATGATGATTATTCCGTAACAAGAGATGAAGATGATGAATATGAAGTTTCTTACACTCTTAATTATAAAAACGGTGACAAAAAATCCGGAACTGCTATGGTTGGCAAGGACGGAATATTAAAGATTGACAATGTAAATACAGAACGTAAGCTTATTGAAGATAATCCTCGTGAAATAGAGGCTAAAAGCGGAGATTTGTTCTTTGAAGAAAAGCCTGAGTATTCTAATGTGATTATTAAAAAAGTCAAAGTTGACTGTGAAGGCAAACACACCATTCAGTTCAAATATGGTGTCAGTGCAGGTGGCTGGGACGAACAGTCAGCACAGATTAAATTTGACGGCGGTGTTATAACAGACGTTGAAAACTGTTATTTTGGTGATAATGGTTATCTTAAACTTACTCATTGGGGAGACCCTGCATCTAAAATCACTGTTTACTGTGATGTGGAAACAGATGTTATTACAGATGATGTGCTTGAAAGTGTAACTATTGAACTTAAAGACGGAGTAAAGGCAGACAGCTTTACTTTAAATGACGGAACAGAATATTCTTCTGAAACAACAACTATTGAAGTTGGAGAAGCACTTAAAGATTATCCGACGCTTGTAATGAAGAATATCAGAGATACTGCTCCTAATGTTGTAATTGATGATACAAAGAATCCGATTAATATTGACGTACCAAACTATAAAACTACCGAATCAACTACAACAACAACGACTACTACAACCACCACAACAACTACATCAACGTCCACAACGACGAC
>DETU01000081.1 GCA_002362175.1 Ruminococcus sp. UBA3280
CGCTTGTTGTGATGTGCTTGATGCTTGGAGAAACTACACAGAAGAATCTGTTGGGATCTATGCTGAAACTGATGGTGTGCCACACAATACGATTACTCCTATTGCAAGGAAGCATTGCAAAAAGTATGAAATAGACCTTGTCCTTCGCAATAACATCACTTTAGAGGAAAGACCTCTCGGAGTTTTCCATCCAAATCCGTCTTTACACCATATCAAAAAAGAGAATATCGGACTTATTGAGGTAATGGGACTTGCTGTTCTTCCGTCCAGACTTGCAGAGGAACTTGATGTTCTGCGTGAAGCAATGCTCTCAGATGCAGATTTAACTGCCAATCCCCAAACAGCTTCTCATGCTGAATGGGCAGAAGATATTCTTAAAAATTATCCAGAATTTAATGCTGACAATGCTGATTCTATCATTAAAGCGGAAGTTGGCAAGGTGTTTGAACAGGTTTTGCTTGATGCGGGTGTGTTTAAAAGAGATGCAGAAGGCTCTAAAGCATTTGATAAGTTTATATCCTTGTTATGATTATAAAGAAACAACCTTATGTTCATTTTTGAGCATAAGGTTGTTGTTATTTTGCTTATTAATTTGATGAATAAAATGTTACTGCCAGAAACGTACAATAATATATAGCTTTACTATCAACTCTCATTCAGTATCTATTCCTCCAATTTTTCAGAAGCAGAGAGATGGCTGTCAATGACATCCATAATCTCATTAAGTCTGTTTTCTCCGATTCCTTTAATTTTAGCAAGGTCTGCTCTTAAATCATCATAATCAACGCTTACAGCTTCACTGTCATTCTTTCCGTTCATATATACATTGGTCACGAAACGCTGCATTGTTTCTCTGTCCATATTCTTTATAGCCTTGTATGTGGCTCTGTCAAATGTTCTGAAATCTTCCATTTTTGTCCTCCGTATAATTATAATAAGAATATTATACCATACAGACAGCCATTTTTCAATGATAAGCGAATAAAAATACGTAAAGTCACAAGATATTACACATAAATCATAACATCAAATACAGCCTTTCTTGCCATAGCAGTAAATAGATTAGCGATACGCTGAACTTCGTAAAGGTTTCCTGATTCATTTGCAATCTGATATTCCTTGCTTTTTTTTTCCCATATCTCAACCTGATTGTTTACAGCATCAGTTACCTTTGTTTCAAGTTCTTCCAGATATTCTATGAGTTTGCCCTCGTTTACAAGATTACGCAGTAAATCAGGACAGTATTCAGCACGATATTTCAGGTGATACACGATAAAATCCTTATGAAACCAACGTTCAGTTGCTTTCAGATTACTGTCAGTATGAGTAATCAATCCCTTATCAGTATCAAGAACCCACTCAGAACAAACATATTTTCCGACAGCCTTATCATAAATGTTCTTTTCACTTTCAATTATCATAATAACCTCACTTTCTTTTGCGGAGGAACAGGAATGCAGCACCAACACCGGCTATTGCCACACCACCGATTACAAGCGGAAGTGCTGAACTGCCAGATGATTCAGCCTTGACTTCCTCTGTCACAGCTTCTGTTGTTGCTTCCTTTGAAGGTACGATACCGACTACCACATTAGGATTGTTGCCGTCATTATTCGGAGAATTGCCGTTAATTGCAGGTGCGTCCTCTGTTTCAGCTTCAAGAGTGCTGAATGGAGGAAATGTATCAACTGTATCGCCATTCTCATCAATCATACTCCAGATGTTGTCCACAAGCTGAAAATGATAATGATGTTCATCGGTTGAAATCGTCCACCTGCCGTTCTCATCATCATCAAAGTCCCAATCTTCAATGTAATCCTCATAATAATCTCTATATTCGTATTTCAGACCGCCTAAATTTGTCCAGTCATATTCCTCTGAACCGTAGTTGTTGTCAATCCACTTATCAAGTAAATGATGCTTGAATGATGCTTCAGGATAATCTGTTCCGTTATCACCCTTGCCAAGCCACATTTCTTCCCAGATTTCAGCTTCAATGTAGTCTTTGTCAAGCATATCAGCAGCATGAGCTGTAAGGCTCATATTCAAGCTGAGTGCCGTAATTGCGATTGCTGTAATAATTTTTCTCATAATCTTCTCCTAACCGACAAGCCTTCCGATGAGAATACTTGCCTCATACTTTGTCATTTCATCAAAATTTATTTCTCTCTGCTCCAAGATATTCATTTTCTTTTTCAGCAGTTTTATCTGTGATACAGATGCAGGTTTCTTGCCCCATTTCTTAACCTTTTCAACGTCCCATAGATAACAGCTTTTAGGAAAGTTCTTCACAATAAAACTATAAGCTGCATCCAGAACATCCTGAACTGCACCTGATGTAATTGTCTGAAACAGCTTTCTGTTTAACATAAGATAAGCATTACAGTTTCCAGCAATATCTTCTGCACTTATTCTCAATGTCCACTTGTTACCAAGAGAACAGCTTAAATATCCGTTTGGCAGAACAACATAATTGATGTTGTGTGTATCATAATTTCCACGTTCCTCAAACAGCTTTACAAGTTCAAGATTGATTTTCCAGTTCGGCGGTTTGTTGATTTCAGCTTCAATGATTTCCTCAATCTCAGTAATCATTTTGCCGTCAATATCTTCGGGAGTAACTGAATCAGGTAATTTGTCTATTCCAAATAAATCGGGAGCAGTACAAATATCAAGCTTTCCCGTAACACCAACACAATCCATAAGCAGAAGATGCTTTTTTTCCTTATGAGTACGCAAACCACGTCCAACCATCTGAGTATACAGACTCGCATTTCGTGTTGGTCTGTCTATGATAATTGTTTCGATTAACGGCATATCCGTTCCTTCGGTAAATACCATGCAGTTTACAAGGCAAGGTATCTCACGATTGGTAAACTTCTCAATAATTTCATTTCTGTTGGGAGTATCGGCTGTAACTGCAACAGCACCGTCAATCAAGGCTGCAATATTCTCGGCGTGTTTAACTGTTGTGGCAAAGATAAGAGTTTGTCCGACAGCGTGTTCCTTGTAAGCATCTGCAACAATCTGATTCTGAACAGGAGTATCAACGGCAGTTGACAGTTCGCTGATATTCAGGTCACCGCATTGCTTATGAACCTCTGAAATATCATAGCCGACATTTACCCGAAAACACTCAATATTTGAAAGATATTCGTGTTTGATGCCCCATTTCAAGTCACGTTCATATATAATTTTGCTGAAAATCATTCCGAGTTTCACATTATCAGCTCTGTTCGGAGTTGCTGTGAACCCTAAATGCAAACGTGGTTTGAAATAATCGTATATTTTTCTGTATGTATCAGCAACAGCATGGTGTGCTTCATCAGTGATGATAATATCAAAATCATCAGGAGAAAAGCTGTCAAGTCTCCTGACAAGTGACTGCACACTTGCTGAAACAACATCTTCGCCGTTGCTGTGGTTGTCGGATTGCTCAACACCATAAGAACATTCAAAATATTTCTTTGGCTGCCATACAAGTTCCTCTCGATGAGAAAGAATCAGCATTCTTCCTTTTCTTTCTATATGCGAAAAAATAACAGTCTTTCCCAGACCTGTGGCTACGCACACAAGGTACGAGCCACTTTCTGCATTATTGATGATGTCAACGCATTCCTGCTGGTAATCTCTTAATGTAATTGTCTCCATTTCTACCTCTCAATTTCTCTCTATCTCTCTGAAAAGTACATTTCTAACGCTTTTTCTATTGTTTCTGTTATCTCTTTCTTTTTCATATCGGGTGTGAAGTATCTGCTGTAAATATCATTGCTGATTTTTACGCTTACAGGCTTTGGCTTGATTTCTGCTGTACCTGTTATGATACGGATAATTGTTGCAGTATCAATATCTCCGTTTTCATCAGCACTACTGCGTAGCTGTTTGGCGATTTTCATATCAATCTTGAAGTCCTCAGCCTGTTCAGCAACAATATGCTGTGTATCTTCCGATAAAAACGAAATCTCCACTCCGCTTCTTATTGCAAGAGTTCCATTATCAATGAATACTTTTAATTCATCAATCAACTTGTTGATTCTAACTAAGCGAGATACATTTCTACTGCTTAAACCATACTGTTCACTTATTGCATCATCTGTATCTAACTTTTCGCCCACTGGGCGAGAAGTTGAATCTTCCTCACCATTGAGTATTTTAAGCTCTCTAATAATATCATTACGTTTACCCTGAGAGAACATTTCATTATGCCGCTGTGCAATTACAGCAGCCTGTTCGCTGATTTTCAGATTATCGAATCCTCTCTGCATAAGATTGGATTCGATAACATACATTTCAGCATCTTCTTCGGATAGTCCCTCCTTGATAATGGCTGGAACTGTTGGTAATCCTGCGATTTTTGAAGCATTCCAACGATTGTGACCGATAAGAATTTCATATCTGTTGTCAATCGGCTGTACAATTATCGGTGAAAGTACACCGTTTTCCTTAATGCTTTCAACCATATCTTCAAGTCGTTCACCTGTGTAAAGCTCAAATCTGTGATTGTGATAAGGATGAAGCATATCGCATGGTATCTGTTTTACAGCGTTTTTTATAGCTTCAGGAGTTCCAAGTAATGCTCCCAAATCAAACTGTGGTGTCTGCATAATCAATCCTCCTCGTCTGTACAGAACAGAAGTCCGTTTACAAGCTGAATGTAGATTGATGAATATCTGTCATGTTCAGAGCCATCGGAGTTCATCATAGCTTCAAGGAAAAAGTCCTTTGCCACCTCACGATCATCCCATTTCTTAACTTCTCCGTAGCATTTTGTTGTTACGGATTTTGTTTTGCTCATAGCAAGTTCAGGTGTCTTTAACATCTTTCAAGTACCTCCATAGTAAGATTTTTGTATTCAGTTCCAAGCTTACAGTTCGTCATGCAAAGCGGAATTCTGCTTTCAACACTTTTCTGAGCTTCAACCGATTTGCTGATAAATGCTGTGAACATTCTGTCACCATATCTTTCAGAAAGAGTGTTCATTGCATTCTGACTGACCTTTGTGCGTTCAACCATTGTCGGAAGAATACCCAGATATTCAACTTTCGGATTGATAGCTGACTTAATTTGAGTAAACAATGCTTCAAGAGCCTGTAAGCCGTCCATTGCGAATTTCTGTGTCTGTACGGGAATAAGAACCTTATCAGCACAGGTAAGAGCATTGATAAGCAATGAACTTAATGAAGGGAGGCAGTCAATAATTACATAATCATAAGCTGAAATAACCTCGTTGGATAAGATTCTTTTAAGTATTGTTTCTCTTGAAATAGCAGTTGACATAACAGTTTCAGAACTTGCAAGGTTAATATCTGACGGAATATAGTCAACATCTGCCTGTTCGCTGTGTCTGATTGCCTGTTTTACGTTATCCGCTATAAGTACATTACCCATGCAGATTGAGATTACAAGATTTGTAAGTGTAGGAAGTCCGTCCGGTGCATATCCGAGATACTCGGAGAGATTTGCCTGTGGATCAATGTCAACAAGAAGCACCTTCTTTTCATGTTCAATAGCCATACAAGCTCCAAGATTGTATGCTACTGTACTTTTACCGATTCCACCTTTTTGGTTGGATACTGAAATAATTGTACTCATAATGATAAATTCCTTTCTTAAAATGGCACATCTTCATCAGAGAAGATTTCTTCAAATTCATCAGGATTGTAAGAAAAATCGTATTTCTGCTGTTCATCAGAGGATTTTCTTCCGCCTGTGAAGTGGATTTCACGCACAAGAACCTGTGTCGCAATGCGATTTTCTCCATCCTTTTTATACTTATGGTTTCTGAGGTTGCCTACTACTGTCATTATATCGCCTTTATTGAACCATTTGCAGATAACATCGGCATTTCCGTTCCAAGTGATACAGTTGAAGAAGTCGGTTTCAGATGATTCTTCTCCCTTATATTTAGGTCGCTGTACAGCAAGACTGAATCTGCAATAGTGTGAATCTCCTGTGTTTCTGATTTCGGGTGTGGCAGTAAGTCTGCCTGTCAATAATACCGTGTTTAACATTTTTTCTTTCCTTTCGTTTTTGGTTTGTATTTGACTACGCTTTTATTATATAAGCATATATTCCTAATGTCAAGTATAATTTTCTGCTGATTTTTAAGTTTGTGAAATGCGCCGCAGATAAAATGCAGAAATTCGAAATTACCGGTGTAAAATGACGTACATATTATACTTGACAGTATACCTATTGATTTGCTATAATGTTAATATCAAATCACAGGAGGCGAAAACGCTTGTTTACACATACTTGTCAGATATGCGGAGATACATTTGAATCAGCATCCAACAGAGCAAAATACTGTAAATATTGCAGAGATAAGGCTCAGGTTATGAGGAATAGGGCATACAAGGAGAAGAAACTGTCAGGAACGGCTGTGAAGGTCGGCAGCGAGCAGATTTGTCCTTACTGCAACAATACCTATACAGTTGTTACAGGCTCTCAGAAGTGCTGTAAGGACTGCCGGAAGAAACAGAGAAACGCTAATTCTACTCCGAATCCTCAGTATGCAAAAGATAATTATGAAACCATCAGAGTTTACGTTCCAAAGGGACAGCGTGAGGATATTAAGGCTTATGCTCAATCTCAGGGACTTAGCGTGAATAAGTTGCTGATTACGGCTTTAGAGGAGTATAGGAAAAATCATAATAAGGAGAAATAAAAATGAAGTTATTAAGTTTAAACATAAATAAATTTAATTATGATGTTACGAAGCACTCTGTTTTAAGTTATGTAAGTTCAATCAATGCAGATTTATGCATATTACAAGAATATACCTATAAATTATCAATACCCAATACAATATATCCGAGCGATATTGCATTGAATGAAACTAATAAAAATCATTCATTTATAATCGGAATTTCCTCAGAGTATTTAAGAAAAGATCAAACAGAATATAAATTTATATCATTGCAACCTTCAAAAAAAGATTATCCTAAAGTATTAGGAGTACATTTAGCTCCAAACGAATCTCTTTCAGATAACATAAATCCTGAGTTATTTGAGATTATTTGTGGAGATTTTAATACTGGGATAAAAGAACTGAATAAATATCCTACAAAATCTACTACTGCTTATTGCACTTTGATAAATAATTATAAATATATCGACCTTTGGAGATATGCTATAAATGAAAACAAAGGATTTATTATTGATTGTTTTGGAAATGAACATTTAGCCTTTCCAAATGTTTTTTACAGAACATTTAATACTCAAAGAATAAATGATTTTATAATGGCTAAGGATGAATTTAAGAATAAACTTATAAAAATATGTATTGATTATAGAACACTCGCTTTTTCAGATCATTGTGCAATTATTGCAACTTTTAAAGAATAAAAACATTTTATTCCAACTCCTGCTTTTTCTTTTGTGCTTCCTTTGTTTTCTGCTCGTTCCTGAAATAATCATCAAGTGTCTGACGAGCATAATCAAGCTCTTTAATTTCGGCTTTCAAAGCCTTATATTTTTCGTTCATATCAGAGCATTCCTGCATAAGAGTGCTTCTTTTTTTGTCCAGATTTTCAGGTGTCGGAACATTACCGTCGGGATACCATTCTTTAAGCTGTTTTACAGTCTTTGAGTATGATTTCAGCTCCGAAGCGTGTTCTTCGTCAAACTTTGTTTTTTTACGTCCTGTAAGGCTCTTGCTTTCATCTGAAACAGCCTTGTATTTCTTCGCAATTTTAGTAACCTTGATTTTAATATCCAAATCGTCAATTTCGACTTTGATATGATTCAGCTTCTCCGATAAAACACCCTGATTTCTGTATTTCAAATGCAGTATATCTTCAAGATTCTGATTATCCTTTACCTGAAACTGACTTGCAATATTTATAGCTCTTGAAAGCTCCTGTTTATTCTTCAAATCTGCCCACTTGTAAAGACCGAGAGAGCCTTGTATTTTCTCTGTATCAGTAGCGATAATTTTCGTTTTCGGAGTATATGACATTACTCCTTTGTACATATCAATGCGACGCTTGATTTGACGAACTTCATAGTACCAACCAAGAGTTTTCGCTCTTGCAAATTTCTGCTGTCCTGCAAGTCTGAATTTCAAGTCAATCTTATGATTCGGATTGTAGACAGCTTCAATATTATGAGCCTTGCATCTGAGAAGAAAATCCTCAAAATTTTCACTTTCTTTAACCACTTGGTCGATAGCAAATTTCAACTTCGCTTTCCAAGAAATATCCTGACGATTCATGTCCCATTCATAGTGAGATTTTCCTTTGCTTGTTTCAGGATTTTCAATTACTGACAGTTTATTTTCTCTGCACAATTCATCGGACAAATCCATAAACTTTTTCCAAGAACGTTCTGATTTTTTACCTTGATTTTCATGTGTTTCAAAAGTCTTACCATCAACAGAATTTATGTTATTAAAAATGCAGTGCAAATGTATATGTTCTTTATCGGTATGAACTGCAAGATAATACTGATATTCTTCTTTCAGAAAACGCTTACAAAGTTCGATTCCTATCTGCAATGCTTTTTCAGGAGTAACTTCATTTGGAGCAAAACTTTGTATTATGTGCTGAGATAAAACAGATGAACGTCCAGTTCCGATTGAAGTTCTGACTTTATCAAAATCATGACTTGCCTGATATGGATTTCTGTCACAACCCGAAGTAAAAATCAATCTGCCATTATCTGTCTTATCAGGGTTAGCAATATATGCTATCGCTTTAGCTTCAGTAGTTCTGATTGGAAATATCTTTGTTGTTGCAATATCGTATCAACTCCTTTCTGAATTTCAGCAATATCTTCTGTGTAAATATTGCCTGTAGAATTTACTCGGACGGCGATTTGATTTACATTATTGGCTATGCCGATAACAGCTCGGTAAATATCACTGATTTTCTTTTCATCAAGGCGAACAACAACGCCGTCCAGAATCATTCCTCTTACAAAATCATTTCTGCTTTTTGAAGTGCTTAATTCAAATCTTTTCTCAAGCAGATTTTTTTCTTCATCACTCATAAGAATTTCTATGCGATGTTTTCTTTTTTCAGCCATAGAATTCTCCTTTCTTTTGCTCGTTTTGAGCAATTTCAATTAAGGGGTATTAGGGGAAATTTTCCCTCTAACAAGCGTATGTGCTTCTCGGCGATTTTGAAAAAATCACCGGATGAAGTACCGAGCTTGCTGGGTTTGTGAAACAGCCCTTAAAGGCTGTTTCAGTTTGTACGTCAGGACAATTGTTTCTTCTCTCCTGAGAAGAATTCTGAGCTGTGCGAAATGCCCTTGTTCTTTATATGAAAATATCTTCCTATAATACACCCGTAAATATACGGTGTTGTCAACTGCTTTTCAAAATTATTTTATTAATTTTCTGTTAAATATGCGATTTTCATTTGACTGTCACTCCTGTCAAATTGAAAAATGCGTTGATTTGTGGTATAATTAAATTGAGAGTTGTTGGAATTGACCTTGCCTGAAGATAAAAACTGAAAGGAGTATTGTGTCGTAATGCGGTGAAGATTTATTATCAACATCATTAGTATTTAGGCACAGTCTTTTTTCCACATTCTTATATTGAGGTATCATTACTGAAAATCTGAATGAGTAAGTAATGGCTTCATCAATGTCTGTAAAAATATAGGCGAAGAGTTTTCATCTATTACGGACATAAGAATATACAATGGGAAAGAAGAAAAACGAGGTACTCACACCTGAATGCTATGAGATGTTTCTCTCCAAAAACTATGTGACAATGGAAGTGGGAGAAACTTTTAATGAGGCATTGAAAAGATACCTGAATGATGCAAAGATTATTTCAGGTCTTAACCAAAGCAGTATTTCAAAAATCACACACATTGAAAGTCCGACAATCTCCAAACTTAAATCAGGCAAAGTTAATCCTACTCTTACAATGATAATTCTTCTGAGTTTAGCAATGCGTCTTACGCCTGACAGAAGCGAACATCTTTTACATACGGCAGGATATTATCTGAATGAAAGTGATGAACACAAAATCTATCATTATTTTCTTTACGGCTGTGCATTTAATGCAGACTTCAATATTCAGAACTGTAACAAGGTTTTAGCTGAAAATAAACTTACAAAACTCAGCGTATAAATTTTTGACTATAAAACAAAAAATGCTGTTCCAAATCTTTGGTTCAGCATTTTCATTTTCAAAATTTACTTGTCAACTGTTTTTGATTTTTATTTGTTGGTTTTTTTGCCAACAAAATTGACTGTTTTTATAGCTTTTTTCGATTAGCAAACGAAGGAAATCCTTATTTTACGTTGTTTTGCATTTTAGAACAGGCTGAAAAGTGTTGGCAAATAAACCAATAGACTTTTAAAATTTTTCGGGTTATAATTATTACAGGTTAGCACCCACGATGCTGAAAGTTCAGCCGAAAGGCTGTCTCAGAGCTGACGGTATCGTTTCAATCTTACTGAGAGATTGATTATCAAAGCAGAAAAGTATTTTCGGGATAATCAACTCTGTTGCAAGATACTTTTCTGTATTCAGAAAGGTTGAATTGCAATGGGAAGAGGAAAAAAGCATTTTTATATTCTGTTTGGCGATTCTGTTTCTCCCGAAATCGAAAAGGAATATAACAGGATTGTCAGAAGAGAAGAATACCTGCTTGAAAGAGATCCAATCGGAGATGCTTATCTTTTCGGTGATGAAGATGAACTTTACAAGTATAACATTGTGGACTGTATTACACGAATAGAACAGGAAAAGGCAGAAGAATCAGATAAAATTGAAATGATTGAACTTCTGCGTAAGGCTATTGAAAAGCTGAAAGAAGAATATCCATATGAATACGGACTTGTAAGCAAATATTATTTTTCCGACAGAAAAGTTACTATGAGAGAGCTTGGAGAGGAAAATAATATCACCAAACAAGCGGTCAATAATTCGCTTAATCGGGCATATGAACGCTTGAAAAAGTATATCATTATGTACAAGGAAGAATTGGAAGAATAATTGTTAATTTGTGCATATATACAATGTTTGAAATCAATTTTTTAATACTTGGTTGACAACGTACCAGATTGACGGGTGTATTATAGGGAAGAATAAGCAGTTGTTCTTGAAAGGACATAAAAAATGAGCGTATTCTTATCCTATGAGCATCTTGAAAATTGAATATCAGAAACGCAAAGTAATTGTAAAATTAGGAGTATTATCATGCCGAATAGTGAAATAAATGTAAGGGCATACAAAACGATGTTTGTGGAGTATCCTGATATTGTAGGTGTAAAAGATATTGGCAGAATGCTTGGTATAGGCAGGGATAAGGTATATTTGCTTGTGAGAACGGGCGAAATCCAGAAAGTGCCTTGTTCCCGTTCCATAAAAGTACCAAAAGCAGCCGTCATTGAGTACGTTCTCCGGTGTATAAAATAGAACTTATTATTTTGAATAATATTTTGGTAGAATTCACTTGAAATCAGAGGTTTACTGCACTATACTATATATGTCAGCAGCAGACTTCTGCCATGTGAGTTATGTTCAGGAGGAATTAACTATGATGGCGAATCTGCCATTTAATTACAATGTGTACACAAAAAAAGGAAAAATCTATGTAGTTGTAGACTACAGAGATGAAAATGGCAACCGTAAGAAGAAATGGCTCAAAACAGGACTTGATAAAGATGCTAAGAAAAAAGAGGTAAACATAGTAACAGAACAGATTGTAACTGATTTCTACAACACTATTGCTCTGGACAAGAGAATTCAGATTAAAGATGAAACTACAACAACTGTTCCGGTGGCAACTGTTAATATGCCATCTGCAAAGGAAACATCGGGTTTAATCAAGCTCATTGATTTTATGGATAAGTGGCTTGAATACAAGAAATCAAAAGTGGCAAAACTTACACATCAGTGTTATGCAGGTGGTGTTAGAGATGCAAAAGAGTTCTTTGGCGATAATGACTTATATCTTCAGGATGTAAAACCGCTTGATATTCAGGAATACTATAACAGCATTATCAAGAGAGGATGTAAAAACTCAACATTAAAGAACAGACACCTTTGTATGCATAATCTTTTTGAATATGCTGTTAAACTTGATCTTATCCCATACAACCCGACATCCAGAGTTGAACGTCCGAAGGCTGAAAAGCATGAAGCAACATTTTACAGCAAGAGTGAACTTGATGAGCTGTTCAAAACATTTAAAGACGATCGTATAGAGCTTATTGTTCACATTGCAGCATATTATGGACTTAGAAGAAGTGAGATTATCGGTTTACAGTGGGATTCAATCAACTTTGAGCAGAAAACAATTTCAATCCGCAGAAAAGTTATTACATATATAGATGAAAACGGTCATTCCAAAACCATATGTGAAGAAAACCTTAAAACACAGGCAACCAGAAGAACACTTCCGCTGATTCCTCACATTGAAAAAATGTTGCTGAAAAAGAAACAGTCACAGGAACACTTTAGAAAGCTTCTTCGTGGAGGTTATTGCAACGATTATCTTAATTACATTTGTACCGATGATTTCGGAGTGCTTATAAAGCCTGAGTATGTTACTGCTCATTTTAAAAAGGTTGTTGATAAGAATAGGTTGAGACATCTCAGATTCCATGACCTCAGACACACTTGTGCAAGTCTTTTGCTTTCTCAGCATATTCCACTCAAAAGTATTCAGGATTGGTTAGGTCATGCGAATTTTGAAACAACAGCAAATATTTATTCGCACCTTGATTTCAGTTCAAGAATTGAATCAGCAGATAAAATCGCAAATGTACTCGGTGAAGCTGAAAGTAGTTTTTATGAACCTGCGCAGATCCCTAAACGAGAAAACAGAGGAAGAAAACCAAAGAAAACTGCTTCAACTGAGAATGTTTCAGCATAATAAGAGAGTTCTACCAATTTTGGTAGAACTCAAAAAAGCAAAAAAATTCTTCTGAAATTTTGGTAGAATTTTTGGTAGAACAAAAAGTTCTCACTCTTATTATTTTTCTACCACACATCCTTGCAATCCTCGATTCTACGTTGATCGATGAGAAATAATTTATTAAGTTTATCAGAAATTCTTGAAATCAGACTTATTTTATGATATAATGAAATAAACATATCTACAATATATAATATGTTAGATATAAAATATTTTATTAAAACTGAAAGGAAGTAATAATTATGGGAAAAACTTGCGGAGACTGCATATATTGTGGTTCAACTAACGGCTGGGTATGGCAGAATGGTGAGCATTGTAACAAGCATAATATCGATGTTGAATATGATAAACCGGCATGTGGCTATTTCAGAGAAGACTCAGACGGCTGCTGTTATCACTGCACTTACTTCAATGATGGATTGATAGCAGGAGGCAAATGCACTTATCATAACAAGAAGATTTCAAACCCCGGAAGCTATATCTGCTCAAGCTTTGTAGAAGATTAATAAAATAGCAGAGGGGTGATTTTATGGGATTTTTTGATAAGGCAAAGGATAACTACGAAAAGCGTCAGCAGATTGCAGAATGGAATTATAAGGCACGTGAGTATATAAGTGATGGTCAGAGAGCTTATGAAGAAGCTTATGGCAATCTTGCCTATGCGTGTGCAAAAGTTGAAGGTAAAATGAGAGATTTTGTTCAATGGAAACAGAAAGTTCTGAACGAAATCAACAGCACGCTTAAAAATATTGACGGTCAGCATCAGGATTTACATATGTCTTCACAAATAGATTTTATAAATCTTGAAACCTGTGCTGTCACTCAGAATGAACAGCTTGATTGTGTTGACCGTGCACTTGCAACATGGGTAGTTCCGTCGGTTTCGGATTTGTTCCATAATATTTCCAGCGAGGAATACTATGAGGCAAAGCAGAATATGCAGCAGGCTAAAATGTATAAAGCACAGATGAGAGCGAAGCGTGATGAATTGAATCAGGCAAAATATGCTGTAAAGGAAATTCCGAATTTCATAAGCGACGAAAAAAGCCAGATTGAACAGCTGATGGATAAATTTCGCAGAACTGCTGAAAACATCAATCAGAGCAATACAGAAGAACGTACATCAAGTTTGTGCCAGATTGCAAAATTGATTGCTGATTCCCTATCAACAAAGTTTATCGATAATCAGTATCAGGTAACAGAACAGTATACGGATATTCACAAAAGAATTTCCATGACAAATCAGTCATTGGAAAATGCTGCATGGCTGATAGAGTGATATAGTGATTTTATGGACTTTCAGGTAATTCAGAATAATGTTATTTCAAGCGGCAGTGATGTTATGGAAAGCGTTCATAATATTCTTGTCTGCGAGGCTTATTGTGTGCAAGCGGAATTATATCGAAACTATTTAAGACAAAACAGAGAATTAGCAGACTTGTATCTTGAAATGTTTCGTAATATGAATGACAAAATATTTCAGCAGGCAATGCAGATTCTTGACCTGGCAATTGAAGAAGCAAATGTACCTCTTGCGGAATATGCCATTCAGACTGTCAATGCTATGAAAGATACATATCCGCAGTTCTATAAATCCTATGTTAAACAATTGTTCGGAAGATAAGGTGAAAATGATGGAGAAAGAATATATTGATGTTGACTATACAGAGCGTGAAGATACTCCACAGCCTAAAAACGGCGATATTACAATCTGTGCAGACCCTACATAAGCGGCAATTACCGGTTTTTGTGGTATTGTGAACAATATCACAAATTCTATAAAGGAATATAATATCTGTAAACAGCATGAAGAAACAAGACGTGCAGAAATCAAGGCACAGCTTAAACTTGGATTTGCACAAATCAATGCACAGAAAGAAGCTCTTTTAACACAGATGAATCAGGAACATGAACTGAAAATGCTGTTCGTTCAGAATTATTTTAACTCTCTGAATCGTGAATTTGATATGGCTTTCGAGGAAATGAAAACCACAATTGAAATTGCTAAAGAAAATAAAGATATGTCCGCATTAATTGACTTTATGAGAATGCGGGCAGAAATATCCCAAACTCATTCACAATTTCTTCTTGAATGTATGGACAAGACTATTAATCAAAATCCATCTCAGACAATTTCATTAAATCCGGTTCAGGGATATTTAAAATAATTAAAAAATATTTGTATCTGAAATATAACTTAAAAAAGAGTGTTGGTATGCATTGCGATAAGTTTGAAAATAAAATATCACGATAAAAAATATCTGTACAGATTGATTTCTGTGCAGATATTTTCTTTAAAAAGTCTTGATTTTTTGTGGAAATGTGCTATAATATAATTAGGAGAGTGATAGCGATGAACAGGAATACTAAAATTATTAAACTGAAACTTGACATAATATTCAAACGTATTTTCGGAGATAAGAATAACAAGGAAATCATAACAGCATTTCTGGAAGACCTGCTTGAAATGCCTGAAAACAGTATACAGGACGTTATAATTGAAAATGTGGAATTGCCTCCCGATGAACTGGATAAGAAATTCAGCAGACTTGACCTTAAAATGCTGGTTGACAACAAGATAGTGAATATAGAAATGCAGGTCAATTACGAGGCGGATTTCAGGGACAGAACTTTGTTCTATTGGTCTAAATTGTATACTGAGGAACTTGGTTCGGGTGAGGAATACGGTGAACTGAAAAAAACTATATGTATCAATATAATCAACTTTAATGCACTCCAGAATCCGAACTATCATTCACACTTTATAACAACTGAGTCTGAGACAGGAGAAGTTTTATCGGAAAAATTTGATATACACTTCTTTGAACTGAAAAAAATAAAGGATTCCGCAAAGAACAAACCTATGGAAGACTGGCTCAATCTTATAAATGCTGAAACGGAGGGTGAGCTTATGGATATTGAGACTAATACTCAGATAAAAGAGGTTCGTGATACTATTGTTATTCTCCGTGAACTCAATGGAGATGAAAAAGTAAAACAGGAAGCTTATTACCGTGAAAAGCGTCTGCACGATGAGGCTACAGCATTGGGTTGTGCAAGACGTGAGGGCGAGGCAATAGGTATAGAAAAAGAAAGGCAACAAACAATTATCAAGCTTCGGGCAATGGGATTGTCTGATGAAGATATAAAAAAATTTTATTCAACCTGAGATATTGAGATATTCTCCTTGAAATCAAAGCATACGAAAAAGTAAAATAAAAAAATAAAGCACATTATAGTGCTTTATTTTTATATAATATCAGAAACAGTATAATAAATATTTATATATCTGTCTTCACCGCATCTGACAGATTCAGGCTTTTCGGAGTAGCTGTACTTATTGTTTTCACCATATCTTACAGGCTTGTCCGCTGTTTTTACCACATCAGCAAATAAGCCCACAAATATCGATTTATCGGAAATTTTTACTATGTGGAGCATTTCTGTAACGGATATAGGTACAGAAGAACTCGCACACGTTGAAATGATTTCCGCTATCATATATCAGCTGACAAGAAACCTTTCAATTGACCAGATTAAAGAAAGTGGATTTGATACCTATTTCGTTGACCATACAACAGGTATTTATCCCATTGCAGCATCGGGTACACCTTTCACAGCCACGTATTTTCAGTGTAAAGGCGACGTTATTACAGACCTTCATGAAGATATGGCAGCCGAACAGAAAGCCCGTACAACTTATGACAACATTCTCCGTATGGCAGATGACCCCGATGTCCGTGACCCCATCCGTTTTCTGAGACAGCGTGAAGTTGTCCATTATCAGCGTTTCGGCGAGGCTCTCCGAATAACACAGGATAATCTCAATTCAAAGAATTTTTACGCCTGCAATCCTGCTTTTGATGCAAACTGCGGAAAAAGAAGATAATAAACTATAAAAGGGACTTTTCCTTAAAGTCCCTTTACATATAAGTTTTCATGGGATAACTGAATCTTATTGACATAAAAACCGATATGATGTATAATTTTATCAGAATAAAAATAAAGGAAAGGAATTTTATATGATTTCTGACAACAAAAAATTAATATCACTTATTATGTCGATGACTGTGCTTTCTGCGGTTGTCTCATGTTCGTCCACACCTCAGCACAGTATAGATTCTTCCGTCAATGAAATCAACAGTGAAGAAGTGTCAAATATTCCCGAAGAAACCACCGCCGAAGTTACAGAGGAAATTACTACAGAAGTACCGACCGAACCGCCGAAAACAGTAACAAAAGGTAATATATACGATACAAAAGGTAATCTTCTCATATATACGGAAAAAAGTGCCGACGGTTCTGAAAAAAGAAAAGTTGTCGAAGAATATGCCGTACCGCTTGCCAATATCATAACGGAAATGTCCGACGGCTATGACCTAAGATTCAACGAAATATTGAGTACTCCAAAAAACGAAGCGGAGGAAATCGGAAAATCAATACAGCTTACCATTGATGCGGATGTACAAAACGCCGTATATAATTACATGGAAAGTGCAAATCTTATCGGTTCTGCGGTTGTTATGAGAACAGACGGCTCGATTCTCTCACAGGTTTCGTATCCGTCATATGACCCCTCAACCATTGAAAAAACAGAATACGATGAAGAACTTGCGTGGGGAGAATATGGAAATAAGGCTTTTCAGAACTTTGAACCGGGTTCATGTTTCAAGATAATGTCTGAAGTAATTTCAGACAAACACGGCGTATATTCAGTATGGGACGAGGGCGAATGGACTGACGACGGTGCAACAATCGTTAACTGGGACCATGATACAAACTCATATTATCCTATGGAAAGAAGTCTGCACTCCGCTTTCATAAATTCCAGCAACATATTTTTTGCAAAATCATTTGACCAGATAGGAAAAGACGACGTTCTTAAAGACCTTGACGAAATTTTCCATTTTGTTACGGATATTCAGTGCGATTTCGGCGATATTCAGAACAATATTGAAATTACCTGCAATGACGATTTGAGACGGAGTGCTTTCGGTCAGTCATATATACTTACCTGTCCTATATATCTTGCCGCACTCGGACGTGAAGCGGTTTTTGGCGATATGGTCAGACCGTTCGTACTGAAAAACGTCGTTGATACGGATAATCCCACAATAGTTCTTGAAAACGGTTCTCAGGCAAATGAAGTGATTGCTACTATTCCCGAAGAATACAGGCAGAATCTTCTTGATGGTATGCTTGGTGTAGCTTCGGGACTTGGTGTCTACCCGTCGGGAAATTTCACATTCTATGCCAAGACAGGTACGGCTGAAACATGGGAGGGCGATTTCCTCTATATAACGGGCTGTCTTAAAAATGGAAACGATACCGCTGGAAATTCTTATGATTATACAAATTATAAGGAAAACGGCTCTTACATAATTGTAATGCAGGTTAGAAACCCACAGTATCACGGTCTTGGCTTTGCAAGTGAATCATCTTATTTATATCAGGGAATAGTAAACGCAGTTCTTGAAAATCAGAACTGAATCCCTTAAAAAAGCGTTTACGGGAGGGCTTTATGGAAAAATTTGAGAAAACTGCCGTCAAGGTTTCCGTTGTAAGCATTGTCGGAAACATTATTCTGTCCATTTTGAAAATGCTTGCGGGTATACTGGCACATTCAGGTGCAATGATAAGCGATGCGATACATTCGGCATCTGATGTTTTCAGCAGTATAATTGTTATAATAGGCGTAAAGCTTTCTGCAAAAGCTTCAGACAAGGAACACCCTTACGGTCATGAAAGAATGGAATGTGTTGCCGCAATTGTTCTTGCCGTTATCCTGCTTGTTACAGGGCTGTTTATCGGTGCAGACGCTCTTAAAATCATCACGGGCGGAAACTTCAAAGAAATCAGAACACCTGAATTATTCGCACTTGTCATGGCGGTTGTTTCTATCCTGACAAAAGAGCTTATGTTCTGGTACACAAGATACTATGCAAAGAAACTTGATTCGGGTGCGGTAATGGCGGACGCATGGCATCACAGAAGTGACGCACTTTCTTCCGTCGGTGCATTGATAGGAATCGCAGGGGCAAGAATGGGCTTTCCCGTACTTGAACCCGTCGCAAGCCTTGTTATCTGTATCTTCATAGCAAAGGCATCTGTAGATATTTTCAGAGACGCTGTAGACAAAATGGTTGACCGTTCGTGCGACAAAGAAACCGAAAAAATGATAAGGGAATGTGTTCTTGCACAGGAGGGCGTAAACGGGATAGACCTGCTCCGCACACGTATTTTCGGCAACAAAATCTATGCGGACATTGAAATAAATGCCGACGGAAACAAAACTCTCAGTGAAGGTCACGAAATAGCTGAAAATGTTCATTCCGTAATAGAACGTGAGTTCCCGAAAGTAAAGCACATAATGGTACACGTCAATCCCGACAAAACGGATTTAATCAGCAGTCATTAAATATTATTACGTTTAACAAAAAATCCCCCTGTTCATTTCTGAACAAGGGGAAAATTTTTATGCTTTGAGTGAAATTCCCTGTGATTCAAGATTTTCAATAATCTTGTCCGTAACGGCTGAAACTTCCTCACGGGTAAGGGTCTTGTTCTTGTCTGAGAACAATATTCTTACAGTTATTGACTTGCCTGAGCCGTCGGTATACGTATCGGCAACGCTTACTTTCTTTACAAGCGGTGAGTTAACAGCATCTATTGCCGAACCTATCGGAGCGAAACGGTCAGCCATGAAAGTGAGGTCAACTTCCATTTCAGGATATTTTGACGGTTCGTCGTAAACCATATTTTCGGAAACGATTCCGGCAAAGTCCGCAACGTCAATTTCCGCATAGACTATTGACGCTTTCTTATCGATTTTCTTCGCAACAGTCGGATATACAACACCGATTTCACCTATTGCCTTGCCGTCACAAATAACAGCATTGAGGTTTTTAGGGTGCTGATAGGAATGTTTCGCTTCAATCTTCTCAAAAGAAAGACTTTCATATTTTATGTCGTCGGCAATAACCGCAAGTATATCACGCAGTTCAAGATAAATCTGCTCTGTTGACTTCACTTTGCTGAAAAGTGTTATACAAAGCTTTTTGCGTTCGTTGCAGAGATTTGTTTCGGAGTCAACGCCGTCGGCGATTCTTCCTATCTCAAACACTCCGAACTCCTGAGAAAAGTCCGTATTATACTTTACCTGACAAAGCTGTGTGGGAACTATTGAACGTCTTATTATCTCGATATTGGGGTTTGTTGCATTAACAAGCCTGATATTGTCTTCAATGCTTATTCCGAGTGCCTTGTACTCATCGTTGTAAACCCATACATAAGAATGAAGTTCATGAAGATTATACTTCTGCACAAGCAAATCCTTTATCCTGTCCTCAACAGTCTTTTCCTCTGCCATACGTACAGGGTAAAGCGGAGATTCGGCAGTATTGACATCAAAGTTGTCATAGCCATAAATACGTGTAATTTCCTCAATAATGTCGGCTTTCATTGTTATGTCTTTTGTTGCACGCCATGAGGGAATTTTAACGGAGAATACATCATTGTTTTCTGTTGTCTCAAAACCGAGAGATTCAAGAGTTTTAACAATGGTATCATTTGAAATTTCAATGCCCGTGTACCTGTCAACAAAAGCTTTTGTGAAGTCAAAAGACCTTTCAGGATAATGGAAAGCGTATTCATCGGTGAGTGATGATATTACTTTTGAATCGGGGTCAGAGTCAAGCATAAGCTTTACAAAACGTCCTATAGCGGTGACTGTCATTTCAGGGTCAAGACACTTTTCGTATCTCATTGAAGCGTCTGTGCGGTGGGAAAGACGTACAGTAGACTTTCTTATTGAAACAGCGTCAAAAGTTGCTGATTCAAGAGTAAGTGCGGTTGTATCGTCAACTATTTCGGAATCAAGACCGCCCATAATTCCCGCAATGGCAACGGGATTTTCGTCGTTGCAAATCATGAGGGTATTTTCATCTATATTCCTTTCAACGTTATCAAGCGTCTTGAAAGTGAAAGGACTGTCAAAACGTCTTATTCTTATCTTGCTTACCTTTCTTGAATCAAAAGCGTGCATAGGCTGACCCATTTCAAGCATGAGGTAGTTTGTGAGATCTGCGAGGAAATTTATTGCTCTCATTCCGCAGTAGTAGAGACGTACACGCATATTAACAGGACTGACGTTTCTTGTGATATTGTCTACCTGTAAGCATGAATAACGCTGACAGAGAGGGTCAAGAATTTTCATGTCAATCTGAGGTAAACTGCTGAACTGACTAAGGTCAACTGTTTCAAGAGGTTTAAGGGGTCTGCCTGTAAGGGCGGAAAATTCTCTTGCTATGCCATAGTGTCCCCAAAGGTCAGGACGGTTTGTGAGTGACTTGTTGTCAACTTCAAAAACAATATCATCAATCTGATAAACATCTTTAATGTCCGTACCGTTCGGAATATCGTCGGTTATTTCCATGATACCGCTGTTGTCGTCGCTGATACCTATTTCAGCTTCGGAACAGCACATACCGTTTGAAGTATATCCTGCGAGCTTACGTGGTGAAATGGTTATATCACCGATTTTCGCACCTACCTGTGCAAAAGCTGTTTTCATTCCCACTCTCACGTTTGGAGCTCCGCATACAACGTCAACAAGTTCTTCCTTTCCCGCATCGACTTTAAGAAGATGAAGTTTCTTTGATTCGGGGTGTTCCTCTACAGACTTTATTTCAGCTACAATAATTCCCGAAATGTCACTGCCTTTCATGAATATTTCATTTTCGACTTCAGCAGTTGACAGTGAAAACTGATGAATAAGAGCAAGTTTGTCAAGACCTGTAAAGTCAACAAATTCCGAAATCCAGTTCATTGATAAAAACATTTTATTATCTCTCCTTTCGTCATTCTGCCGTAAACTGTGACAGGCTCTTTAAATTACCGCTGTTCAGGTCACGGATATCCTTAACGCCGTACTTCATCATAGCAAGACGTGTCATGCCAAGACCAAACGCAAAACCTGTGTATTCTTCGGGGTCGATACCGCCTGCTTTAAGCACTTCGGGGTGAATCATTCCGCACGGACAAAGTTCAAGCCAACCGCTGTGCTTACATGACGGACAGCCCTCGCCTCCGCATATCAGGCAACTTATATCAAGCTCGAATCCCGGTTCTACAAACGGGAAAAAGCCCGGTCTTAGTCTTACTTTTATATCTTTCTGAAAAACTTCTGAAAGCATGGTTTTCATGAAGAAAATAAGATTTGAGATTGAAATATTCCTGTCAACCATAACGCCTTCCATCTGGAAGAAAGTATTTTCGTGACAAGCGTCGGTAGCTTCGTTACGGAAACAGCGTCCCGGGAAAATAGCCTTAATCGGCTTGCCTTCTTCTATAAGAGCCTTGCGGTACTTTTTGTAGATAGCGTTCTGTGCTGCGGAAGTCTGTGATTTGAGAAGCTGACCATTTGTGAGATAATAGGTGTCCTGCATATCTCTTGCGGGGTGATGTTTCGGAATATTGAGAGACTCAAAACATTCATAGTCAGTTACGATTTCGCTGTAGTCCTCAACGGTGAATCCCATTGACCTGAATACTCTTTCGCACTCACGCTGTACAAGAGTAATCGGGTGATAAGAACCTCTGTCCAGCACAGGCGGTGCAGAGAGGTCAAATTCAGGAACTGAATTTATTTCCTTTTCAAGTTCTTTCTGTTTAATCTGTTCGGCTTTCTTAGCGACAGCCTCTGTTATTTCGTTTTTCAGCATATTCACCTGCTGACCGAAACTTTTTCTTTCCTCGTTGGAAAGGTCTTTCATTGATTTGAGAAGCCCTGTAACACTTCCCTTTTTGCCGAGATACTCAATACGTATTTCCTCAAGTGCCTGAGTGTTGACAGCACTTTCAAGCTTTTCGGAAAACGCCTGTCTGAGTTCATTGATTTTTTCTGACATGATGAAACTTTCCTTTCATAGTATTCAGGGACAGAAAAAGCCCGTCCCACAAAACATGGGACGAGCGTAAAAAACCCGTGGTACCACCCATTTTCAGAAAAACAAAATCTTTCTGCACTCTCTGCGTTATGACGTGAACGCCGACACTTCCGCTTAATCCGCAAAAAAACGGTTTTCGCAGAAATACTCCAATGCTGAAATTCATCAATATAACTGCCGTCCGCACTTTCAGCCAATGATGCAGACTCTCTGACACAGTTTTAATACCAACTACTTACACATTTTCAACGTATGTATTTTATATTATATCACCTGAATTTTAAAATGTCAATACAAAAATTATAAAAATCATATTGTATTTTTGTAATTACTATGGTAAAATTATAATATATCACAGAAAGGAGTTTTTCATTATGAAAAAAAACAACTATTTATATAAAGTTTTTTCATTGATTACCTTACCAGTAATGATTGCAGGAACAATGAACTTTCCTGCAAATGCCGAAACAACCACCCTTAAAGACAGTGGCATTTTCTACACCGAAACAGTCGGTACAATAAACAATCCAGCCTGCGGATATACTACTACCGTATGGCCTAACTGTAAACCAAACAACACTCCCACCTATAACCCTACGGGAAACCTCGTACTGTTTTTTATTGATATAGGTGCGTTCTCATCAGGAGTAAACGGTATAACGGACGAAAACAATAATTACACCGACGGCATTGACTATGACCTTGATGAAACTTTCTTCAGTGCATGGCGTACAACTTTTGAAAACTGTCGGAAAAACGGCTGTATGATTGCTCTGCGTTTCCGTTACGATGCCAACGGCAAGGACAATCCCGAACCTGCAACCTTTGAACAGGTTCTTAAACATATCCGACAGATAAAAGACAGCGGTCTTTTAGAGGAATACAAGGATATTATCGCCTATGTGGAAAGTGGTTTTGTCGGAAAATGGGGCGAACAGCACGGCGGTAAATATACTTCCGTCGAACACAAGGCACAGATTCTTGACGCAATGCTTGACTGCGTACCTTCCCCGATTCCCGTAACAGTCCGTACACCCGATATTTTCGCAAAATGGGTAGGAATCGAACGAAAAGACCTTGCCGACTATCAGGCTTCGGGAGAAGAACTCCGTGTAGGTCTTTATAACGACGGCTATATGGGAAGTGATTCGGATTTGGGTACTTTTGCAAACCGTGCAATTGAAACGGATTGGCTTTCAAAACAGACCCTTACCTCATATTACGGCGGTGAATTTTCGGGCAATCTCGAATGGGCAAAGAAATATGACACATATCTACCCCAAAATGCCATACCCGAAATGTACAAAACCCATCTAAGCTACATAAACGGAAATATTTTTCAGTTATACAAAGACTATACTTTCAGCGAACAATATGACATTGAAAACGTTGACAATTCCGCATATTACGGACAAAACGTATTTCAGTTCATACGTGACCATATAGGATACCGCTTTGTTCTCCGCAAATCAGAGCTTTCCCCGTCCGTAAAGCAGGGCGGTGAACTCAATCTGCACTTCAATGTTGAAAATACGGGTTTTGCAAACATCATTCCCGAAACAAAAACCGAAGTCATTCTTGAACAGAACGGCAACTTTATAAAAACGACGGTAGACATAAACCCGAATGAATGGTACTCATGTACCACAACAGAAGAATTTTTAGACCTTAAACTTCCCGACAGTCTCCCCGAAGGTGACTGGAATGCATATCTTAAAATTTCATTCGGCAACAATACAGTTGAACAGATAAATATGCGTTCCCTACAGTTCGCAAACGAGAACGTATGGAATCCGTCACTTAGTGCTGACTATCTCGGTACTTTCACCGTTACCGCAAGTGATACACACGGTTCAGACAACAGTTTCCGTCAAAGCGATTCACAGCCTGATGAAAAGTCGGGAAAAATGTACAGCATAAACGGTCATACCACCGCAGACGGTATTATAACTTCTCCGTATGAGTGGACAGAAAACATGGTCATTGCCGAAAACGGCGACAACAAGCTTTACATGAACGCTGACGACAAATATCTTTACATAATGGCTGACATTCCAAATAATGCATCAAAACCTGTATGGAACATAAGAGTTGAAAACGCTGAAACAGGTACTTCATACTGGTATTACAGACAGTCGGCAGGCTGGATTTATTACAATCAGGGAAATCATGACGGTATAACCCTCAAAACAAACGGAAATATCGCTGAATTTAAAATTGCTTTCGGTGATGTTATGGACGTTAATGCAGGTACTAAACTTAATTCCGTGCGTGTATTCGTTCAGGACGAAGCGGACAACTGGATTAATTCAGGTGAAGTAAAAAGCGGTGAATGTAATGTCCCTGTAAATTTCACGGTATATTCGTCACTTTACGATATAAGGCTTTCAAAAGGCGATAACTACATGATATACCCTGAAGTATTCCTTGAAAATGCAAAGTATCAGTGGTATCTTGACGACAAGGCAATTGACGGTGCAACAGATTCAGAATATACTGTTTCAGACGCAAGCACAGAAAGTGTCGGACTTTATTCTATTGAAATAACCTCCGATACAGGCATGAAAAAGAAAATCCCTGTTGTAAATCTCGTTGAAGTTATCGGCACAGGCTTAAAAGGTGACCTAAACAGCGACGGACAAGTTACAATAGCTGACATAGTTATTATGAATAAATATATTCTCGGTTCGCAGAATCTTGAAAAGGCACAGTTTCTGAATGCTGATATGAACAACGACAGTTATGTTGATTCTTTTGACCTTGTCCTGCTCAGAAAAATTCTCATAAACAAATAATTTCACTTTACAAATCCTTTATTCTGTTGTATAATTATAAAGACGGAAAAATTTTCCGAAATTATTAAATTTATCAAAACGGAGGAATTTACAATGTATATTACTTGTCTTGACCTTGAAGGTGTTCTCGTTCCTGAAATATGGATTGCATTTGCAGAAGCAAGCGGTATTCCCGAACTCAAGAAAACTACCCGTGACGAACCTGACTATGACAAGCTTATGAACTGGCGTTTAGGTGTTCTTAAAGAACACGGACTCGGTCTTAAAGAAATTCAGGAAACTATTGCTAAAATTGACCCAATGGAAGGTGCAAAGGAATTTCTTGACGAACTCCGTTCACTTTGTCAGGTTATAATAATCAGCGATACTTTCACACAGTTTGCCGCTCCTCTCATGAAAAAACTCGGTATGCCCACTATCTTCTGCAATTCACTTGAAGTTGCCGAAAACGGTGAAATAACAGGCTTTAAGATGCGTTGCGAACAGTCAAAGCTTACAACCGTAAAGGCACTCCAGTCTATCGGTTACGAGACTATCGCAAGCGGTGACAGCTACAACGATTTAGGCATGATTCTTAACAGTAAAGCAGGTTTTCTTTTCAGAAGTACCGACAAAATCAAATCCGATTATCCCCAGCTCCCCGCTTTTGAAACTTACGACGAACTCCTCAACGCTATCAAAAAAGCTATGAAATAAAAAAATTTCCGCACAGATATAAAGCCTGTGCGGATTTTTTATGAGTTAATCTTCAGAAATTCTTTTACTTCATCAAGATACTTGTTTGCGGTATTTCTGCCTATGCGGTAAACTTCACGGAGTACATCGGGATTATGTTCGATATGTCCGACAGGAAGCTTTTCAGGCGGTGCAATTACAAAAGCCCTCCCCTCCTTCTCGGAATGGCGGATATATTTAAGTTCCGCATTGTACATTTTATGTCGGTTATTCATGGCACTGATAAGGTTGGGATATTTTCGGAGCAACGGCTTCATTCTCCTTGCCATACTGCTCGGCGGTTTCACAAAATCTCTCGGTTGAGTGAGTATTACAACGTTTTTTACGTAATCCGACTTTTCCATGAATTTCAACGGTATTGAGTCAGATATACCACCGTCAAGAAGTTTTTTTCCGCCTATCTCCACAACCTTTGAAACAACAGGCATTGACGCTGATGCCCTTATCCATTCAAGTTCATTATAGTCGGCTTTCATGCACTTATGATATACGGGTTTTCCCGTCTCCGCATCAGTACAGACGACATAAAATTCCATAGGCGATTTACTGAACGTCCTGAAATCAAAAACGTCCAGTTTTTCGGGAATCTCATGATAACAGAAATCCGCACCGAAAATGTCCCCTGTTCTAAGCAGTGTACGTAAACTACAGAAACGCTTGTCACGGCAGAAACGTGTATTATAACGGATAACACGTCCCGGCTGATTTGATTTGTAGTTACAGCCAAACGCCGCACCTGCCGAAACTCCCACAGCACCGTCAAATTTTATTCCGTTCTCCATAAAAACATCGGTAACGCCTGCGGTGAACATTCCACGCATTGCACCGCCCTCCATAACAAGTCCGTATTTCATTATAACAAGTCCTTTCAGAATTTACTGAAATATATTATATTATTTTTCACATAAAATGTCAATATACAAAAAAATATTCCCTGTAATGAAACAGGGAATGTTTTTTAAATTATCTCACACCAAAAAGAAGTTTGTCATAAGTCGGGAAAGGCCAGTATTCTTCAGCGGTAATCTGTTCAGCCTTGTCGGCAGGAACACGGAGAGCGTCCATTTTGGGAAGAAGTTCATCACGTACAAATGCAGAAGCTTCAATAGCGGTATCAATCTTTTTAAGTTCTTCAACTGCTTTTTCAAGTGCTTTAACTGCGTCGTCAATTTCGTCTGTAAGCACGGAAAGTTCGCTGACAAGACGTGTTTCATACCTGCATGAACCCATGCCCGACTTTGCTGAAGCCTGTGAAGCAATATCGGCAGTAAACTTTGAAACAGCGGGAAGAATCTGTTTCTTAGCCATGTCAATCATTGTTTGTGCCTCAATATTTACGGTCTTTGTGTAGTTTTCAAGCATGATGTCACATCTTGAAGTAATTTCATTCTCTGTAAAAATACCATGAGCGGTGAGCATTTCAACGTTTTTCCTGTCAAGAATTTTCGGCATAGCATCGGCAGTAGTTTTAAGATTTGAAAGACCTCTCTTTTCAGCTTCTTCAATCCAGCTGTCGTCATAACCGTTTCCGTTGAAAATAATTCTCTTGTGAGACTTTATAGTATCTTTCAGCAGGTTATGAAGTGCGGTATTGAAATCATCAGCTTTTTCAAGAGTATCCGCAAACTGTCTGAGAACTTCAGCAACTGCTGCGTTGAGGTGGATATTTGCACATGAAATACTGTTTGATGAACCCAACATTCTGAATTCAAATTTATTGCCCGTAAATGCAAAAGGAGAAGTTCTGTTCCTGTCGGTTGTATCCTTATTGAACTCGGGAAGAACACCTACGCCAAACTGCATTGTCTGCTTTTCACCGCTGTCATAAGGAGTATCATTTTCAATAGCATCAAGAACGCCCGAGAGTTCGTCACCGAGAAAAACAGAGATAATTGCGGGAGGAGCTTCGTTTGCACCAAGACGGTGGTCATTTCCTGCTGTTGCAACAGAAAGACGAAGTAAATCCTGATAGTCGTCAACAGCCTTTATTACAGCCGAAAGGAAAAGCAGGAACTGTGCATTTTCGTAAGGAGTTTCACCGGGAGTAAGGAGGTTGACACCCGTATCGGTTGAAATAGACCAGTTGTTGTGCTTGCCCGAACCGTTTACACCTGCAAAGGGCTTTTCGTGGAGCAGACACACAAGACCGTGTTTCTGTGCAACTTTCTGCATAACTTCCATAGTAAGCTGATTGTTGTCGGCAGCAATGTTTGTTGTCCTGTAAATCGGAGCAAGTTCGTGCTGAGCGGGGGCAACTTCATTGTGTTTTGTCTTTGCAAGAATACCGAGTTTCCATAGTTCTTTATCGAGGTCTGCCATGTATTCGGCTACTCTCGGCTTTATCGAACCAAAATAGTGGTCTTCCATTTCCTGACCTTTCGGCGACATAGCACCGAAAAGTGTTCTGCCCGTCATGATGAGGTCTTTTCTCTGCTCATAGAGTTCTTTGGGAATAAGGAAATATTCCTGCTCAGGACCTACAGAAGTCTTTACACAGCGAACGTCATCATTTCCGAAAAGCTTTAAGATTCTGAGTGCCTGAACGTTGAGAGCGTCCATTGAACGCAGGAGGGGAACTTTCTTGTCAAGTGCCTCACCCGTATACGAACAGAAAGCAGTCGGAATATATAAAGTACCGTCTTTTATAAATGCGTATGAAGTCGGGTCCCAAGCCGTGTAGCCCCTTGCCTCAAAAGTCGCTCTGAGTCCGCCGGACGGGAACGACGACGCATCAGGTTCACCCTTTACAAGTTCCTTTCCTGAAAATTCCATGATAACACGACCGTCGGGAGCAGGGTTTATAAAACTGTCGTGCTTTTCAGCGGTTACACCAGTTTCAGGCTGAAACCAGTGTGTGTAATGTGTTGCACCCTTTTCAACTGCCCAGTCCTTCATAGCAGAAGCAACGGCATTTGCAACGGTGATGTCAAGCGGAACGCCCCTGTCAATAGTTCTTTTGAGTGATTTATAGACCTTTTCAGAAAGAACGCCTTTCATCACTCTTTCATCAAATACCATGCTTCCGAAATAATCCTGTACCTTTTCCATAAGTAAATACCTCCGTTTAATTAATTGACGCTTTTATGAAATCCGCAAAGAGTTTATGCGGTTTATTCGGGCGTGACTTGAACTCAGGGTGAAATTGCACTCCCACAAACCAAGGGTGGTCGGGAAGTTCAATTATTTCAACAAGTCTTTCGTCGGGCGAAACACCTGCTATTTTAAGACCGTTTTCAACTGCTTTTTTACGGTATGCGTTGTTGAACTCCCAGCGGTGACGGTGACGTTCGTATATAAGTTCATCACCATAAATACTCCTGCACTTTGTATCTTCCGCAAGTCTGCACGGATAAAGTCCTAGACGCATTGTACCGCCTTTCTGTGAAATATTCTTCTGATTCTCCATAATGTCTATAACAGGATTTGCCGTGTCGGAAAATTCAGAAGAATCCGCATCGGATATGCCCATTACGTTACGTGCAAACTCAACAACCGCCATCTGCATACCGAGACATATTCCGAAAAACGCAATTTTATTTTCCCTTGCATAACGTATCGATTCAATCATACCGTCAATGCCTCTGTGTCCGAAACCGCCCGGAACTATAATTCCACCGCAGTCCTTAAAGATTTCGGGAGCGTTCTCATGTGTGACTTCCTCTGAATTTATCCACTTTATCTCAACTGACGCATCATTCACTATTCCGCCGTGTCTCAGGGCTTCGGCAACCGACAAATAAGCATCATGCAACATCACATATTTTCCGACAAGTGCAACAGTTACTTTCTTATGTGCATTTTCCGCACGCTTAACCATTTCAGTCCATTCGGTAAGGTCAGGTTTTCTGTCCTCGATGCCGAGATGATGACATACTGATTTCGCAAGCCCCTCATCTTCCAGCCACAGCGGAACTTCATACAGCGATGGTGCAGTAAGATTCTGGATAACGTCATCTTTTCTGATGTTACAGAATAACGCAATCTTATCACGCATATCGTCAGGCACACGCTTTTCACTTCTCAGCACTATTATGTCAGGCTGTATGCCTATCGAGAGCAGTTCCTTTGTGGAGTGCTGTGTAGGTTTGGACTTGAGTTCTTCCGAACCTGCTATATACGGCACAAGCGTTACATGAATGTATGCAACATTGTTTCTGCCCTGCTCCGTGCCTACCTGCCTTATAGCTTCGAGAAACGGAGTTGACTCAATATCTCCGACAGTTCCGCCGATTTCGGTAATTACAATATCGGCATTTGCGTCTTTCCCCGCACTATAAACCTTGTCTTTTATTTCGTTGGTGATATGGGGAATTACCTGAACTGTTCCGCCGAGATAGTCCCCACGACGTTCCTTGTTTATGACATTCCAGTAAATTTTACCTGTCGTAACATTTGAATTGACGGAAAGATTTTCGTCAACGAATCTTTCATAGTGACCCAAGTCCAAATCCGCTTCCGCACCATCGTCTGTAACGAAAACCTCGCCGTGCTGATACGGCGACATCGTTCCGGGGTCAACATTTATATACGGGTCAAATTTCTGTATTGTCACCTTATATCCACGCTGTTTGAGCAGTCTGCCGAGTGATGCCGCCGTTATGCCTTTTCCGAGTCCCGAAACCACTCCGCCTGTTACAAATATATACTTTGCTGACATTTTTTATTCTCCCTGAATTATTCTTCTTCGTCACTGAGTGCTTCGTATCCTGTTGCACCTGTACGTACTTTTATAACGTTTTCAATATCATATATGAAAAGTTTTCCGTCACCGATATGTCCCGTATAAAGTGCAGAACGTGCCGCATCAATTACCTTGTTAACAGGTACTGCACAGACTGCTATTTCAGCCTTTACTTTCGGGAGCAGGTTTACTTCAATCTTAGCACCACGATAATATTCCGTCTGTCCCTTTTGTGTGCCACAGCCGAGAACGTGAGTAACGGTAACACCTGTTACATCTATCTTTTCCATTGCGGAAATAAAGTCCTGTAATTTCTGCTGTTTGAAAATTGCCACAATTTTTGTCATCTTCGGGTGTTCCTCATCAGGTGAAGGAGCTGTATAGCTCTCAATTTCAACCGCCTTTTCTACAGGTACTCTTGTAACACTCTTTGCATCATCTTCAGTATAGCCAAGCATTGCTTCACTCATTGCAGGAGCAAAGTCGGCATAAGAAGAAACAAGACCGTGTTCAGTAATGTCGAGACCAAGTACTTCTTCCTGTTTTGTTGCCCTGAGACCGATTGTATGCTTGATTATTTCAAATACAATAAACATCATTACTGCTGTCCATGTACCTACAGCAAGAATACCAAGCAACTGTTTTCCGAGAAGTTCAAAACCACCGCCATAGAAAAGACCTGTGTTGCAGATACCGCTTGCACCGCCGTCCTGTGCGATTGCAAAACCGGGAGCTTTGTCTGTTGCGAAAAGTCCTACTGCTATAGTACCCCAAAGACCGTTCATCATGTGTACTGCCACAGCACCTACAGGGTCGTCAACGTGAAGCACATAGTCCAAAAACCATACACCGAAACATACGAGAAATCCTGAAACAATACCAACGCATATAGCACCAAAAGCGTCAAGAACGTCACAGCCTGCCGTTATTCCGACAAGTCCTGCAAGTGAAGCGTTGAGACACATTGAGACATCAGGCTTGCCGTATTTAATCCATGTAAATACCATGCAGGTTACTGTTGCAATTGCAGGAGCGATAGTTGTTGTAAGGAAGATTGAACCGAGCATTTCAACCGACTGTGATGCAGCAGGATTGAAGCCGTACCAGCCGAACCAAAGTATAAATACACCCAATGCACCGATTGTGAGGTTATGTCCGGGAATAGCGTTTACTTTTATTTTGCCGTCTTCTGTTTTGGTAAACTTGCCGATTCTTGGTCCGAGAATACTTGCACCGATAAGTGCTGAAATGCCACCGACCATATGAATCGCACATGAACCTGAAATATCATGGAATCCCATCTGATAAAGCCAGCCGTCGCTGTTCCAAATCCAGTGTGCTTCTATCGGGTATACCAATGCACTTATAATGCCCGAATATACACAGTATGAAAGGAACTTTGTTCTTTCCGCCATTGCTCCTGAAACGATTGTAGCCGTTGTTGCACAGAAAACAAGGTTAAAGATAAAATTTGAAAAATCAAAGTTATTGTATGATGTAAAGATGTCAAAACCGGGTTTACCGATAAGTCCGCAGACATCTTCACCGAGTAAAAATCCGAAACCTATCAGAATAAATACAACTGTACCGATACAGAAGTCCATAAGGTTCTTCATTATGATGTTGCCTGCGTTCTTGGCTCTTGTGAAACCTGTTTCCACCATTGCAAAACCTGCCTGCATAAAAAACACAAGGGCAACCGCAATCAGAAACCAGACTCCGAAAACATTGTCGTTTACCTGTTCAAGAATTTTTTCAACTGAATCAACCATAAAAAATACCTCCCTTTTTTACCGACCAGCAAAAATAACAAAAGGGCGTACGATACCCCGAAAACTCAGGACATCATACACCCCGTTGTGTATGGAATTTAAGTACTTAAAAAAACAGAGGGCTACAGACTTAATGTCCGCAGCCCCTTTGCTGTTCACAATGACAGTATATACCCAAATTTGCATTTTGTCAATAGAAATTTTAAAGTTTCGGCAAAACAGACATTTTTTTATCAGTTTGTATAAGCTTACAGTAAACATTTCACAAAACTTTCATATTTATAAAAAACTCTCTTGACATTTTCCGTTGTGCGTGTTAATATGTTTTAAGAACAAGGACGTTCATTACAGGTTAATTATGCCTGTATGGGCGTTCTTTTTTATTTTGAGGTGCGGTTCAACGGCGAAACGTACCGGAAAGGCGTGAAATATTATGGATAATTTCAGAACAGAATCCCCGTTCTCTCAGCAGGGACTTTATCGCCCCCAGTTTGAACACGACAACTGCGGTATTGGTGCGGTTGTAAATATCAAAGGCGAAAAATCAAGGACAGTAGTCGAAAACGCCCTTAAAATAGTAGAAAAGCTTGAACACCGTGCAGGTAAGGACGCAGAAGGAAAAACAGGCGACGGAGTAGGAATACTCGTACAGATGCCGTATTCCTTCTTTAAAAAGGAAACCGCAAAACTCGGTTTTGACATAGGCAGTGAGGGAGATTTCGGCGTTGGAATGTTTTTCTTTCCGCAGAACGAACTCAAACGCAATCAGGCAAAAAAGATGTTTGAGATTATCATTCAGAGAAACGGCATGGAGTTTCTCGGCTGGAGGGAAGTACCGTCTGTCCCGTCGGTTCTCGGACAGAAAGCCCTTGACAGTATGCCGTATATAATGCAGGGTTTTGTTAAACGTCCCGAAAACTGCCCGAAAGGTCTTGATTTTGACAGAAAGCTTTTTGTTGCAAGACGTATATTTGAGCAGTCAAATGAAAATACCTATGTTGTATCGCTTTCCGGAAGAACAATAGTATATAAGGGAATGTTCCTTGTTGACGAACTCCGCAAATTTTATTGTGACTTACAGAGTGAAGAATTTGAATCGGCTATCGCAATGGTTCACTCACGTTTTTCGACAAACACAAATCCGAGCTGGCAGAAAGCACACCCAAACCGTTTTATAGTCCACAACGGCGAAATAAACACAATCACAGGAAACGCAGACAAGATGCTTGCCCGTGAGGAAACAATGTCGTGCGAGGCACTCAAAAACGATATGCATAAGATTCTTCCTGCCATAAATATAGAGGGTTCAGACTCCGCAAGACTTGACAATTCACTTGAATTTATGGTGATGTCAGGTATGCCGTTACCGCTTGCAGTGATGATTACCATTCCTGAACCGTGGAAGAATAACCGTACCATTTCCAAAGAAAAATACGATTTTTATCAGTATTACGCAACAATGATGGAGCCTTGGGACGGTCCTGCCTCAATTCTTTTTTCAGACGGCGACATTATGGGTGCAGTACTTGACAGAAACGGTTTGCGTCCGTCAAGATACGTAATAACAAGTGACGGTTTTCTTATTCTTTCATCAGAAACAGGCTGTATTGACATTCCTCCTGAAAAAATTATCAGAAAAGACCGTCTCCGTCCCGGAAAAATGCTCCTTGCCGATACAAAGCAAGGTCGGCTTATCGACGACAACGAAATAAAAAGTTTCTATGCATCTCAGAAACCATACGGCGAATGGCTTGACGCAAATCTTGTACATCTCTACAATCTGCATATTCCAAACAGAAATGTCCGCACATATACACACAACGAACTTTTAAAACTTCAGAAAGCTTTTGGTTATTCCTACGAAAATATCAGAACAAGTATTCTGCCCATGGCTGAAAACGGTGCAGAACCTATTGCCTCAATGGGTTCGGACGTTCCGCTTCCGCCTCTTGACAATGAAAATATTCCGCTTTTCAACTATTTCAGACAGCTTTTCGCACAGGTCACAAATCCTCCTTTTGACGCTATCCGTGAGGAAATTGTAACCGATACAAGCGTTTACATAGGTGAGGACGGAAATATTCTTGAGGAAAAACCCGAAAACTGCCACGTCCTCAAAATAGAAAACCCCATACTTACAAGTACTGATATGCTTAAAATCAAGAGCATGAAAGTAAAGGGTCTGAAAACTACTGTTATTCCGATTACATACTATATCGGCACTCCGCTTGAAAGAGCTATCGAACGTCTTTTCATTGATGCAGACAAAGCTTACCGTGACGGTGCAAATATTCTTATTCTTTCAGACCGTGACGTTGACGAATATCATGCACCTATTCCGTCATTGCTTGCCGTTTCGGCACTCCAGCAACATCTTGTATCAACCAAAAAGCGTACTGCCGTTGCAATGATTCTTGAAAGTGCAGAACCACGTGAAGTACACCATTTCGCTACACTTCTCGGCTACGGTGCTTGTGCCGTAAACCCCTATCTTGCACAGGAAACTATACGTGACCTGATTAATACAGGTATGCTTGACAAGGATTTCTATGCAGCAGAAACCGACTACAACAACGCAGTACTTCACGGTATTGTGAAAATTGCCTCAAAAATGGGCATATCTACCATACAGTCCTATCAAGGTTCAAAACTTTTCGAGGCTGTCGGAATTTCCCACGAAGTAACAGAAAAGTACTTCAAAGGTACAGTAAGTCGTATCGGCGGTATAACTCTTGATGATATAAGCAGGCAGACCGAATCCCGTCATAACTCGGCATTTGACCCTCTCGGTCTTTCCGTAAACAGTACGTTAAGCAGTTCGGGAAGTCATAAACTCCGAAGCGGTAAAAGCAGTCACCTCTATACCCCCGAAACCATTCACTTGTTGCAGGAAGCATCACGCACAGGCAATTACAATACTTACAAGGAGTACTCCGAATGTCTCAACCGTGAGGATAACAACCTTACTTTAAGAAGTCTGCTCGATTTTAAATTTGACGAAAACGGCGGTATTCCGATTGACGAAGTAGAAAGTGTTGAAAGTATATGCAGACGTTTCAAGACGGGTGCGATGTCGTATGGTTCTATTTCACAGGAGGCACACGAATGTATGGCAATTGCCATGAACCGTATCGGCGGAAAATCAAACTCAGGCGAGGGCGGTGAAAGTCCCGAACGTCTGAAATCCGACAGATGTTCAGCGATAAAACAGGTAGCTTCAGGACGTTTCGGTGTAACGAGTGAATACCTTGTATCAGCAAAGGAAATACAGATTAAAATGGCTCAGGGTGCAAAACCCGGAGAGGGCGGACATCTGCCTTCAGGAAAGGTATATCCTTGGATTGCCAAGACACGTCATTCAACCGCAGGCGTGGGACTTATTTCCCCTCCTCCGCACCATGACATATACTCAATTGAAGACCTTGCACAGCTTATATATGACCTGAAAAACGCTAACGAAAATGCACGTATTTCCGTTAAACTCGTTTCGGAAGCAGGTGTCGGAACTGTTGCGGCAGGTGTTGCAAAGGCAGGGGCTCAAGTTATCCTTATTTCAGGATACGACGGCGGAACGGGTGCTGCTCCGAAAAGTTCAATCTACAATGCAGGACTTCCTTGGGAACTTGGTTTAGCAGAAGCACATCAGACACTTATCATGAACGGTCTGCGTTCACGTGTAGTAATCGAAACCGACGGCAAACTTATGACAGGTCGTGACGTTCTTGTTGCCGCACTTCTCGGTGCTGAAGAATTTGGATTTGCCACCGCTCCTCTTGTAACAATGGGCTGTGTAATGATGAGGGTCTGCAATCTTGATACTTGTCCCATGGGTATAGCCACACAGAATCCCGAACTAAGAAAGCGTTTTCAGGGCAAACCTGAATATATCATTAATTTCATGCACTTCGTTGCACAGGAACTCCGTGAATATATGGCAAAACTCGGTATTCGTACAGTTGACGAACTCGTAGGACGCACAGACCTGCTCCATAAGAAAAATATTCCCGACAGTGATAAAATAGATTTTTCGGAAATACTCTGTAACGTCCGTACAGACGAAAAACAGTCTTTCAGACCTGATGATATATATGATTTCAGACTTAATGAGACAGTTGACAAGAAAATCATCATGAAAAAACTCGGTTCTGCTTTAAAAACAAAGACCAAGAAAACCATTGAAATAAATGTTGTAAATACAGACCGTGCTTTAGGTACGCTTTTCGGTGCGGAAATAACACGGCGCTACGGTGACAATGTTCTTGACGACGATACTTTTACCATAAAATGCCACGGCAGCGGCGGACAGAGTTTTGGTGCTTTCATTCCAAAAGGTCTCACTCTTGAACTTCACGGCGACAGCAACGACTATTTCGGCAAAGGTCTTTCAGGCGGAAAACTTATTCTTTGTCCTCCTGACAAATCAGGATTCATGGCGGAGGAAAATATTATTGCAGGCAACGTTGCACTTTACGGTGCTACTTCAGGTAAAGCCTTTATCAATGGTATTGCAGGAGAACGCTTCTGCGTAAGAAATTCGGGAGCTGTTGCGGTCTGCGAGGGTGTCGGAGACCACGGCTGTGAGTACATGACAGGCGGACGTGCGGTAATTCTCGGAAAAACAGGAAAAAATTTTGCCGCAGGTATGTCGGGCGGTATTGCATATGTTCTTGACGAGGACAGGGACTTATATATGAAGTTAAATAAATCTCTCGTTTCTCTTGAAACCGTTACGGAAAAATATGACATTATTGAACTGAAAGAAATAATTGAAGAACACGCCAAAGCTACAGGTTCGGAAAAAGCAAAACGCATACTTGAAAATTTCAGTGCGTATATACCGAGTTTCAAGAAGATTATTCCACATGATTACGCTGAAATCAGAAGTGCGGTTCTTTCCCTCGAAGAAAAGGGAATGAGCAGTGAACAGGCTGAAATTGAAGCGTTCTATCTTATCACCAAGGAGGCATGAGTTATGGGAAAACCTACAGGATTTCTTGAATATAACAGGGTGGACAGCAATGCTGTCTCCCCTCTTGAAAGAATAAAAAACTACAATGAGTTCCATACTCCGCTGAATGAGGAACAGAGACGTTTACAGGCGGCAAGATGTATGGACTGCGGAGTTCCTTTCTGTCAGAACGGAAAAATGCTGAAAGGTATGATTTCGGGTTGTCCACTTAATAATCTGATACCCGAATGGAACGACCTGCTTTATCATGAGCAGAAAGAACAGGCACTTGAACGTCTGCTTATGACAAATAACTTTCCCGAATTTACTTCACGTGTATGTCCTGCACTCTGTGAAAAAGCCTGTACCTGCGGACTTAACGGCGAACCTGTTTCGGTAAGGGAAAACGAAAACGCAATTATTGAAAACGGTTTTGCAAACGGTCTTATAGTTCCGCAGATTCCGAAATTAAGAAGCGGTAAGAAAATCGCCGTAATCGGTTCAGGACCGTCGGGACTTGCAACAGCTGACACACTCAACAAAAGAGGTCATTATGTAACGGTATTTGAACGCTCGGACAGAATCGGCGGTCTGTTAATGTACGGAATACCAAACATGAAACTTGAAAAGAATATAATTGAACGCCGTGTCGAACTCATGAAAGCGGAAGGAGTACAGTTTGTCACAAATGCTGATGTCGGAAACAATACTTCTGCAGGTGATATTATGGACGGTTTTGACGCTGTTGTTCTTGCGTGCGGTTCTTCAAATCCCCGAAATATTCAGGCAGACGGACGTGATGCGGAAGGCATTTACTTTGCGGTTGACTTCCTGAAAGCCACAACAAAAAGTTTACTGGACAGCGGACTTTCCGACGGAAATTATATCTCCGCAAAGGATAAAAACGTTGTTATCATAGGTGGCGGAGATACGGGAAACGACTGTGTGGGTACTTCTGTAAGACATGGCTGTAAATCGGTTGTACAGCTTGAAATGATGCCCAAACTCCCCGACGAACGTACAGAAAACAATCCGTGGCCGGAATATCCGAGAGTATGCAAGACAGACTACGGTCAGGAAGAAGCGATTGCCGTTTTCGGACACGACCCGAGAATTTACGAAACTACCGTAAAAGAGTTCATAAAGGACGAAAACAACAGGCTTTCAGGAATCAAGACAGTAAAACTCCGTTTTGTGACAAATGCCGAAAGCGGTCGGAAAGTTCCGCAGGAAATCGAAGGAAGTGAGCAGATTATTCCGTGTGAACTGTGCCTGATAGCCGCAGGATTTACAGGCTGTCAGAACTATGTTGCGGAAGCTTTCGGTGTTGAACTGAATGAACGCACAAACGTCAGGACGGAAACAGGAAAATTTGCCACCAATATTGAAAAAGTATTCACAGCAGGTGATATGCACATAGGACAGTCGCTTGTTGTACGTGCAATACGTGAGGGACGTGACGCAGCTGCGGAAGTTGACAATTACCTTATGGGATATACAAATATTAAATAACGGAGGGTTTCTTTTATGGTTTATTCTGAAAACGAAATTTTGCAGTATGTAGAGGAAAATGACGTTAAATTCGTAAAACTTACTTTCTGTGATATAAACGGAAAACTTAAAAATATATCTGTTCTTTCTTCCGAACTTGCTTCAGTGTTTGAACACGGTTCAAGAATAACAGCAAAAAAAATACAGGGTTTTTCAAGTGCGGACGGAAAAGATTTGTTTCTTTTCCCCGACCCCCACACAATGACCGTTCTTCCATGGAGACCGCAGCAGGGACGTGTTATAAGAATGTTCTGCTATATAAAATATGCCGATGGTACTCATTTTGAGGGTGACGGAAGATATTTCCTTAAAAAAGCAATGAAAAATGCCGTTTCAAAGGGCTACTGTTTCCGTTTTGGCACTTCCTGCGAATTTTGTCTTTTCCGTACCGATGAAAACGGTCTGCCGACAAAAATTCCCCACGACTATGCAGGATATTGTGACATTGCACCCGACGACAAAGGTGAAAATATCCGCCGTGATGTCTGCATTACTCTTGAACAAATGGGAATACACCCCGTTTCTTCACGTCATGAAAGCGGAAACGGTCAGCATGAAATAGACTTCAATGCCGCATCTGCACTTAAATCAGCCGACACATTTTTAAGTTTCAAGTCTGCTGTAAAATCCGTTGCACACCAGCACGGCGTACACGCAAGCTTCATGCCGAAACCTGTAAGAAACGACTGCGGAAACGGTATGCACATAAGTTTCAGTATTTTCAGGGACAGCGAACTCCTGAACAATGAAAAAACGGAAGATATTTTGCCCGTCCTGAACAACGCAGCAGCAGGCATAATGAAATATATACGTGAATTTACCGTTTTTACAAATTCCACCGTAAACTCATACAGCCGTTTGGGAGAATTTTCAGCACCAAGAAATATAGTATGGTCACATGACGAAAACAACCAGCTCATAAGAATAGACAGCAATGAATCACCGATTATTCTCAGAGCTCCCGACTGTGCGTGCAATCCCTATTATGTTTTCGGGCTGATGATTTATGCCGCTCTTGAAGGAATAGAAAATAATCTTAAACTTCCTGCTGAAAATACCTGCAACGGTGAAAAATTACCGTCAGATATTTCGGAAGCAGCAGAACTTGCGGAAAAATCAGAGTTTCTGAAAAAATACATTCCTGAAAAAGTTCTTGCACCTGTACTCTCCGAACGCCGTAACGAATGGAAAGAATATTCGTCCGCATATGACAAGGAGGCTTTCGAGGACAAAAAATACTTCTACAGTCTTTAACGGAGGTTCGCTTTGGAAAACGTTCTTATAATTTCAAGCAATAAAAATGCCGGCGAGGTGCTTTCCGAATTTATGCGGGAATCATTTCACTGCAATATAAGGTCGGCGGATACGGCATATCAGGCAAAGAACATTTTCGATTCAAATGCCCCCTGTGAGCTTGCACTGATATATGCACCCCTTTCCGATTCTTCGGGAACGGAACTTGCCGAGTACATTATAGAAAATACCGCCGCAAACTGCATATTTATCACAAAAGCGGAAAATGCCGAAAAACTCAGAGAACGTGCAGAAAAAACAGGTATTATAATAATCGGCAGACCTTTTAACAAGAGTACACTCTATCAGCTTGCAAAAACAATAGATATAGCTATGCACCGTTCATGGAAACTTTACGAGGAAACCGTAAGACTTGAACGTAAAATAGACGAAATCCGCATGATTGACAAGGCAAAATTCATGCTGATGCAGTACAGGAAAATGACAGAGGAAGAAGCTCATGCATACCTTGAACAGTACGCAATGAACAACCGCAGAAAAAAAGTCATAGCGGCATCGGAAATAATTGATAAAATAAATGAACAGTATTTGTAAAGGCGGTAATATTTATGTTTGACGAAATGCACGAGGAATGTGGGGTTTTCGGAATATACGAAAAAAATACGGCTGATGTTGCATCGTCCGTATATTTCGGACTGTACGCACTCCAGCACAGAGGACAGGAAAGCTGCGGCATTGCAGTATGTGACGACGGCATTATAAATCACAAAAAAGCCGACGGTCTTGTATCGGAAGTTTTCAACCGTGAGGAACTTGACAGACTCGGTAAGGGAAATATGGCAGTAGGTCATGTAAGATATTCGACTTTCGGCGGAAAAAACCACAACAACATACAACCGCTTGTTATCCGTCATATAAAGGGAAACCTTGCCCTCGTCCACAATGGCAATCTTATAAATGCCGCAGAACTGCGTAAATCATTTGAACTGTCGGGAGCAATATTTCACGGAACGTCCGACACAGAAGCTATTGCCTATTCAATAGTGAGGGAACGCCTTTCGTGTAGTTCTACGGAAGAAGCGGTAGAACGTGCAATGCCACATATAAAAGGTGCTTATTCGTGCATACTTATGACAGCCACAAAACTTATAGCATTCCGTGACCCCGACGGTTTCCGACCGCTCTGCATAGGCATTACACATGACGGTGCGTATGTCGTTTCATCTGAATCGTGCGGACTTGACACAGTAGGAGCAAAGTTCCTGCGTGACGTGAAAGCAGGAGAAATAATAGTAATAAGCGACGGTAAACTTCGTTCAATCACCACGCACTGCAACAAAAAAGAAAATATCTGTATATTTGAGTACATATATTTTGCACGTCCAGATTCGATAATTGAGGGAACTTCCGTCCACCATGCAAGAATAAAGGCAGGAGAAATATTGTCGGAAAGCAGTCCTGTCGATGCCGATATAGTAATAGGTGTTCCCGATTCGGGACTTGATGCCGCACTTGGCTACTCACGTGCGAGCGGAATACCTTACGGAACGGGTTTTATCAAAAACAAATATATTGGAAGAAGTTTTATTCAGCCGTCACAGAATCAGCGTGAAAGTGCCGTAAAAATAAAACTGAATGTCATAAAGGAGACTGTTCAGGGAAAACGTGTCATTATGATTGATGATTCAATTGTAAGAGGCACTACCTGTGCGAGAATCGTACGGCTTCTGCGTGAAGCAGGTGCGAAAGAGGTTCACGTAAGAATTTCCTCGCCGCCGTTTGTTCATTCGTGTTATTTCGGAACTGACATAGATTCCGAAGAAAACCTTATTGCCTGCAAATACGACAATATCAGCGAAATTGCCGGATTTATCGGTGCAGACTCACTTGCATACCTGCCTGCTGAATCTCTCGGACGGCTTATAAACAGCGGTATCGGTTTCTGTAATGGCTGTTTTACGGGAAATTATCCGCTTGACGTTTCAGGTGCAAGCAGTAAAAATAAATTTGACGAAAAAATACATAAGTGAAAAAGAGAGGAATGTTATTATGTGTACAATTATGGGTTACTGTGGACAGTACGGCGGTATGGAAAAAGTTACAAAAGGTCTTGAAGCCACAGTTTCAAGAGGTCCTGACGACTGCCGTATTATTGACCTGAAAGACGGTGTTTTAGGTTTTCAGAGACTTTCAATTATGGGTCTTACTCCCGAAGGTATGCAGCCCTTTGAACTTGACGGAAATTACTCTGTATGCAACGGCGAAATTTACGGTTTTCTTCCGATAAGAGAAAAGCTTATAGAAAAAGGATATTCATTTAAGAGTGACAGTGACTGTGAAATCCTGCTCCCCTTGTATAAGGAAATGGGTGTTGATATGTTTGTAGCTCTTGATGCTGAATTTGCGTGTATAATTTATGACAGCAAGGAACATGAATTTATCGCAGCACGTGACCCTATCGGCATACGTCCACTTTATTACGGTTATGACGAAAATAACAGCATTGTCTTTGCAAGCGAACCTAAAAATCTTGTTGACATTGTTAAAAAAATAATGCCTTTCCCGACAGGTCACTACTATAAAAACGGTCAGTTTATATGCTACTGCGACATTACAGAAGTAAAGGAAGTAATTCACGACGACCTTGAAACAGTATGCATTAATATTCATGACAAGCTTGTTGCAGGTATAGAAAAGAGACTTTCAGCAGACGCAAAAGTTGGTTTTCTGCTTTCGGGCGGACTTGATTCTTCACTTGTATGTGCCGTTGCACAGCAGAAAAGCAGTAAACCTATAAAAACGTTCGCCATTGGTATGAACACCGACGCTATCGACCTAAGATATGCAAAACAGGTTGCCGACTACATAGGAAGTGACCACACGGAAGTTATCATCACAAAAGAAGATGTACTTGATTCTCTTGATACAGTAATAAAATTACTTGCCACTTATGATATTACTACAATCCGTGCAAGTATGGGAATGTATCTTCTCTGTAAAGCTATTCACGAACAGACCGATATCCGTGTACTTCTGACAGGTGAAATTTCAGACGAACTTTTTGGTTATAAATATACTGATTTTGCACCGTCAGCAGAAGAATTTCAGAAAGAATCAGTCAAGAGAGTAAAAGAGCTGAATATGTACGACGTACTCAGGGCTGACAGATGTATTTCCGTCAACTCACTTGAAGCAAGAGTGCCTTTTGGTGATTTGGACTTTGTAAAATATGTAATGGCAGTTGACCCCGAAATGAAACTGAACAGGTACAACAAAGGAAAATACCTGCTCCGTCACGCTTTTGAGGGAGACTATTTACCTCATGATATTCTTTACCGTGAAAAAGCTGCGTTCTCCGACGCTGTGGGACATTCTATGGTTGACTACCTCAAAGAGTACGCAGAGAATTATTATACAGATGAGGAATTTACCGAAAAATCCGAAAAATATTCCCACGCAAAACCCTTTACAAAAGAATCACTGCTTTACCGTGAAATTTTTGAGAAATATTATCCTGAACAAAGTGAAATGGTCGTTGACTTCTGGATGCCCAACAAAAAATGGGATGGTTGCAACGTCAACGACCCGTCCGCAAGAGTTCTCTCCAACTATGGCAACAGCGGAATATAATATTTTTTTGTAAAAAACTATTGACAGCACATTGTATATGTGGTATAATCTGAAACTGAGAATGATTTTCATTTTCAAATTCATGTTATGCTGTATTTACAGTGTGCTTTATTTTTACGGAGGTTTTTTATGTTCAGGAAAGTTTTTTCACTTGCTTTATGCTGTTCACTCGCTTTATGCAGTTTTACCGGCTGTAGTTCTGCTTCTGCCGAAAAAGACGACGGAAAAAAACATATTATATGTACCGTTTTTCCGGAATACGACTGGGTAAGGGAAATTCTCGGTGAACACACAAAAGATTTCAATATAACATATCTCCTTGCCAACGGTTCGGATATGCACAGCTATCAGCCGACTATAGACGATATGGTGAAGATTTCGTCATGTGACCTCTTTATATATATAGGCGGAGAGTCTGACGAATGGACAAAGGACGCTGTAAGTGAAGCAAAAAACAAAGATATGAAAACAGTGAATCTGCTTGAATCTCTCGGAAATTCCGTAAAGGAGGAAGAAATAAAAGAGGGTATGCAGGACTGTGACGAAGAAAATCATGACCACGACGAAGAAGCAGAATATGATGAACACATATGGTTGTCTCTCGGAAATGCAGAAAAGTTATGCAATGTAATTGCTGACGAAATATGTTCCGTTGACCCTGAAAACGCCCACGATTACCGTAATAACTTAAAATCATATACAGATGAACTTAAAATACTTGATAATGAATATTCAACCGTTCTTTCATCAGTAAAAGAAAAAACACTTGTTTTCGGCGACCGCTTTCCGTTCCGCTATCTCGTTGATGATTACGGTCTTGACTACTATGCAGCTTTTTCAGGTTGCAGTGCGGAAACAGAAGCAAGTTTTGAAACTATAACTTTCCTTGCAGATAAAATCAACGAACTGAACACAGATACAGTCTTTACTATAGAAGGTTCTGACGCATCAATTGCTGAAGCTATAATTTCGGGGACTGAATCTCAGAATCAGAAAATTGTGACACTCGATTCAATTCAGTCCGTAACTTCCGAACAGATAAAAAACGGGACAACCTATATTTCAATCATGAAATCAAATCTTGATGTATTAAAAGAGGCACTTAATTAATGAGTAAACAGATAATTTGCAGAAATGCCACTCTCGGCTATGAGGACGGAATTGTTACCGAAAATCTTGATTTTACCGTTAACAGCGGTGACTATCTGTGTATTCTCGGTGAAAACGGCTCGGGAAAAAGTACACTGATAAAAGCACTTCTCGGACTGAAACCACAACTCAGCGGTGAAATAAAATGGTGCGACGGTTTCAAAGCCAAGGAAATCGGCTATCTTCCTCAACAGACACCTGTGCAGAGGGATTTTCCCGCATCGGTAAGGGAAATTGTACTTTCAGGCTGTCTTGCAAAATGCGGTTTAAGACCGTTCTATAACAAAGCCGAAAAAGCTCTTGCCGAAAATACCATGAAACAACTCCACATTGAAGAACTCGCCGGACGCTGTTACAGGGAACTTTCAGGAGGACAGCAACAGAGAGTACTTCTCGCCCGTGCATTGTGTGCAACAAGAAAAATGCTCCTGCTTGACGAGCCTGTTACGGGACTTGACCCTAAAGCACAGTCCGACCTTTATGAACTTATCGCAAAACTTAACCGTGACGGCATAACAATCATCATGGTCTCCCATGACCTGAACGCCGCACTGAAATACGCTTCACATATCCTGCATATAGGCAAAAAACAACTGTTTTTCGGTACTAAAGAAAATTATCTGACAAGCAAGACAGGTATGAATTTTATTGAAACGGAAGGCGGTGAACAGAATGGCTGAAAAAATTCAGTATTACTTTCAGTTTCCGATTGTACGCTATGCTCTTATAGTGGTACTTCTTGTGGCACTATGTGCCTCCCTGCTCGGAGTAACTCTTGTACTGAAAAGATTCTCATTTATCGGTGACGGTCTTTCTCACGTTGCTTTCGGTGCTTTAGCGGTGGCGACTGTAACGGGCATCACGAATCAGATGATAATAATTCTTCCGATAACGGTAATATCAGCGGTTTTAATACTGCGTACGGGAAGAAATACAAAAATCCGCGGTGACGCTGCCGTTGCTATGATTTCGGTGGGTGCGTTGGCAGTCGGATATATGCTTATAAATATGTTTTCAAAATCTGCGAACATTGCAGGCGACGTATGCAGTACCCTTTTCGGTTCAACATCAATCCTCACACTTAAAAAGGAACAGGTATGGCTGTGTATAGGACTTTCTGCCATTGTAATATGTATATTCGTACTTTTTTACAACAAAATATTCGCCGTAACCTTTGACGAAAATTTTTCAAAGGCAACGGGCATAGATTCCGATACATACAATTTAATCATTGCCGTAACCACAGCTTTAATCATAGTCCTTGCCATGAGCCTTGTTGGTTCTCTGCTGATTTCCGCACTTATAATTTTCCCGTCAATAACTGCAATGCGGATTTTCAGGAGTTTTAAAAGTGTAATTTTATGCTCGGCTGTAATTTCTGTGATATGTGCGGGAATCGGATTTTTCGTATCACTTCTTTACGGTACGCCCGTAGGTGCAACAATCGTTACGGCAAATATTGCAGTATTTTTTATATTCTGTATTATATCATCTTTTTCAGGCACAAAAAAATGACCCTCAAAGGTCATTTTTTTATCATCAGTCCAAGTCATTTATTTCCATAAAGATTCTCTGCATCTGCAAATCCGTTTCGGCTATTCTCTCGGCACATTCACGCAGTTCTTCGGAAATTTCGGGAGTTATTGAAGCCGACGGCTTGTATTTAAGCTGATGTTCAAGACTTGCCCAGAAATCCATTGCAATAGTTCTTATCTGAATCTCAACGGGTGCATACTGTTTACCGCCCGACAGATAAACGGGTACATTCACTATAAGATGATAACTTCTGTAACCGCTCGGTTTCGGTTTTTTTATGTAGTCTTTTTTCTTTATTACCGTAAAATCATCACGCTGACACAGCATATCGACTATAGCGTATATATCACTTATATAACAACAGGTTACTCTTATTCCTGCAATGTCAAGAAGATTCTTCCTTGCCGATTCGGGAGTGAGCGGAAGTTCCTTCTTCTGTAACTTTCCTATTATGGACTGCGGAGATTTCAGACGGCTTTCAATTGTGTGAATCGGATTACGCTGAAATTTCACTTTAAATTCACTGTCAAGTATATTAAGATAAGTTTTTGTGACTTCAATTGCCGAATCGTAAAGATGTGACAATTCAAGAAAATCAAAAAACAGATTTGTTATCTTTTCCTTTACAGAATCGGGATTCTGCTTCACAAGAACCGGAAAATTATCCAGTACTTCGGTAAACATTTCCTTTTCACTCATATTAATTTCCTTCCTTTCGCAAAAAATAGTTAAGTTTATTATACTTGTATAAGACGGACAAGTCAATGATAAAAAATGAAGATTAGACGCTTATTCTGTCGATAACAGACATCAAAGCCATCATATATGAATCTGACGGTATTTTATTCCCTGCTTCTGCAAAAATATCATCGTAATCTTCAGGCAAATCACCGTCCGCCAAAATCTCACCCGACTGACTGTCAATCATAATTACACAGCCTTTGCCGTCGCTGTAGAGACGCTTTCTGTACTGTTCACATAATTCCTTTCCGGACTTTCCTTTTACCGTAACAACGGAAATATTTTTATTTTCAAGAAACTGAATAAGTTCGTTTTTTTCGTCCACACTGAAAATTCCCGCATTGTCAAAAACATATTGAGGACAGTTTTCGGCAAGTTTCATAATTCTAAGAACCGCCGATTTATAGTCGTTATCCACAATTTCACGGGTCGCCGTATAAAATGCCGACTTTTCATCATCTTCGGAAATATACTCGACACAATTTCCTTTTTTACACAGAAAATCAACGTGTGTATCATTGTTAATCAGAAGAAGCAGACCGCTTTCACCATCGTCATAAAGCTCGTTGTAGGATTTTTCCGCAAACTCCGCAGGTGTATGACCGTCAAGACTTGACACTGTAACAACTGCCGTATTGATAAGATAATTTTCATATAAAAATTCAGCGTAATCATTACATTCGTCAAAATCTTCTTTATTCAGAAGATTTGCATTGTCATATACATAAACACCTTCGGCGTGTTCAAGTTCAGGAGAAGTTTTGTTTTCCGTAACTGTTTCGGTTTCCTTATTTTCATCTGAAACAGAAAAATCATCTGAATTATTCATTTCGGGAACTTGCTCGGAACAACTGTATATAAATACAGAAAAAACGGCAATTATAAAAATAAAAAAAATATTTCTCAAAAAAATCATTCCTGCTTGATAAGATAATTTTCATATAAA
>DETU01000073.1 GCA_002362175.1 Ruminococcus sp. UBA3280
CAATTATTTCATAATGTGATAAAATGTTAGTATACAATAACAAAGAAAGGCAGTGGTATGAATTGACTCTTAAAGAACTGAAAATAGGAAAATATGCCGTTATAACGTCCGTTGGCGGTGAAGGAGCTTTAAGACAGCATTTTCTTGATATGGGAGTTATTCCGGGAACAGAAGTTACCGTCATTAAATATGCACCTATGGGCGACCCTATGGAGCTACAAATTCACGGATACGAACTTACTTTAAGGCTTGCCGACGCAGACTGTATTGAAGTACAGCCGATTGAAGAAAAGAAAACCGTTCCTGAAAGTAATGTAAAATCACGTAAACCCGAACACCCCGGATTTGGCGAGGGAGGAAAATTTCACCCGAAAGGAAGCGGAAATCCACTGCCCGACAGTACTGAACTTAAATTTGCTCTTGTCGGAAATCAGAACTGCGGAAAAACCACTCTTTTTAACCGTCTTACAGGTTCAAACCAGCACGTCGGAAACTTTCCCGGTGTAACGGTTGACCGCAAGGACGGTCCTATAAAAAATCATGACAATACAAAAGTGACCGACCTGCCCGGTATCTATTCAATGTCGCCATACAGCAGGGAAGAAATAGTTTCACGTAATTTTGTACTGGAAGAAAAACCCCATGCTATTATAAATATAGTTGACGCTACAAACATTGAAAGAAATCTGTACCTCACAATGCAACTGCTTGAAATGGATATACCAATGGTTGTCGCTCTTAATATGATGGACGAAGTAACTTCAAACGGTGGAAGCATAGATGTAAACGAAATAGAGCTAATGCTGGGCGTACCTGTTGTACCGATTTCGGCGGCAAAAAATGAGGGCATTGAAGAACTTATAGAACACGCTTTACACGTTGCACACTATCAGGAACGTCCGCAGAAACAGGATTTTTGCAGTGAAAGCGACAACGGCGGAGCAGTTCACAGGTGTCTGCACGGAATAAGTCATCTCATTCAGGACCATGCCAAAAATGCAGGTCTGCCCGTAAGATTCTCGGCAGGAAAGGTCACCGAAGGAGACGAGCTGATTATTTCCCAACTTATGCTTGAACAGAATGAGAAAGAAATGGTTGAACATATTGTATCACAAATGGAAAAGGAGAGGGGTCTTGACAGAAGTGCGGCAATTGCAGATATGAGATTTTCCTATATACATAAAGTCTGCCTTAACTCAGTTCGCAAACCAAGAGAAAGCAAGGAACATATAAGAAGTCAGAAGATAGACAAATTACTTACGGGAAAATATACGGCAATACCGTCGTTTATATGTATCATGTCTCTTGTTTTCTGGCTTACTTTCAACGTAATAGGTGCATGGCTTCAGGGTCTGCTTGAAAAAGGCATTGATGCCCTTACAAATCTCACGGACAAGGCACTAGCTTCAGCAGAAGTAAACGAAACACTTCACAGTCTTATAATAGACGGAATTTTTGCAGGTGTGGGAAGTGTTCTGAGTTTTCTTCCGATTATTGTAACACTGTTTCTTTTCCTGTCACTTCTTGAGGACAGCGGTTATATTGCAAGAGTTGCATTTTTTATGGATAAGCTTTTGCGAAAAATAGGACTTTCAGGAAGAAGTATAGTTCCCCTGCTTATCGGTTTCGGCTGTACCGTTCCCGCTGTTATGGCTACAAGAACAATGCCGAGCGAACGTGACAGAAAAATGACAATTCTCCTGACACCATTCATGAGCTGTACCGCAAAACTTCCAATATATGCTTTTTTTGTAAACGCATTTTTCAAAAATCACGGCGGTCTGATTATGATTGCACTTTATCTTTTCGGAATTATTATGGGAATCCTTATTGCCTTTCTTTACAAGGGAACACTTTTCAGAGGTGAGGCTGTACCGTTTGTAATGGAACTCCCGAATTACCGTATGCCTGCTCCAAAAAACGTCGTTCAGCTTCTATGGGAAAAGGCAAAGGACTTTCTGCAAAGGGCATTTTCAGTAATACTTATAGCAACTATTATTGTATGGCTTCTGCAAAGTTTCGATACACATTTCAATATGGTCGAAGATTCAAAAGACAGCATACTTGCAATGATATCGGGTCTTTTGTCTCCGATTATGAAACCCGTCGGTCTCGGCGACTGGAGAATCTGTACATCATTAATAAGTGGTTTTATGGCTAAGGAAAGCGTTGTTTCAACACTTGAAATACTTTTCTCCAAAGGCATAACAACGGCACTGAGTTCAGCAGCGGCTTCATCACTTTTAGTATTCTCACTTATTTACACACCTTGTGTTGCGGCTATCGCATCAATAAAGCGTGAACTCGGTACAAAGTGGGCTGTAGGAGTAGTTATATGGCAATGTGTTATTGCATGGGTTGCGGCTTTTGCTGTGTACATTATCGGCACTGTAATAGGAGGATAAAATATGAATATAACTGATATTTTTCTTATAACCACAATAATTGTTTCACTGTTTTTGGCAATAAGAACGTGCATACGAAGTAAAAAGACCAACAAGTGTCACGGCTGTTGTTCTGAATGTAATAAATGTATGAAATAAAAAACAGGTCACCCTTTATTTATCGGGTGACCTGTTTCACATTATATTTGAGAGGATACTACTGTTTATTGTATGTTACCCACTGGTAACGTGCTGTAAGAGGTGTCTTGCCGTCAAAAGCATTAAGCCAGTCGTCAACACCAATTCCGTTCCATGTGTTCATCATAATCTTTCCTGCCGTTGACGGAATATCCTTTGTTGCGGTATAAACTTCTTTACCGTCAACATACCATGTGATATGGTCGGACTGCCAGTCAAAACCATATGTGTGGAAACCTTCTGACGCATCAAAACCGAGGTCGTACATATATTCATGATTTCCCACACCGTTTGTATAATAATTAAACTGTACCTTTGTAGTATCTTTTCCGAGAATTTCAATGTCAATTTCGTCCCACGGGTTATTATCGGTTTCACCCGTATATGTGAAGAATGAAGATACAACACCGTCATTCTTTATTGCCTGCATTGAAGTTTCGTAGTAGCCATAATGGTAAAAATCCGCTGTTCTGTACTCTGCACCTGAATAATTATACTTTCCTGTTTTATCCTTATCAATCGTGAGATTGAGAACACCGCCGTCAAAAGATGTATTTTCCTTATACCAGCCGCAATCAAAACAACTTCCGTTTGTCCAGCCGTCAGAAGCAAAGAACACGGGAGTTTCACCTTTTCTGAAATCTGCAACCACAGAAGCTTTTTCATTCATTGGTGTACCGTAATCTTTAATGCCTGAAACAGACGGTGAAGTAGTAGTTGTTGTTGTTGTTGTAGTTGTAGTTGTTGTTGCGGTAGTAGTGGTTGTCGTCACAGAAGGAGTATTATTTTCAAGACTGTCATAATCAAAATCAGAATAAAGCGGGAGGTCTTTAGTAGTCAAAGTTTTTATTTCAACATACTGAATTACCAAAGCATCTTTTACTGTTACACCATTTCCGTGGTCTGCAACATCGGCATTAATTTTACCCTGTTCTGAAATTTTAAATTCGTCGGGATTAGCTATAGATTGCATTATAAGCACTGCATCAGAAATATTAACCTTATCATCGCAATTTGCGTCACCCCACATAATATCGGAATTATGTGAAGAACTGTTTTCAGTCAGTGAAAGGAGATAAGTAAGAGGTGAGTTCCAGTAAATAGTTATTTCATTTGTCGAATAGCTTTCAGAATTGTCAACATAACACTTTGCAGGAGGCAGGTCACGACAATATGCTTTTGCGGCACTGTCCTCAAGACCTGAGTTAACACCACCTACCAACATACCTTTCATAGCGGTATCCTTAGCCATTGACGGTCTGTGGTGGGGATTCTGCGGTGATACCGTTCCGAAACCGGTTACAAAACATTCACCTACAGGATTAACACCAAGAAGATAATCAAGCTGTCCCTGTGCGTTGTTAAGATATTTCTGCTCACCTGTAAGCTGATATGCAATACCAAGAATAACACCTGAATTTGCAATAGTCATATTACTGCCCCAGTTGAACTTTGACTGTGATACACCATAGCATGACCTTTCAGATACAGATACAAATTTATCAGCCTGTTTTATTATATTATTGTAAGCTTTTTTATAAATATCAGATTCCTTGTCTATGCCGTCCATTGTAACAATAGCAATATTTCCGTAATCACCTACTGTTGACCAGTCCATACCGGTTGTATCGGATATATTTTCAAGATATTTGCTGTCACCTGTTGCACGGTAAAGCTGTGCAGATGCCCAATAAATTTCATCTGTTGCATACTTGTCCTCATAAGCACCTGTCGTAATATCATTAGGGTTTGCAAGATAAAGTTTATCAGGATTTGCCTTTGCCCATACATAAGCCTTTTCGGCTGCTTCAAGACAAGTATTTGCAAAATTTGCGTCAACGTCTTTGTAAATTTCATAGGCGAGAGCCATAGAAGCGGCAAAATCAGCAGTAGAAGTTGTTGTTTCGGGCATTAATATAAGGGGCTTTGTTTCATCTTCAGGCATAACATAACCGGGGAAAGTATCGCAGGTAACTTTATGATATACACCACCTGTATTTTTATTCTGCATTTTCAGCATCCATTCAAGTTCATAACGAACTTCGTCAAGAATATCAGGCACACCGTTATTACTCTCGGGAATACCGATATTGTCACTATAAAGTGTCGGATTTGCACCATATGCGTAAAGCAAGTCGGCAACTGCCTTTGCCGCAGGAACTACATAACGACCATAATCACCTGCATCATGCCAACCGCCCGAAACGTCAATTTTCTCATCTGTACCATAAACCGTGGCAAGAGTATTATGACAGGCTTCGTGACCAAAAATATCATCTTTCACTTCAATACCGCAACGCTGTAAATACAACATTCTCACACTGTCGTCAAGCAAATTTGTATAAACATTGTCCGAGATTTCAAAAGTATAAGAATCATCGAGATTTCCGCACTTTATAAAATAATTTCCTGCTTCCGTAACCTCTGAAAAATCACCTTTCCAGTTTGTCTCACCAGCCAAGGTATTCACTGTTTCATTCTCAAGTTTTCCTGTATAGACTGTCTCATTTGTATTGGCATTTATTACAGAAAACTCGCTTTCATCTGTTATATTCTTGAATACGGCTGTTTTACGGCTGTCAGGTTTATAACCAACCTGATTGGTAACTATCTGCGGTTCATACGGACGTGTTACACTGTAGTCAACATTACTGTCGTCTATCAGTTCAAGAGAAACGTTGTCAAGATAAATTGTATGCTCAGGAAGTTCACCGTCATCTTCCTGTAATCCGCAGTTGAAACAGAATTTTGTCATAATGTCCGTTTCTTCTTCCATTGTAAATTCATAATCAATGGTCTGCGGTTCGGTAGTAACATCTATACCTTTCCACGTATAAGCCTGATATGTACCGCCGTTCTGCTGAATCATAGCCTCAACAAATCTCGGAACAGTAGCGGAAATGTCAAATTTAAGACGGTATACGCCGTTCTGATAAAGGGGAACTATATCATAACACAACTGTACTGCGTAATTAAGTTTACCCTGATTGACAACTTTAAAGGCAAGTCTGCCGTCCTCAACACCAAGAGAACAGTCACCGCCACTTTCCTTGTATGTACTCCAGCCTGAAGTATTGCTGTCAAAAGTTGAATTTTCAATTATATTTGATGCCGCACCTGCAGTTACAGGTGCAACGGAAAGTGCCGATGCCATAACACTGCACACTGCAAAAACAGCAGCACAGCGTTTTAATATATTTTTTTTCATTAAATAAACTCCTCTCATTTTTAAATAACGTTTATCAATATATCTATCATACTATATTTCTGCACATAAATATATAACTTCCATGATAAAAATAGTAAAATAATGACATATTAAAAATCAAGTATCTTATATTGTTTCTTGTATTGTTTCGGTGTAAGACCCATCTGCTTTCTGAAAATCTTTATAAAATAACTCTGTGAACTGAAACCGAGCAGATTACTTATTTCGAGGTCGCTGTATTCCGTAAAAAGCAGAAGTGAAGAAGCTTCTTCAATCTTTAATTTATTTACATATTCACTGAAAGCTGTACCTGTTTCCTGTTTGAAAAGTCTTGAAAGATAGGCAGGACTTATTTTAAGGTATTCCGCCGCCTCATCAAGAAGAATACGGCTGTGTGCATGACATATTATATAATCCACTGCACGTACTATCTGTTTTGAATATACCTTGCTGATTTTTATATTTCTCATTTTTCCGGTATATCCCTCAATCATTTCCGTATGAACTGCACGCACTTCTTCCTCTGTCCTGCATTTGTCGGTTTTCATTATATAAAAATCACTCATGCTGTAAGATTCTTCAGGCGACATTCCTCCCTTTATACAGTAACGTGCTATCAGTGCAGCAAGCACAACCATATGATATTTCAAATTCTGTAATGAATCTTCACTTAAAACTCCACACCCCTCACTGAAAAGCGGTTTCATAAACATACGTACAAGCTCCATATTACCTGAACATATACTTTTATAAAAAGCTATTTCACGGTCAAATGAAGTGTGTTTAAAATCCTCTTCACGCTGTTCAAACAAATGTTCAGCAAGAATTTTCTCTGTATTTTCACCCATAAAAACACCTCTCTTTCATGTCTAATTATAACATATATATAACAAATATTCCAGCAGTTCATCAATTTAAAACATTTTTTATTTATA
>DETU01000094.1:0-47700 GCA_002362175.1 Ruminococcus sp. UBA3280
GTATACTTTTATTATAGCACGTAATTATATATTTGTCTACTTTATTTTGCAAATTAAGGAAATAGTGTTATTGACAAAAAATGTCATATATGATATAATTTATAATTGATAATTTTATGAAAAGGACTGGTTTTTTCATGGACTTTAATTTACTTGCACAGGTTTTGTTTCCGGACGTTTCAGAAACTCCGGAAGATATTGACAGACGTTTTCCGAAAAGAGAATTGTCCGAAAGTGCTTGCGTTACACGTATAGGACCAAGCCCGACGGGTTTTGTTCATCTCGGAAACCTCTACAATGCAATTATTGCTGAACGTCTTGCACATCAGTCGGACGGCGTTTTTTATCTGCGTATAGAAGATACCGACAACAAGAGAGAAGTTGAAGGTGCGGTTGAAACAGTTATAAATGCTATGGCTTATTTCGGTGTTGAATTTGACGAAGGTGCGGTTGTTGATGGAGATAACGGCAGTTACGGACCTTACCGTCAGCGACAGCGTAAGGAAATATATCAGGTATTTGCAAAGCATCTTGTTCAGCAGGGAAAGGCTTATCCATGCTTTCTGACCGCTGAAGAAATTGACGCTATTCGTGAACAGCAGACCGAAAACAAGGAAAATCCCGGAATCTATGGCAAGTATGCTGAAAAAAGCAGAAGTCTTACAATAGAACAGATTAAGGAAAATATTTCCCTTGGTAAACCTTGGGTACTGCGTTATATGGGTGTTGAAACAGATGAATATATAACAGTTGAGGACGCTGTAAGGGGTAAGCTTGAAATGCCGAGAAACAATATGGATTTTGTTCTTCTCAAAAGTGACGGAATCCCGACATATCATTTTGCCCATGTCATTGACGACCATTTCATGCACTCAACCCACGTTATCAGAGGTGAGGAATGGCTTTCATCACTTCCCATGCACGTTGAACTTTTCAATATTCTTGGCTGGAATCAGCCTGTTTACTGTCATACTGCAACCCTTATGAAAATGGAGGGTACAAGCAAGCGTAAACTTTCAAAGAGAAAAGACCCCGAACTTGCTTTGTCATATTATCAGCAGGAGGGTATTTCTCAGGACGCTGTATGGGAATTTCTTCTCACTATCCTTAACTCAAACTATGAAGAATGGAGAATTGCAAATCCTGATACAGATTACAGGGAATTTCCTTATTCTCTTGAAAAAATGTCTATTTCGGGTGCATTGGTTGACCTCGATAAGCTCCGTGACATTTCAAAAAACGTTATCTGTCGCATGAGTGCGGAGCAGGTTTACGGCAAGTGGCTTGAATGGTGTGAAAGCTACAATGACGAATTTGCACAGCTTATAAAGAAATACCCCGAAAGAACAGTTTCCGCTCTTAACGTCGGAAAAGGCGGTAACAAGCCACGTAAAGATATTGAAACATGGAAACAGGCTTGTGACTTTATGCGTTTTTACTATGATGAAACTTTTGGTATACAGGACGAAATGTCCGCAGAGTGCGACGAAGAAACAAGAAAAATCTTCTTTGAAAAGTATCTTGAATCATATAATCATGATGATGATTCGTCCGCATGGTTTGCAAAGGTAAAGGAACTTACACAGGAGCTGGGTTTTGCGGTAAAACCGAAGGACTTCAAAAAGAATCCCGACCAGTACAAAGGAAGTATTGTCAACATTACAAATATGCTCCGTATTGCTCTTACGGGACGTGCAAACGCTCCTGATATATGGGAAGTAAGTCATGTACTCGGTGAGGATATTGTCAGAAAAAGACTTGAAAACTGGTTATAAACAGAGGTAATTATTATGGCAGACAAGAAAAATAAAGATTTTGTGATACCACGTCCCGAATTTCCGAAACGTGCGGTTATTACGGGCGGTATGCCTTACGGAAATAAAGAACTTCATTTCGGTCATGTCGGCGGAATGTTCGTTTTTGCGGACACATTCGCAAGATTTCTGCGTGACAGAATAGGCAAGGAAAACGTTATATTCGTAGGCGGTACGGACTGTTACGGCTCACCGATTGCGGAGGGCTGGAGAGTAAAAGTAAACAAGGGTGAATTTGACGGAACTCTTGAGGAATTTGTTCAGCGTAATCACGACAAACAACAGGCAACTCTTGACGCTTATGGTATTTCTCCCGACCTTTTCGCAGCTTCGGGACTTGGTCGTTCAAAGGAAATACACGCAGAAGTTACAGACTGGTTTATAAGTTCACTCTACAAAAAGGGACAGCTTGACCGCATAACCACAATGCAGTTTTTTGATGAAAAAGCAGGCGTTTTTCTGAATGGCAGACAGGTTATAGGAAAATGTCCCGTTGAGGGCTGTACGTCCGAAAAGGGCTATGCGGACGAGTGTGATTTGGGACATCAGTATATGCCCGAAAATCTCATAAATCCCGTAAGTACTCTCACAGGTGAAACACCGTCTATGAAGCCTGTAACAAACTGGTATTTCAGATTACGTGACTATGAAAAGCTTTTGCAGGAATGGGTTGAGGATATGAAAAAGGACAAGTCAATCCGTCCTGTTGTATGGAAAACCATTTCCGAATTTCTGAAACCGCCTGTAATATATGTAAAGCGTGAGTTTGAAGAAAAGTACAACGAACTTAAAGACACTCTCCCTGAACATAATTATATTGAGGAAAAGAAAAAGCCGTCGTTTACTATAGAGTTTGAAAAACTTTCCGATTGTGACAAGGCTTGTGCGGTTCTTACCGATAACGGTATACGCTACCGTACAGGAAAAACTCTCGTTCCTTTCCGTCTTACAGGTAATATTGAGTGGGGTGTTCCCGCACCTGTTATGGAAGGAGCTGACGGTCTTACCGTATGGGTATGGCCTGAATCACTTTGGGCTCCTATATCGTTCACACAGACTTATCTTGAACAGTCAGGAAGAAAACGTGACGAATGGAAAGACTACTGGTGCAGTAAGGAAGCTAAAGTTTATCAGTTTATCGGACAGGACAATATTTATTTCTACGGAATTGCAGAACCTGCAATGTGGATTGCACAGCAGGAAAGCAGTGAAAAAACTTCCGATATTCCCGACGGTGAATTACAGATGCCGACTATTGTTGCAAATCATCACATTCTTTTCCTTGACAAGAAAGCATCAAGTTCAGGCGACGTAAAACCGCCTATGGCTGATGATTTGCTGAATCACTATACTCCCGAACAGCTCCGTATGCACTGGCTGGGTCTCGGTCTCGGACAGCGTTCGGTAAGCTTCATGCCAAAACCTTACAATCCGCTTGCAAAGCCTGAGGACAGCGACCCCGTTGTGAAAGACGGTCTGTTGTTGTCGAACGTATTCAACAGAATGATTCGCACGGCTTTCTATACCACTCAAAAGGAATTTGACGGAATAATGCCATCTTTAGCACCTGAAGAAAAGTTTGTGCAGGAAGCGGAAAAGGCAGTGCTTGAATTTGAAAGACATATGTCAAAATTTGCGTTCCACCAGTGTACTTATGTTCTTGACAGCTATATAAGAAACGGTAGCAAGTATATGTCAAAGAACGTTACAGCCGATGCAGACGACAAGGAAAAACTTTCTCAGGCACTTGCAAATCTGTTCTATATGATTAGAATTGCAGGCGTACTTCTTCACCCTCTTGCACCTTTCGGTACTGAAAAACTCCGTGAGTATTTGCAGGTTGACGAAAAAATATGGTCGTGGGATACTATCCTTGAACCGTTGACATATTTCACGGGTGAAAACCATAAGCTTAAATTTTTACCGCCTCGTACAGATTTCTTTACACGTCATGAAAGTCAGTTTTAAATATTTAACTTGAATGTAAGAGGAAAATATGAATATAAAAAAAGTAGTACAGTTAGTTTTCAGTCCTACCGGTACAACACAAAGAATAGCTGATAGGATATGTGACGGAATAAGTGATAAACATATAACTATTGATTTATCTTGTAATGTAAAAGAACAGACTTTTGAAAGTGAGACTGTAATTATTGTAACTGTTCCCGTTTTTAGTGGAAGAGTGCCGAATATTGCAATTGAAAGGATTCTGAAAATGAAAGCAAACGGGAATCCTGCTATAGCCGTTGTGGTATATGGTAACAGGGCTTATGATGATGCGTTGCTTGAACTGAAAGATACACTAAATCAGATTGGTTGCAAAGTAATTGCCGGTGGGGCTTTTGTAGCAGAACATTCTATAGTACGTGAAATTGCAACGGGCAGACCGAACAAAAATGATTTACAGACCGCTTTTGATTTCGGAAAGAATATTGCTGAAAAACTTAACGGTAATGATATGAGAGAAGTTGAAGTACCCGGAAATCCGGATTATAAGAATAAAAAATCCGGAGGTGGCATATCTCCGAAAGCAAATAATGCCTGTATTGTTTGTGGAGAGTGTGCAAAGTCATGTCCTGTAGGAGCGGTTCCGAAAAGTGACCCGAAAAAGACTTTAAAAAACTGTATAGGTTGTATGAGGTGCGTTTCAGTATGTTCACATCATGCAAGAGCGTTACCTAAACCGATTACTTTTCTGCTTGGAGCAGTTCTTTCATCTGCAAAAAAGAAAATTTGTGAGCCTGAAATTTTTATTTAGGAATATGGAATTTTCTAAAAAAATATGTTAATTAAATACAAAAGTTGGGGGAGCGTGCAGACACGCTGAGAGGGAAATGTGCTTTCCGACCCTTTGTCCTGATTTGGATAATGCCAACGTAGGAAGCCTAAAATATACTTGTATAAGTTTATACTTTTATGTATTTATTCGGGAACTGCGTTTTTATTGCAGTTCCCTTTTGTTTTGAGGAGGGGAAAAATGATAACGGTAAACGGCGAAAAACTTGATTTTTCAGGAACAGTTAAAGAACTGCTCGGAGTTCTTGGATACGGTGAAAAACGTGTTGCGGTGGAACTCAACGAAAATATCGTACCAAAGACAGAGTATGAAAATACTCATATTTCGGACGACGACAAGCTTGAAATAGTACGTTTTGTGGGAGGTGGCTGATAATTATGATACCGTCAAGAGATGATATGTACGAGGCACTTGCGGAACGTCATGGAGTGGATTTTCAGAAAAAAGTATCATCTGCTTCTGTTGTGGTCTGCGGAATAGGCGGACTTGGTTCAAACATATCAATTGCACTTGCCCGTGCAGGAGTAGGAAAGATTCACATTATTGATTTTGACAGGGTTGATATATCAAACCTCAATCGTCAGCAGTATTTTCCCGAACAGCTCGGAATGTACAAGACCGACGCTCTCAGAGAAACTCTTTCCCACATTGCACCATACTGTGAAATTACTGCGGACTGTGTAAAACTTGACGAAAACAATATACCTGAACTTCTGAAAGACTGTGATATTATCTGTGAAGCATTTGACAACGCAGAAGAAAAAGCGGTACTGGTTAACTGTGTACTGGAAAAACTACCTGAAAAATATCTTGTTTCGGGTTCGGGAATGACGGGCATTGATTCTGCGAATACTATAAAAACACGCAGGGTTATGAAGAATTTCTATATCTGCGGTGACGGTGAAAGTGACATTGCAGACGGAACAGGACTTTATTCTTCAAGAGTAATGGTGTGTGCAGGACATCAGGCACATATGATATTAAGAATAATTTCAGGAAAATATGATGTATAAGGAGAATTTCAAATGAATAGTAATGATACGTTTATACTGGGCGGACATGAGTTCAAATCAAGATTTATACTTGGTTCGGGAAAATATTCGCTTAATCTTATTGAATCGGCAGTCAGATATGCAGGTGCGGAAATAATAACACTTGCGGTACGCCGTGCAAACTCAAAGGAACATGAGAATATTCTTGACCATATTCCGTCGGGTGTTACACTTCTTCCGAACACGTCAGGTGCAAGAAACGCCGACGAAGCTGTAAGAATCGCACGTCTTGCAAGAGAACTGGGGTGCGGTGATTTTGTCAAGATAGAAATTATGCGTGACAGTAAGTATCTTCTTCCCGACAATAAAGAAACAGTAAAGGCTACTGAAATTCTTGCAAAAGAGGGTTTTGTGGTAATGCCGTATATGTACCCTGATTTGTACACTGCACGTGATTTAGTAAACGCAGGAGCATCTTCTGTAATGCCGTTGGCTTCCCCCATAGGCTCAAACAAGGGACTTTCAACAAAGGATTTCATACAGATTCTTATTGACGAAATTGATTTGCCGATTATAGTTGACGCAGGAATTGGCAGACCGTCGCAGGCTTGTGAGGCTATGGAAATGGGTGCGTCTGCTGTAATGTGCAACACTGCTTTAGCGACAGCAGGTGATTTGCCTGTAATGGCTGAAGCTTTCAGACAGGCGGTTGAGGCAGGTAGAAAAGCATATTTGTCGGGACTCGGTCGTGTTCTCACAAGAGGAGCATCTGCTTCTGATTCACTTACGGGATTTTTACATGACTGAGGGTGAAATAGTATGGAAAATAATTATTTTGTTGATTCTGACAAGCTTTCCGAAAGTGCTTTGAAAAGAAAGCATGAACTTGAAAATAATCCGACTGTTCGTACAAATCACATGGAGTACATGGACGGTATGGAACAGATAAAATCTGATATACATGATAAAGTTTTGTCGGCTATGGAAAGTTACGACTATAATTCATATACGGCAGACGACGTTAAATCCGCTCTTGAACATGAACGCTGTACGGTTGAGGACTTCAAAGCACTCCTGTCACCTTCGGCTGAACCCTTTCTTGAACAAATGGCGGAAAAGGCACGTCTTGAAACAAGAAAACATTTCGGAAATACTGTATATCTGTTTACTCCTCTCTATATAGCAAACTATTGTGAGAATTACTGCGTATACTGTGGTTTCAACTGCTACAACGACATAAAACGTATGAAACTCAGTATGGAGCAGATTGAAAGGGAAATGCAGGTTATTGCGGAAAGTGGAATGGAGGAAATTTTAATCCTGACAGGTGAAAGTCGTTCAAAGAGTGGTATTGAATATATAGGTGAGGCTTGTAAGCTTGCACGTAAATATTTCCGTATGGTCGGGATTGAGATTTATCCTGTAAATACAGATGAGTATAAATATCTTCACGAATGTGGTGTTGATTATGTTACGGTTTTTCAGGAAACTTATGACAGCGACCACTATGAACAGTTGCATCTTATGGGACACAAGAGAGTTTTTCCGTATCGTTTTGAAGCACAGGAGCGTGCTTTGATGGGCGGTATGAGAGGGATAGCCTGTTCTGCACTGCTTGGACTTTCTGATTTCAGAAAAGACGCTCTTGCAAGTGCATTGCACGTCTACTATTTACAGAGAAAATACCCTCATGCTGAAATATCACTTTCATGTCCGAGACTGCGACCTATTATAAACAATGGTGAAATAAATCCGCTTGATGTTCACGAAAAACAGCTTTGTCAGGTACTTTGTGCCTACAGGATTTTTCTTCCGTTCTGTAATATTACGGTTTCGTCAAGAGAAAGCGAGAGTTTCCGAAATGGTATAGTAAAGATATGTGCAACAAAAGTGTCAGCAGGTGTTTCAACGGGTATCGGCGACCATGAAAGCAAGTACACGGGAAAGGAGAACAGTTCAGCAGAAGGTGATGAACAGTTTGAGATAAATGACGGAAGAAGTTTCAGACAGATGTACAATGATATGTCCGACGAGGGTTTACAGCCTGTGCTGAATGACTATCTTTATGTTTAAGATTATATGTGTAACTGACAGAAAACTTTGTCAGGAAGATTTTCTGACGAGAATTGAAAAAATAGCATCTGCAAAGCCCGACAGAATAATGTTTCGTGATAAGGACTGCAATGATGACGATTATGTTAAAACAGCTTTTAAGGCACTTGAAATAAGCGATAAATACGGTGTGCCGTGCAGTATGTACCGCAAACCTGAAATTTTCGGTAATATTCATATGACTATGCCGATGTTACAGCATATCCGATTATCAGATATGAATTTTATTAATCTCGCAGGTGCTTCGGTACATTCGGTTGACGAGGCTGTAGAGGCTGAAAAAATAGGTGTTGATTACATTATAGCGGGTCATATTTTTGAAACGGACTGCAAAAAGGGTCTTGAACCTCGTGGATTTGACTTTTTAAAGCAGGTTTGTGATGCTGTAAAAATTCCTGTTTATGCGATAGGCGGAATAAATGCGGATAATATAAAGCTTGTCGCAGAATCGGGAGCGGACGGTGCTTGTATAATGAGTGGATTTATGACTTGTGAAAATCCTGACGAATATATAAAAATGTTAAGAAAGGAAGTGACAGAAGTTGAAGTTTAATAAAGATATGTTGAAACTGTATGCTGTTACCGACAGAACACATCTGAACGGAATAAGCCTGACAGAAGCGGTTGAGCAGGCTATAAATGGTGGTGTAACCTGTGTACAGTTGCGTGAAAAAAATATAAACTTTGAAGAGTATGTTACAAGAGCGGTTGAAATCCGTGAAGTTTGCCATAAGTATAACGTACCGCTTATAATTAATGACGATTATAAAGTTGCTTTAGAAAGCGGTGCAGACGGTGTACACGTCGGCATTGAGGACACAGAAGTTTCCGAAATAAGAAAAAACGTCGGAAAAGATTTCATAATAGGTGCAACTGCAAAAACCGTTGAACAGGCACAGAAAGCACAGGCGGACGGTGCGGACTATTTAGGTGTGGGAGCGGTTTTCCCGTCGCCTACTAAAACAAACGCTATACGCATTACTCCCGAAAAACTGACGGAAATATGTAGCAGTGTAAGTATATCTGTTGTTGCGATAGGTGGAATAAGTCTTGAAAATCTGCACATTATAAAGGGTTGCGGACAATCGGGTATTGCGGTAGTATCGGCGTTGTTTTCACAGTCGGATATAAAACTTTCGGCGGAACGTTTCAGGGAAGAGTTATGAAAAAGAAACTCAAAATAATTATTCTGCTGATTGTTGCGGTAATTTTGGTTGTACCGATTAAAGAACGTTACAGGGACGGCGGAACAGTCAGATATGATGCTGTGTTATGGGGTGTTACAAAACATCATGGTATGGCATTTGATTCAGACGGAAATGGCGGATATAATATGGGTATAACTATACGAATACTTTGTTTTGACATTTACAGCGATTATCCGAAATTTATCCCCATACGGAAAGGAGTCTGATAATGAAAAGAAAACTGATAACAATTATTCTGCTTATTGTTGCGGTAATTTTGGTTGTACCGATTAAAGAACGTTACAGGGACGGCGGAACAGTCAAATATAATGCTGTGTTATGGGGGATTACGAAACATCATGGTATGACATTTGATTCAGACGGAAATGGCGGATATAATACTGGTACAACTATACGAATACTTTGTTTTGATGTTTACAGCGATTATCCGAAATTTATTCCCATACAGAAAGGAGCATAATAATTGAAAAAAGTACTTACAATAGCAGGAAGTGACAGCTCAGGCGGAGCAGGTATTCAGGCGGACATCAAAACAATGACCATGCACGGAGTTTATGCCATGAGTGCTATAACTGCCCTTACGGCACAGAATACCGTCGGAGTACGTTCAATATATCCTGTAACGCCCGACTTTCTGAAACAGCAGATAGATGCAGTTTTTGAAGATATACGTCCCGATGCTGTAAAAATAGGTGTGGTGCCGTCACCTGAACTTGCTGAAATTATTGCTGAAAGACTTGTTTTTTACAAGGCTGAAAATATAGTTGTTGACCCTGTCGCAGTTGCAACAAGCGGTTCTGAACTTAGTACGTCCGAAACTTATAAGATAATAAAAGAAAAACTTTTCCCGATTTCTACAGTGATTACACCTAACATTCCTGAAGCGGAACTTATTTTGGGAATGAAAATAAAAAATTCAGATGATATTATTAAGGTTTCAGAATATATCGCAGAAAAATATGACTGTCCCGTTTTGTGCAAGGGCGGTCACAGTACAGAATCAGCAAAGGATTTTCTGTATATCAAAGATAAAAGCATGATATGGTTTGAGGGCAGAAAGATTGATAATAACAATACACACGGAACAGGCTGTACACTTTCAAGTGCGATTGCATCAAATCTTGCAAAGGGTTACACGCTTGAAAAAAGTATAAGATTTGCAAAGGAATATATAAATTCCTGTCTTGGTGCAATGCTTGATATAGGTCACGGAAACGGACCTTTAAATCACATGAAAGGATTTGAAAAATGAAAAATTACAGTACACAAATGGAAGCCGCAAAAAAAGGCATAATCACTCCTGAAATGAAAACAGTCGCTGAAAAGGAATATATTTCTACTGAGGAACTTTGTAAACTTGTTGCAAAAGGTGAGGTATGCATACCGTGCAATATAAATCACAAATCAATTTCACCCGAGGGAATCGGTTCACGTATGAGGACTAAAATAAACGTCAATTTAGGAATTTCGGGTGACTGCAATAATTACGAAAACGAAATGAAAAAAGTTGATATGGCTGTGAAATACGGTGCGGAGGCAATAATGGATTTGAGTAATTACGGCAAGACCAATACTTTCCGTAAACAGCTTATAGAAAAGTCGCCTGCAATGATTGGCACTGTTCCTATGTACGACGCTATCGGTTATCTTGAAAAAGACCTGCTTGAAATTACTGCGGAAGATTTTCTTAGAGTAGTAAAAGCCCATGCGGAAGAAGGCGTTGACTTCATGACAATTCATGCAGGAATAAACCGCCGTGCCGTAGAGGCGTTCAGACGTGACAAGCGTAAGATGAATATTGTTTCACGGGGTGGCTCACTGCTGTTTGCGTGGATGATGATGACAGGCAACGAAAATCCTTTTTATGAATATTATGATGAAGTTCTTGACATTCTGCGTGAATATGACTGTACAATAAGTCTCGGTGATGCCCTTCGTCCCGGTTGTATTGACGATGCGACAGATGCAGGACAGATTTCAGAACTTATTGAACTCGGTGCTTTGACTGAACGTGCGTGGGCTAAAGATGTGCAGGTTATGGTTGAAGGTCCGGGTCATATGGCAATGAATGAAATTGCAGCAAACATGAAGATTCAGAAAAGAATCTGTCATAACGCACCTTTTTACGTTCTTGGTCCTCTTGTAACAGATATTGCACCCGGTTATGACCATATAACTTCTGCCATAGGTGGTGCAATTGCAGCGGCAAGCGGTGCAGACTTCCTTTGTTATGTAACTCCTGCCGAACATCTTAGACTTCCCGACATCAACGACGTTAAAGAGGGGATTATTGCAAGCCGTATTGCCGCACACGCCGCAGACATCGCTAAAGGTATTCCCCACGCTACAGACCCCGACAACGCTATGGCAGAAGCACGTCATGCGGTTGACTGGGAAAAAATGTTTGATATTGCCATTGATGGCGATAAGGCTCGTGAGTACTTTGAAAGTACACCGCCTGCTGACCGTCATACGTGTTCAATGTGCGGAAAGATGTGTGCAGTCCGTACAACCAATATGATTCTCAATGGTGAAAAAGTTGAGTTCTGTTCAGAAAAGTAAAAAATAAAGTCCCTTTTTACAGGGACTTTTTTGTTATTTTTGGGTTAATCTTAATGTTACATCAGTTAAAACTGTTCAAAAGAAGCAAACCGTTCCATACTCTTTCGGATTTTATCAGACGTTTTTGTTTCAGCAGAATAGCCGACAGCAAGAATATTGACTGCCTCCAGATTATCAGGAATACTGAACTCCTCTTTCAGAATATCAGGTTTGAAATAGCATATCCATACACTTCCAAGACCGAGTTCTTCCGCCTGAAGCATCATATGGTCAGTGACAATTGACGCATCAATATCTGTTGTCTGCTTGCTGTCAAACGGTCTTTTCCACGCAGTACTGTGGTCTGCACAAACAACAAACGCAAGCGGAGCATCGTAGATATTGGCTGCTTTTTTAAGCTTTGTCAAATTTGATTCGTCTTCCAGAACAAGCACCTTTACCGGCTGTAAATTTGCAGCAGTCGGTGCAATTCTGCCTGCTTCCAGAACAGCGTTTCTTTTTTCAGATTCTACCTTTTTCGGCAGATAGTTTCTGACAGAGTGACGGTGTGCAACAAGTTTTGAAAATTCCATAAAAACCTCTTTCTGCTGTACAGCTTGCAATTATTAATCGATTATGTTATAATTATATCGTAAAGATTTAAATTTGTCAAGTACTTACTTTTTTGTAATGTACTATCAAAAAAGTAAGTATAAAGGAGGTTTTATATATGAAAAATATTTCTGACAAATACAGCTGTCCAGTTGATGCTACAATCGACCTAATCGGTGGTAAGTATAAAGCAGTAATATTATGGCACTTGATAGAGAATAAAAAGAGGTTCAGTGAATTGAAACGCCTGATTCCAAAAGCTACCGAAAAAATGTTAACTCAACAACTGAGAGAACTTGAACATGACGTTTTGATTATCCGAACTGTTTATCCAGTTGTTCCGCCGAAAGTCGAATATAGTCTGTCTGATTTCGGTAGGACGATTATTCCTGTTCTGAAATCAATGTGCAATTGGGGAGAAGATTACTTATCAAGTATCAATATAAATCATACTTGCTGTTCTGAAAGTAAAACAGATTGAATTACAGCAGTGTAATAATATAAATTAATAAAAGCCTGAGAACTATAAAAATTCTCAGGCTTTTACTTTTATATCATAACTGTTTCAAGTTTTTTTACATGGACGGAAATATCTTCGATATTTTCAAAAGAATCAACTGATATACAGAAAAATTCGTCTTTATCAAAATTAACACATTCCAAATCAATCCAGTATATATCGTTGCTTTCAAATAATTGGATTGTTCCCTCACTGTTTTCGGAGGAAAGTTCAATCTTATAATTATGATAATATGTTTTGGTAGCTTTTTCATAAGATGTATTTTTTATTGTAATTCCAATATCAGACCATCTGTCTTTCTGTAATTTGAACCAGTTTTCAAATAATAAGAATTTATCGTCCATTCATGCACACCTTAGAGGAGGGTTATACCGTTTTCGGCACACTTTGCAATCATTTCGTCGCTCCATATTGATGACTGTACTTCACCGATGTGAGCTTTTTCGAGAAGAAACATACAAAGTCTTGACTGTCCGATACCACCGCCGATTGTGAGCGGAAGTGTACCGTCTGCAATCATCTTGTGGTAGTCATACTTCATTCTGTCCTCTGCACCAGATTCCGCAAGCTGTTTTTTGAGGGAATTTTCGTCAACACGGATACCCATTGAAGATATTTCAAGGGCGTTGTCAAGAACGTCGTCCCAAACGAAAATATCGCCGTTAAGTGACCAGTCGTCATAATCGGGAGCTCTGCCGTCGTGTTTCTGACCACTTGCAAGAAGTCCGCCAATCTGCATTATGAAAACTGTCTTGTGTTCCTTGGTTATGAGACGTTCACGTTCCTTTGGTGTTTTGTCGGGGAACATATCTTCAAGTTCCTGAGTGTTTATGAAGAAAACGTCGTCACATACATTTCCTGCTATTACAGGGTAACGCAGACCGACTTTTCTTTTTACGTAAGCAACAGCCTTTACAACGCTTTTTACTGTTTCTTTAAGAAATTCAATGTTTCTCTGTTCACGAGTTATAACCTTTTCCCAGTCCCACTGGTCAACGAAAATTGAGTGAGTGTTGTCGGTGTCGTCGTCACGACGGATAGCGTTCATGTCGGTGTAGATGCCTTCTCCTGCATTATAACCGTAACGGTAGAGTGCCATTCTTTTCCACTTTGCAAGTGACTGGACAACTTCTGCTTCACTTCCGCCGATTTCCTTGATAGTAAAATCAACTTTTCTTTCAACGCCGTTGAGGTCGTCGTTGATACCGCTTCCTTTTCTTACGATAAGTGGAGCTGAAACACGGTCAAGAGTGAGGGCAAAAGAAAGTGCCTGCTGAAAAACGTCCTTAATGTACTTGATAGCGTGCTGGGTTTCTCTGAGAGTGAGGGCGGACTTATAGCCCTCCGGAATATACAGCGATTTTGACATAAAATACCATTCCTTTACTGTTTATTTAATCAGGGAACAGCGTCATTGATGCTCCCTGATGCTGTTATATTATTTTCGGGAATTAAGAAATATTCCTTTTATCTGATACTGCCGACTGTTCTCGGATAAAGAATAACGTCACGGATATTTGACATACCTGTTGTGTACATGATAAGTCTTTCAAAACCAAGACCAAAACCACCGTGCGGTACAGAGCCGAATTTTCTGAGGTCAAGATAATCTGAATACAAATCAAGATTCATGTTTCTTTCATTCATGGCAGCAACAAGTTTGTCATAATCTGCTTCACGTTCACTTCCGCCTATGATTTCGCCGACACCCGGAACAAGCAGGTCAACAGCCGCAACGGTTTTTCCGTCGGGATTCTGTTTCATATAGAAAGACTTGATTTCCTTTGGATAGTCCGTAACGAAAACAGCCTTTTTGAAAACTTTTTCTGAAATATATCTTTCGTGTTCTGTCTGAAGGTCGCATCCCCATTCAACAGGATAAACAAAGTCCTCACCTGATTCCTGTAAGAGTCTGATAGCTTCTGTATATGTCACTCTGCCGAAATCGTGTGAAATGAGTTCTTCAAGACGTGCGACAAGACCCTTTTCAAAGTGTGCATCAAAGAATTTCATATCGTCGGGACAGGTGTCAAGAAGTTCACGGATAACGGTTTTAAGCATATCTTCTGCAATTTCGATAACGTCGGGGAGTTCGGCAAAAGCTATTTCAGGTTCGATGTGCCAGAATTCAGCAAGGTGTTTAGGGGTATTGCTGTTTTCTGCACGGAAACTTGGTCCGAACGTATAGATTTTGCCCATAGCCATGGCAGCTACTTCACCCTCAAGTTGTCCCGAAACTGAAAGCCCTGCACGTCTGCCGAAAAAGTCGTTTGAGTAATATTCTTCTTCGTTCTTGTATTCATTTGAGTAACCGATAGTTGTTACGTTGAACATTTCTCCCGCACCCTCACAGTCACTTCCGGTGATAAGGGGAGTGTTTACATAAACATAGTTATTGCTTTGAAAGTACTTGTGTATTGCCTGTGCAAGTACTGAACGTACTCTCCATACTGCGTTGAAAGTGTTTGTGCGTCCTCTGAGGTGAGGCATTGAACGGAGGTACTCCATTGAACAGCCTTTTTTCTGAAGCGGATAGTCCGACGGACAAGCTCCGAGAATTTCAACGCCTGACGGTACAGTGTTTATTTCAACAGTGTTGTTTCTGCCCTCAACAACCGTTCCCATTACTTTTATGGCAGTTCCCACACGTGGTTCTTTGTAATCAGCATCATCGGACTTTTCAACAACTACCTGAATATTTTTGAGGGAAGTTCCGTCATTTACCTCAACGAATGCAACGCTTTTTGAGTTTCTTGAAGTACGTACCCAACCGCACACGGTAATTTCCTTACCTGTAAAATCGTGGTTGTTAAGAAGTACTTTAATGTCGGTATGTTTCATAAAAAATCTTTCCTTTCGTCTTTAAAATAAAAAATCCGTCCTGCATAAAAACACAGGACGGGAATAAAAATTCTCGTGGTACCACCTGAATTACCGTCTTGAAAAGACAGTCACTCTTGACCGTTTAACGCACGGAAAACGTTTCACCTACTTGCTTTGAAGCTTTCAGGTCACTGCTCGGGAGTGTTATTCGCACGGTTTCTGATATGCGGATTTCAGCATTTTCCGCACTCTCTGGGAACGTCTGACCGTGTTACTTCTCTCCGTCATGGCATTTACTTTAATTTATTCTAACATTTTTATTTCAATATGTCAATAGGAATTAAATTTAAAATTATTTTAACTATAGTTTGCGTTATATTTACGACAAAATTCAATTGCTGTACTTTTTATGGTATAGTCAAGTTTAAGCCAGCAGAAATTTTTGATGTGTTCGGGAATATCCTTATAGAAAGCCTCTGCAATGCCACCAGCAACACAAGCCATAGTATCTGCGTCTCCACCGAGAGACACAGCATTTCTGACTGCACTTTCATAGTCATGAGAATCAAGAAATGCCACTATAGCAGGCGGAATACTGTAATTTGTACTGCTGTCGAAAGAGTAGCCGGGTTTTATATCTTCAATAGTATAGTCAAGGTCGTACCGGAATTTTTTTGTCAGATATTCACGGATTGAGTTTTTTGTTTCTCCGTTTCGTGCCATTAACACAGCCATTGCAACCGCCTGTGTTCCGTGAACAGCTTCTTTACAGTTGTGGGTATAGTAACAGCTTGCCTTAGCCTGCAATAAAACCTGTTCTTCCGAGTCGTAAGCATAACCGATAGGTATGGCACGCATAGCTCCGCCGTTTCCGTAACTTTTCTGTACTTTCATTGAATTGCGTTCTTCCGCCCATTTTATAAACATCTGTCCGTATCCTGCATTGCGGAAATATGAATAATACTGTTTATATCGGACGGCATATTCATATGCACGTTTTTTTAGCTGTTTTCTTGTAATATTTTCTCCGTTGTCAAGAATTGTTCTGCATACTGCAATAGTCATCACACTGTCGTCTGTGAAAGTAGATTCTTTCCGTAACGGAAAATTATAGTCTTTTGTACAGTGAACTTCATAGTAAGAACCTATTATATCACCGTAAACTGCACCTAACATAAATACTCCTCTGCCTCTTTGAGTAGTTTCACATCAACAAGTGTATCAATAAGAGTACCATTTTCTTTATATTCTTCGGAGAAGATTTTGCCGTCTGTTCTTATTTTGTTTATGAAAGACGTTTTTTCATACGGAATCAGAAGTTTCATACGTTTTGCGGTTTCGGGAAGATTTTTAATGATACATTCAAGAAGTCTGTCAAAACCTGTCTGCTGTTTCGCACTGATTAAAACAGTTGTATCGTTTTCAAAGACTGTATCAGTATATGCGGAAATATCGGCTTTGTTCATAACGTTTATCTGTGGAATACCGTCACAGCCCAATTCAGAAAGCAGACTGCGTGTAACTTCCGCCTGTTGTTCACGTTCGGGTGAAGAAATGTCCTGAACGTTAAGAATTATATCCGCACAGGAAGCTTCTTCGAGAGTTGACTTGAAAGCTTCAACAAGATTGTGGGGAAGTCGGCGGATAAGTCCGACCGTATCTATAAGCATGACACTTCTGCCGTCGGGAAGTTCTATTGAACGGGAAGTTATATCAAGCGTTGCGAAAAGCTTGTTTTCGGCAAGTACACCTGCATCTGTGAGGGCATTTAAAAGTGTGGATTTTCCGACGTTCGTATATCCTACAATCACACAGCAAAGTATACCGTCTTTTTTCCTGCGTGAACGTGAAAAATTACGGTGTTTTTTGAGTTCTTCGAGTTCGTCTTCAAGATATGAGATTCTTTTTCTTATGTGACGCTTGTCTGTTTCAAGCTTCGTTTCACCCGGACCTCTTGTTCCGATACCACCTCCGAGTCTTGAAAGGGAAGTACCCATGCCCGTAAGACGTGGCAGACGGTATTTCTGCTGTGCAAGTTCAACCTGTAATTTACCCTCTTTTGTTCTTGCACGCTGTGCAAAAATATCAAGAATAAGAGTTGTGCGGTCAATTACACGGATATCAAGTATTTTTTCTATGTTACGAACCTGAATGCCTGTAAGTTCGTGGTCGAAAATGACAAGTTCAGCGTCAAGTATTTCAAGCTGTTCCTTTAATTCTTCTAGCCGTCCCGAACCCATGCAGGTTGCAGGGTCGTAAGTCTGTTTTTTCTGAATGATTTCTCCGACAACTTCCGCATTTGCGGTCTGTGCGAGTTCAGCAAGTTCCTTTATTGAAACTTCTGCGTCAAATTCTCCCGTATCAACGCACGCAAGCACGGTTTTTACGGGAATATCGTCTGTTTTATTTTCGTACATTCGTTCACCTCATTAATCTCCGGCAAGTTTTTTTATTTCCTCCGGAGTGAAAATATATTCCTTTCCACAAAAATGACAGCTTACAGAAGTATCTTTTCCCTCGTCGGCAATTGAAGAAAGTTCCTGTTTTCCGAGACTTACAAGCACACGCTCCGTGCGTTCACGACTACAGTCGCATTTATAGACGGGTCTTGATTCGTCAAGAGGGTCGGGGTCAAGACCGTCAAGGAGCATAACTGCGATTTCTTCGGGGGTTATACCGTCCGCAAGCATTGCCGAGACAGGACGTATTTTTGCAATGTTTTTTTCAATGATGTCAATACATTTTTCGTCTGCAAAGGGGAGAAGCTGTACAAGAAATCCTCCGGCTGATTTTACCGACAAATCGGGGTTTACAAGTACGCCCAAACTGCATACTGTAGGAATCTGTTCACTTGTGGCATAGTAACTCGCAATATCTTCTGCAATTTCTCCCGAAACAAGCGGAACTACTCCCACATACGGCTCTTTGAGTCCCAAATCTTTGACAACCGAAAGTGTACCGTTATGACCGACTGCACTTCCTACATCAAGCTTTCCCTGTGCGTTGAGCGGAATTTCAACAACAGGATTGTTCACACAGCTTTTAACGTTTCCCATGCTGTCCGATACGGCGACAAGCTGACCTGTCGGACCGTCTGCATCAACACGGAGTGTTATACTGTCGTCTTTTCCTTTGAGCATATAACCCATAAGTGAAGCACCTATTGTAAGTCTGCCGAGACCTGCTGTAACAACAGCGGAGGTCTTATGGATTCTTTCTATTTCGGAAACAATGTCCTTAGCGTCAAGTACTGCTGCAAATGCAGAACCGTCGGCAGAAATTGCCCTGTATAATTTACCCATTTCAAATTCCTTCTTTCATAAGTTTACATCTTGCCGTGTATATTATTCTCTGTGAGGTTTCCGACGGAGATTCAAAAGTATCATCGCCGTATTTTCCTATAATTTCAAAATTTGTTTCAGCAAGAAGTTTTTCTATAGTTTCCTCACTGTAAGCCTTTTCTGAAAAACAGTCCGAACTTCTTGAATAAAGACCGTTTTCCTCAAGTTCAAAAAATTCAAGATTCATACGGACTTCATCTGTATCTTTATTAAGGGAATTTTCCCATATACAGTATACATTGTCTGTTTCGTAAGTAAAAGTATTGTCTGCAAGAATTTTTCTGTGTTTGTAGAGAGTGTTGACATCAAATATGAAAAGTCCGTTGTACTCTGAAAACAGTGATACTTTTTCAAAAACCTTTCTTACATCGTCAATGCATGAAAGATGATTGATACTGTCCAAAGCACAGACAGTAATGTCAATTGTACCGAACATATCTATATTCCGCATATCCTGACAAAGATACTGAATATTCAGACCGCTGCTAAATTTTTTTTCTATGGCAATGCCGAGCATTTCCTGAGAGTTGTCCACACCGATAACGTCGTATCCGAGTTTTGCCATTTCTTCCGAGATACTTCCTGTACCGCACGCAAGGTCAAGCAGGATATTGTTTTCAGTAGTCTTGAATTTTTTTACTATTGCATTAAAGTATTCGGCACGTTTTCTGTAGTCTATGTTTGCAGTAAGTTCATCGTAATACCGTGCGAAAACATTATAGCCACTCACTTTTAATCACCCTCCTGATTCGTCAATTAAAGTTTCGTTTCCGTTTTCGTCAATATAATATAGTTTCGTATTATTATTTTCATCTGTTTCACGACGTTCAATTAAATTCAGTTTATCGCTGTTCCATTTGTATATGAATCTTTGTCCGTCGTCGGTGTCAAAATAAAGAATTTTTCCTATTCTGGAGTTTTTCGATATGCCGACATCAAGCAGTTTACCGATTTTATTCAGCTCGTTCCATTCGTCAAAGCGTTCCGTATCGGGATTATAATGGTAGTATGTGCCGTTGATTCCGTCATAGTCCGGAATATATAAATCATTGTGTCCGTCAAAATCAAAGTCAATATCATCAGTTGATATTTTTTCTTTACTGGCTGTAATTCTGTATTCATTAAAAATTGTACGTTCACGCCTGAAAAGTTCATCTGCCGAGTTGAAAAAGTCGGTATAACGTTCACCGTCGTCGGTGTTGTATGTGACTTCACGCTGATATTGTAAAAGTTTACCGTCTTTCCATTCGTAAAGTATAGTTTCGGAATTGCATTTCAAATCACTTGTGTGGTATTTCAGGTATTTTCCTTCAACTTTCAAAGGCAGTGATATTTTATTGAGTTCGTCCCATTCGTCGAATTTATCCGTGTCGGGATTATAGCGGTAGTATATGCCGTGAATTTCGTCATAATCGGGAATATATAAATCATTATACCCGTCAGAATCAAAGTCAACATCATCGACTGATATTTTCTGATAATTGCGGTCACGTCTGAATATAACTCCGTTCATATCTATGTAGTCACGGCAGGATTGATAAGGCACTTCACGGTGGTGCGGTACAAGTTTACCGTTTTGCCATTCACGGACAAGTGTTTCATATTGATAGTCTGTACCGTCTTTATAAATTATACTTCTTAAATAATTTTTATCATCATGTTCCATAAAAAAAGTATCACCGGTTTTATTTAGTTCGTCCCATTCGTCGAAGCGTTCGGTATCAGGATTGAAACGGTAATATGTGCCTGTCCGTGCTGTTTCAGGGATAAACAAATCTTCATAACCGTCATAATTGAAATCGGAAGTATCAAGATATTTTTCAGGCGGAGTGTGCCTCGCTGAAGAAAGTGAATGATTGTAAATGGCGTTGTTTTCAAATGACTGAATAATTTTTCCGTCACGCATGGCATTTACTGAATTTTCAGTCACTTCAAAATATATTACTTCGTCACGTCCGAGAGTTTTATATTTTGCATTATTTTCAGAATTTATATAAGTACGTTCCACAAGTATTTTACTGCCGTCGGGCTGATATTCATAAATGTCATTTATATAGCCGTTTTTTGAATAGTGGTAGTCAATAAGTGCAACAGGTTCAAGGGAATCGCCGTTCCATTGATATTTTTTGATGACATCTCCGTATTCCAAATATGAAGTAGTGGTCAGTGTGTTATCGGAGTCTATCGTAAGCTTGTAACTGATTTTATTAAGTTCGTCCCACTCTTCAAACTGTTCTGTTTCGGGATTGTAGTGATAATATATACCTGATATGCCGGAGCGTTCAGACGGAATGAAAATATCAGTATATCCGTCAAAATCGAAGTCCTCAGCAGATATATATGCTCTTATCGGACAGTAATCAAGTTTTATAGTCTGAACAACTTTTTTATTCAGTTTCAGTTCAACTTTATTTTCGGTGACAGAATATACAAGAAAATTCTTTTTCTTTTCTGTAGTTGTTTCAGCAGTAGTTTCAGTAATAGATTCAGAGGGTGTTGTTTCCTGAATTGATGTGTTGTTTTCCGATGCACAGCCAAACAGAAAAATCGTACATAATAATAAATATTTCTTCATAAGTTCCTTAAAACAAGGGACGGAAAAAACTCCGTCCCGATATAATTATTTATTGTCCTTGTTTTTACAGCACTTTTTGTACTTCTTACCGCTTCCGCACGGGCATGGGTCGTTGTCACCAATTTTGGTACTTTTTGCATTTTCGGAGAAACTTCCGTCACCTGAGCCAGCATTAGGAGCGTCAGGCTTTGCAACCTGTTCACGCTGAGGGGGAGTATTTTTCTGAAGCTTGACTGTAAGAAGCATACGGATAGTATCTTCACGTATGGATTCAACCATAGCATCGAACATTTCAAAACCTTCATATCTGTATTCGATAACAGGATTTTTCTGTCCGTATGAACGCAGACCGATACCCTTTTTAAGTTCTTCCATATCGTCAATATGTGCCATCCACTTTGTATCGACAACTTTAAGAAGAATAACACGCTCAAGCTCACGCATGACTTCCGCACCGTACTGAGCTTCCTTTGCCTGATAAATTTCGCCTGCTTTTTCGTTAAGGGCATTTATAATGTCCTCTTTGCTGACGGACGCAAGTTCATCGTCCTCAAATGTCAAATCTTCAGGACCGATAAGCCAACCGAGGAAATGTTCTTTAAGACCTACAATATTCCATTCGTCCTTTACATCATCATCAACAAGATAGTTGTTTACTGTTGATGTGATAAGTTCTTCCATCATCTTGAGAATACTTTCATGTAAATCTTCACCGTCAAGAACCTGTGAACGTTGTTTGTAGATAATTTCACGCTGTGTATTCATAACGTCGTCATAGTTGAGAACGTTCTTTCTGATACTGAAATTATGTCCCTCAACTTTTTTCTGTGAGGATTCAATAATTTTTGTAAGCATCTTGCTTTCAATAGGCATTGTTTCTTCAACATTGAGTGTTTTCATCATGTTTTCAAGACGGTCACCAGCAAAGATACGCATAAGGTCGTCCTCAACGGAAAGGAAGAAACAGCTTTCACCCGGGTCACCCTGACGACCTGAACGACCTCTTAACTGGTTGTCAATACGACGTGACTCATGTCTTTCAGTACCGAGAATATAAAGACCGCCCGCTTCTCTTACTGCAACAGCTTTTTCCTTTACTTCCTTGTTGAATTTGTCATAAAGTTCCTGATAGAGTTTTCTTGCTTTTATAATTTCCTCGTCGTCGGTATCGGCGAAACCGATAGCTGCGGTTATAAGTTCTTCGGGCATTTCACGTTTTCTGAGTTCAGCACGTGCAAGAAATTCAGCATTACCGCCAAGCATAATATCAGTACCACGTCCAGCCATGTTTGTTGCGATTGTAACAGCACCGTATTTACCAGCCTGTGCAACAATTTCAGCTTCTTTTGCGTGCTGTTTTGCGTTAAGTACGTTGTGCTTTACGCCTTTTCTTTTAAGCATAGCGGAAAGCAGTTCTGATTTTTCGATTGAAACAGTACCTACAAGTATAGGCTGTCCCTTGTCGTGACATTTGATAATCTGTTCAATAATAGCGGCATACTTGCCTTTTTCGGAACTGTAAATCTGGTCATTCTGGTCAATACGGATAACAGGCTTGTTTGTTGGGATAGAGATAACGTCAAGTTTGTAAATTTCCTTAAATTCGTCCTCTTCTGTCATTGCAGTACCTGTCATACCTGAAAGCTTGTTGTAGAGACGGAAGAAATTCTGGAAAGTAATGGTAGCAAGTGTTTTTGATTCACTCTTTACCTTAACGCCTTCCTTAGCTTCAATAGCCTGATGCAGACCGTCGTTGAAACGTCTGCCTTCCATCATACGACCTGTGAACTCGTCAACAATAACAATTTCACCGTCTTTTACAACATAGTCTATATCGTTTCTCATAACACCGTTAGCTTTGATAGCCTGATTTATATGGTGAAGGAGAGTTATATTGTCAGCGTCCATGAGGTTATCAAGATTGAAAACCTGTTCAGCCTTTTTGATACCACGCTGAGTAATTGTAGCAGTTTTAGCTTTTTCGTCAACGATATAGTCAGCCGTTTCATTGAGAGCGTCCATATCTTCCTTGCTGTCCATTTCAACAACAGTTGTTGAAGTGAGAGTTTTTGCAAAACGGTCAACTATAGAATAAAGTTCGGTTGACTTGTCGCCCTTACCGGAAATAATAAGCGGCGTACGTGCCTCGTCGATAAGAATTGAGTCAACTTCGTCGACAATTGCAAAGTTAGGCTCACGCTGAACACGTTCTTCTTTGTGAGTAACCATGTTGTCACGGAGATAGTCAAAACCGAGTTCGTTGTTTGTACCATAAGTAACATCGCACTTATAGGCGGCACGTCTCTGTGAATTGTTGAGACCGTGAAGAATACAGCCTACAGTAAGACCGAGCCAGCGGAGAACCTTTCCCATTTCTTCAGCCTGAGTTTTTGCAAGATAATCATTTACGGTAACTACGTGAACGCCGAGACCTGAAAGTGCATTGAGATATGCCGCAACACAGGCAACAAGAGTTTTACCTTCACCTGTTCTCATTTCGGCGATTCGTCCCTGATGAAGAACTATTGCACCGATAATCTGAACAGGATACGGTTTCTTTTCAAGTACACGCCATGCTGCTTCACGGACTGTTGCAAGTGCTTCAGGAAGTACATCATCAAGAGTTTCGCCTGATTCAAGCCTGTCCTTAAATTCCTGTGTTTTTCCTTTGAGTTCCGTGTCTGAAAGTTTCTGATATTCCTCGTCAAGAGAGAGGACTTTATTTTTAATAGGTTCGATACGCTTCAACTCTCTGTTGGAATAAGCGTTCGCACCGAAGATATTTTTGAATAAACCCATTTACTTACCGCCTTTACGAATTTTTAAGCCTGTATAAATACATATATTATATTTTACATCAAACAAGGCAGTTTGTCAATACCTGAATTACAACTAATATATCATGAGTCGTGAATATAATTAAAAAAAGAAAATATGTTCGCACCTCTTTATTATTTTACTGTATTGTGTTATAATAGAAATGCAACTTAAAAAGGATGGTGAAATTTTATGGACAGATGGAAAAAATGTCTTTTGGGAGATATTATTACATTTCAAAGAGGGTATGATTTGCCTAAAATCAAAATGAATGGCGGAATATATCCTGTTGTTGCTTCAAACGGAATTATAGGCTATCATGATAAATTTACAACAGAAGAACCAAGCATAACTGTTGGTAGAAGTGGCAATGTAGGAAAACCATTACTTATAAAGGGAAAAAGTTGGTCGCATAATACTACTTTGTATATCAGGGAATATAAAAATGTTGACCCATTGTTTATTTATTATTTTCTTAAAACTCTTGATTTAAAAAATTATGCGGGCGGAAGTGCTGTTCCGACATTAAACAGAAATCATATTCACTGTTTACCTGTTAAAATCCCAACTGATATTTTGGAGCAGAAACATATTGCATCTATTCTGTCTGTTTATGATGACCTTATAGAAAATAATCAGAAACAAATCAAGCTATTTGAAGAAATGGCACAGTTATTTTATAAAGAATGGTTTGTGGATTTGCGTTTTCCCAATTATGAGAATACGACTTTTATTGACGGATTGCCAAAGGGGTGGAAAAGAGAAAGGGCAGATAATTTTTTTGAAATTACTATCGGCAAGACACCGCCAAGAGTTAAAAAAGAATTTTTTGTAAATGGTATGAAAGGTGTACCATGGTTATCTATTTCTGATATGGGAAAATCAGATGTATTTATTTTTAGTACGTCTGAAAGCTTAACAGAAGAAGCTGTTAAAGAATGTAATGTGAAAATTGTACCTGCTGGTACTGTATTTGTTAGTTTTAAGCTTACGGTTGGTCGTGTGGCTATTGCAACAACCGATATGTGTACAAATGAAGCAATTGCCCATTTTCATGTAAATGATGATGTTATTCGGGTATATACTTACTTTTATTTGAAAAATTTCCAATATGACACTTTAGGTAATACATCATCTATTTCAAAAGCTGTCAATTCAAAAATTATTAAATCAATGCCGTTTATTATTCCTGAAAAAGAAATTTTGAATTTGTTTTACCAAAGAGTATCTCCATTGTTAAAAATGATAAATTTTAAACAAGCACAAATAATACGATTATCAGAAGTCCGTGACCGTTTATTGCCAAAACTGATAAATGGTGAAATAAATGTATCAGAATTTAAATTTGAAAGGAATTTTATATGAATCATTTCAGACTTCATTCAAAATATGCTCCCGCAGGCGACCAGCCTAAAGCGATTGACAAGCTTGTACAGGGTATTGAATCGGGAACAAAAGAACAGATTCTTTTGGGTGTTACAGGGTCGGGAAAGACTTTCACAATGGCTAATGTTATAGCCCGTGTGAACAAACCCACTCTTGTACTTGCCCACAATAAAATACTTGCCGCACAGCTATGTTCTGAGTTCAGGGAATTTTTTCCCGAAAATGCGGTAGAATACTTTGTGTCCTATTACGACTATTATCAGCCCGAAGCATACGTGCCGAGTACAGACAGTTATATTGAAAAGGATTCGTCAATAAATGACGAAATAGATAAGCTCCGTCATTCTGCTACAACTGCACTTGCGGAACGTCGTGATGTAATTATAGTGGCGAGTGTTTCGTGTATATACTCTCTGGGAAGTCCCGAAGAATATCGCTCCATGGTAGTATCTATAAGACAGGGAACAGAAAAGCCACGTGACCAGCTAATCAGTGAACTTGTCAAAATCCGTTATGAAAGAAACGACATAGCATTTGAAAGAAATAAATTCCGAGTTCGTGGTGATGTGGTTGAGATTTTTCCTGCACGGTCAAGTGATACTGCTATACGTGTGGAGTATTTCGGCGACGAAATAGACCGTATTTCAGAGGTAAACGCCGTTACGGGAGAAGTAAAGGCTGTAGTTTCGCACGTTGCTGTTTTTCCTGCTTCTCATTACGTTGTCGGTGACGAAAAAATTGAATCCGCTCTTGAGGAAATAGACCGTGAACTTGCTGAACGCATAGATTATTTTACGGAAAACAACAAACTTATAGAAGCACAGAGAATTGAACAGCGTACACATTATGATATGGAAATGTTGCGTGAAGTGGGATATTGCAGTGGAGTTGAAAACTATTCCCGTGTTTTATCGGGACGACCCGTCGGAAGTACTCCTCAGACTCTGCTTGACCATTTTCCCGAAGATTTTCTGCTTATCGTTGATGAAAGTCATGTGACTTTACCGCAGGTCAGGGCAATGTATGCAGGTGACAGGGCAAGAAAAACAACGCTTGTTGACTATGGTTTCCGTCTGCCGAGTGCGTTCGATAACAGACCTCTTAATTTTGACGAATTTAATGCACATATAAATCAGGCTGTATATGTAAGTGCGACACCGGGAAAAATTGAACGTGAAAAGACGGATATTATAGTTGAGCAGGTTATAAGACCGACCGGACTTGTTGACCCTGAAATAATTGTAAAGTCTACTGTGGGACAGATTGATGACCTTTTTTCTGAAATAAATATCCGTGCCGAAAAAAACGAACGTGTTCTTATAACTACATTAACCAAGAAAATGGCTGAAGATTTGACGGATTATTATGAACGAATGGGAGTTAAAGTCCGCTATATGCACCACGATATTGACACTATTGAACGTATGGAAATTATAAGGGATTTGAGAAACGGTGTTTTTGATGTGCTTGTGGGAATAAATCTTCTGCGTGAGGGACTTGACATACCTGAAGTAAGTCTTGTTGCGGTTCTTGACGCTGACAAGGAAGGATTTTTAAGAAGTGAAACGTCACTTATTCAGACAATAGGGCGTGCCGCCCGAAACAGTCACGGAAAGGTCATAATGTACGCCGATACCGTTACGGGTTCAATGGAGCGTGCGATTATTGAGACGGAACGCCGTCGCAGTCTGCAAATTGCCTATAATGAGGAACACGGAATTATTCCTGAAACTATTATAAAAGAGGTTCGTGACGTACTTGAAATTACTTCAAAGAATAAAGTTGAAGAAAAATCTTCCAAGAAGAAACTTTCCGCAAAGGACAGGAAAGAACTCATTGAAAAACTTACTGTTGAGATGAAAAATTCCGCAAAGATGCTGGAATTTGAACACGCCGCATATCTGCGTGACAAAATAAAGGAACTGAAAGGAGAAAAGTAATATGAAATATTCAAGAGAAATTATTGAAGAAAGTTTCTGCAGGAAAGAAAGAATTAAATATGTTTTTTTCTGGGGACATACTCCATCGGCTGACGGCTCTGTAACAAAAAGCTGTTTCAGTCAGTGGTATAACTGTAAGTTTATGGTTGACGGTACGGAGTATCATACGGCTGAACAGTATATGATGTCACAGAAAGCACTCCTGTTTGGTGACAGGGAAATAAACGACGAAATCATGAAAGCAGTTCACCCTAAACAGTTCAAGGAACTCGGTCGCAGAATATCGGGATTTGACGAAAAAACGTGGAACGAAAACAAGACGGATATTGTAATAAGGGGGAATCTTGCGAAATTCTCGCAGAATCCCGAACTTAAATCTTTTCTTCTCGGTACAAATAAGCGTGTACTTGTTGAAGCAAGTCCCTGTGATAAAATATGGGGAATAGGTTTGTCAGCGGACGACCCTAAAGTTATGAATCCGTTGCAGTGGCAGGGTGAGAACCTGTTGGGTTTCTGTCTTATGGAAGTAAGGGATATGATTATTATGGAGGAAAACAAATAATGACTGACAAGATTATTATCAAAGGTGCAAGGGCAAACAATCTCAAGAATATTGACCTCGAACTTCCGAGAGACAAGCTTATCGTCATGACGGGTCTTTCAGGTTCGGGAAAATCTTCGCTTGCATTTGATACGATTTACGCAGACGGACAGAGACGTTATGTGGAAAGTCTTTCTTCATATGCAAGAATGTTTCTCGGACAAATGGAAAAACCCGATGTTGACAGCATTGAGGGTCTTTCTCCTGCAATATCAATTGACCAGAAAACCACTTCAAAAAATCCTCGTTCCACCGTCGGAACAGTTACCGAAATATACGACTATTTAAGACTTCTCTATGCAAGAGTGGGAGTTCCTCACTGTCCGATATGCAACAGGGAAATTTCACAGCAGAGTGTTGACCAGATAGTTGATACTATCACGAAACTTCCGAAAGGTACTAAATTACAGTTGCTTGCACCGATTGCAAGAAACAGAAAGGGACAGTTTCAGAAAGAGTTTGAAAACGCACGGAAAAGCGGTTTTGTACGTGTAAGGGTTGACGGGATAATTTATGACCTTAATGAAGAAATAAAACCTGAGAAAAACAGGAAACACAATATTGAAATAGTTGTTGACCGTCTCGTGATAAAGGACGGTATAGAATCACGTATTGCAGACAGTCTTGAAACGGTTTTCGGTATTACGGGCGGTCTTGCGATTGCTGACGTTATCGACGGTGAGGAGATGCTTTTTTCACAAAATTATGCTTGTCCCGAGCATAATATAAGTATAGGTGAACTTGAACCGGTAATGTTTTCGTTCAATAATCCGGTGGGAGCTTGTCCGAAGTGTACGGGTCTTGGAATGTTCAGACATATTGACCCTGATGTTGTTGTTCCCGATTATGATTTAAGTATTATGGAGGGGGCAATTAAAGCACACGGCTGGAACAGTCTTGACGAAAATTCAATTGCCATGATGTATTACAGGGCAATTTCAGAAAAATACAATATACCGCTTGACGTTCCTGTAAAGAATCTGAAAAAGAGTCAGCTTGATATTTTTTTGTATGGTACTAAAGGCGAGAAAATTGAGATTGCACGTCCCGAGTCAATCGGCGGAGGGACTTATAATTATGCTTTTGAGGGTGTTATAAATAATCTTGAGAGACGTTATAAGGAAACAGCAAGTGAATCTGCAAAGGCAGAACTTGAAAATTATATGAGTGAAGTTGAGTGTCCCGAATGTCACGGAAAACGTCTTAAACCTGAATATCTTGCTGTAACTGTATGGGACATGAATATAAGCAGTATTACGGATTTATCGGTGAATGACTGTCTTGAATTTTTTGATAATCTTGAACTTTCCGAACATGATATACTTATAGGTGGAAGAATCATCAAAGAAATAAAAGAACGTCTTGGTTTTCTGAAAAGCGTCGGACTTGACTATTTAACCCTTTCACGTTCTTCAGGAACTCTTTCGGGTGGTGAAAGTCAGCGTATACGTCTTGCCACGCAGATAGGTTCTTCACTTGTCGGAGTACTCTATATTCTTGACGAGCCAAGCATTGGACTTCATCAGCGTGACAACGACAAGCTTATTGCTACTCTCAAAAGACTGCGTGATTTGGGAAATACACTTATTGTCGTTGAACATGACGACGATACGATACTTTCGGCTGATTATGTGGTTGACATAGGAAAGGGAGCAGGTGTAAACGGCGGTGAAGTTGTTTATGCGGGAGATGTGAAAGGTCTGCTTGAATGTGAGGAATCGGTAACGGGACAGTATTTAAGCGGTAAAAAGAAGATAGAAGTACCCGAAAAACGCCGTGAGGGCAACGGACATTTTCTTACAGTGAAAGGTGCTTGTGAACATAACCTTAAAAACCTGAATGTAAAAATTCCTCTTGGTGAGCTGATATGTGTTACAGGTGTATCGGGGTCGGGAAAATCTTCACTTGTCAATGAAATAATTTACAAACATCTTGCGTCAAAGCTGAATCGTGCGAAAATCAAAAGCGGAAGTTTTGGAAGTATGGAAGGAATTGAATATCTTGACAAGGTAATCTGTATTGACCAGTCACCTATAGGAAGAACGCCACGCTCCAATCCTGCAACGTATACGGGCGTATTTACCGATATACGTGAACTTTTCGCAAAGACTACCGACGCTAAAGCACGTGGTTATAACAGCGGACGTTTTTCATTTAATGTAAAAGGCGGACGTTGTGAAGCTTGTGAGGGTGACGGAATTATAAAAATTGAAATGCACTTTTTGCCTGATGTGTATGTTCCGTGTGAGGTATGCAAAGGAAAACGCTATAATCGTGAAACACTGGAAGTTAAGTACAAGGGCAAGTCAATTTATGATATTCTTGAAATGACCGTTGATGAGGGTACTGAGTTTTTTGAACATATACCGAAAATATCACGTAAACTTAAAACTTTACAGGAAGTTGGTCTGGGATATATAAAAATAGGACAGTCCGCAACGACTTTGTCAGGCGGTGAAGCACAGCGTGTGAAGCTTTCAACAGAACTTTCAAAGCGTTCAACAGGAAAAACAATCTATATTCTTGACGAGCCTACAACGGGACTTCATACCGCAGATGTCCATATGCTTATAGATGTTCTTCAGAAACTCACGGAGCAGGGAAATACCGTTCTTGTAATTGAACATAATCTGAATGTGATAAAAGTTGCCGACCATATTATAGACCTCGGAAAAGAGGGGGGAGACAAGGGTGGTAAAATCGTGGTTCAGGGAACGCCCGAAGAAGTAGCAAAGTGTGAAAATTCCTACACGGGACAATATCTGAAACCGTATCTTGAATAATAAAAAAGACGCATTATGTGCGTCTTTTTTACTTCAATTTCTTTTTTCTGACAATTCGCCTTATGTAGCGGAAAGTGTAGTCCTCACCTTTTTCCTCCAACATTCTGAGTAGAAATTCAATTTTATCAGACGTACTTTTTTCAATCATACGGCTTTTTTTACCTCTCATGAAATAATTAAGCGGACATGAGTTGTTGTATTTTTCTTTGTTGTAAATCTTTGAGGCAGCAAGACGGTCACAGAACATTTCAATAATATATTCGTCGGGCATTGGAACAGGTTCAAGACGACGTGTAACAGGGCTGTAATCTGTCCAGTATTCAAAATGGTGACGGTTTCTTCCCTTATGATGAAGCCAAGCCTTTGAATAGCCGTCAACTTCACGTTCACGCTCGTTCGGACTGCGGTTTCCCTGAAAATATATCACACCGGGAATAAATTCCGTCGGAGAGAATTTTGAAAGGTCATGGGTAAGACCGTGACGGAATATTCCCGCTTTGAAGCAGTGAATCATTACTTTATGTCGATGATGAATGATAGTCGTAAGATGACCTGTAAATTTTTTAATAATCATGAAATTCCCCCTGATTGATATTCTTTACTCTATTATATCATTATATAATCTGAAAATAAAGTAAGATTCAGTTTTTTTGGCGGATATTAACAATAAAATAATTTTCGTGGTATAGAGATTTTACAAAAAAAGACACCCTGAAAAGAGTGTCTTTTAATTATTCTGTTATTTCGCTGTCGGGCAGATACGGGAAAATATTGTTGTATGAATTTATTTCGGATTCTTCGTCAGCTGAAACAGGTATCAGCCCCGTCATTTCGTCCCATGATGCAGACGGAAAAAAGTACTCATATTCCTTTGCAAAAGGGTCGGGGACGGGTATTTCGTTTTTTTTATCCATATTATCATCTCCTGTAAATATAATCTGCATATTTATAAAGAATATTTATGGTAATTTTTTCTGAAAATGACTTGATTTTTTTGTAAAAATATGTTAAAATGAGTTATAATTCGCAAGGAGGTATTTTTATGAGCGATTTTATTGAAAATGAAGAAGTTGAGGAGGAGAATGAAAACTATATCACTCTTACTGACGATAATGGTGAAGAAGTTTCGTTTGAGGTAATCGGAGAGGTTGAATATCAGGAACGTTATTTCGTTGTTTTGCTTCCGTTTGATGATGAGGACGACGGCGTTGTAATACTTGAAATTATGCCGTCCGATGATGAAAACGGTGAATTTCTCTCAATTGACGACGAGGAACTTTTACAGGCTGTTTTTGAGAAGTTCAAGAAAGACTACAGCGGAGAATATGAATTTGAATAATTATTCAAAAGGACTGTCTTTAAACAGTCCTTTATTTTATAAAAACAAACCCCTGTCGGTTAGCACAACAGGGGTTTTATATTTATTTACCGATGAGTCACTATCAGTTTAATAAGTTTTTTAATCAGACACAGCCCTGAGCCTTCATAGCTTCAGCAACCTTGAGGAAACCTGCAATGTTAGCACCAGCCATGTAGTTGCCTTCCATGCCGTACTCCTTAGCAGCTTCGTCACATGACTTAAAGATGCTTGTCATAATGCCCTTGAGCTTAGCATCAACTTCTTCAAATGTCCATGAAAGTCTTTCTGAGTTCTGTGACATCTCAAGAGCTGATGTAGCAACACCACCTGCATTTGCAGCCTTACCACCAACAAACCATACTCCGTTTTCCTGTAAGTATTTTGTTGCATCAATTGTTGTAGGCATATTAGCACCTTCACAAACACATTTACATCCGTTTGCTACTAACTGTTTTGCATCATCAAGATGTAATTCGTTCTGTGTAGCACATGGAAGAGCGATATCACATTTAATCTGCCATACTCCACGTCCTTCATGATATTCAGCTGAAGGTCTTGCTGCAGCATATTCTGTAAGTCTTGCTCTCTTAACTTCTTTGATTTCTTTCAAAAGGTCTACATCAATTCCTTCTGGATCATAAATCCAACCAGTTGAATCTGAACATGTTACACATTTAGCTCCCATCTGATGAGCTTTCTGGATAGCATAGATAGCAACGTTACCAGCACCTGATACAACTACTGTCTTTCCTTCCATCGACTCGCCGTGGCATTTAATTAACTCTTCTGTTAAGTAAAGTAATCCGTAACCTGTAGCTTCTGTTCTAGCTAATGAACCACCATATGTAAGTCCCTTACCTGTAAGAACTCCTTCGTATACACCACGAATTCTCTTATACTGTCCAAACATATAACCGATTTCTCTTGCACCTGTTCCGATNNGCCTGCCACATAGTTGCCTTCCATGCCATATCTCTTTGCCGCGTCATCAATGTTATGATAGATATTTACCATGATACCTTTTAATTTCGCATCCACTTCCTCGAAGCTCCAGCTTAAACGTTCGCTGTTCTGTGACATCTCCAGTGCAGATGTTGCAACACCGCCTGCGTTTGCAGCCTTAGCAGGACCATAAAGGAGACCGTTGTTAAGGTAAACTTCGATAGCTTCAGGAGTTGAAGGCATATTAGCACCTTCAGAAACAACCTTACAGCCGTTGTTTACGAGAATCTGAGCGGATTCGCCGTTGATTTCGTTCTGAGTAGCACAAGGAAGTGCAATGTCACACTTAACTTCCCAAATCTTTGAGCAGCCTTCTGTGTAAGTAACATTCTTGTGTGAAGTTCTTGCAGCGTATTCCTTGATACGTCCACGTTCAACTTCCTTAATCTGCTTAACAAGGTCAAGTTCGATACCATCGGGGTCATAAACGTAACCGTTTGAATCGGAGAGAGTAACAACCTTAGCACCGAGTTCTGTAGCCTTTTCTGTAGCGTAGATAGCAACGTTGCCTGAACCTGAAATAACAACTGTCTTGCCTTCAAAACTCATGCCATTAGCCTTGAGCATTTCGTCTGTGAAGTAGCACAGACCATAACCTGTAGCTTCTGTTCTTGCGAGTGAACCACCGTAAGTAAGACCCTTACCTGTGAGAACGCCGACAAATTCGTTTCTGATTCTCTTGTACTGACCGAACATATAACCAACTTCACGAGCACCTGTACCGATATCGCCGGCAGGAACGTCTGTGTCAGCACCGATATACTTACAAAGTTCTGTCATGAAACTCTGACAGAAACGCATGATTTCTCCGTCGCTCTTGCCCTTGGGGTCGAAGTCAGAACCGCCCTTGCCGCCGCCCATGGGGAGAGTTGTAAGGCTGTTCTTGAATACCTGTTCAAAACCGAGGAACTTGATGATTCCGAGATATACGGAGGGGTGGAGTCTGATACCGCCCTTGTAAGGTCCGATAGCAGAGTTAAACTGTACTCTGAACCCTCTGTTAACCTGTACCTTGCCGTTGTCGTCAACCCACGGTACACGGAACATAATCTGTCTTTCAGGCTCTACGATTCTCTCGAATACGCCTGCATCAATAAGGTCCTGTCTCTTTTCAGCAACGGGCTGGAGAGTTTCAAGAACCTCTGTAACGGCCTGAATAAATTCAGGTTCGCCGGGATTTCTTTTCTTGACTGTTTCTAATAAGTCGATGAGATACTGATTTTTTAACGCCATTGTTAAAAAACCTCCTTTAAAAAATTCTGCTTTCGCAGTTCTGAATAAATTATATCACTGACTGAAAAATTTTGCAATAGTCTGGGACAAAAAAATTTCCGCACGGATTATAATTTGTTAAAATCAAACAAATCAAATCTATAAACCGTGCGGTAATTTGAATTATTTTCCAATACTGTTGAGATATTCACTTGCAAGATAAAGTGAACCGCATACAACAACTATGCCATTGTTTTCGAGTGCAAGAGCTTTTGCCTTTTCGACTGCGTCAGTGAGAGATAAAGAAATTTCCGATTCAGTGTAGAATCCTGCGAGGTTTTCAATATCAAAGGTAGGGACGGCATTAGGTGCAAAACCGTCTACCGCAAAAAGTTTTTCAGACTGCGGAGCAATGATTTTTATGCAGTCGGTGAAATCCTTCGAGTCAACCATACCCATTACAGAATATATTTTTTTGTTCCGTGTACTAAGGTACATAAGAACGAGTGAAAGCATACTAATGCCCGACGGATTATGACCGCCGTCAACGATAACGGGCGGATTTCCGTCAATATACTGTACACGTGCTTTGACTTGCGTTGTTTCAATTGACTTTTTAATATTTTCGTCGGAAATGTCAAAACCGTGTTTTCTGAGATAAACGCACGCTGTCAATGCGGTTTGTGCGTTGTAATACTGATGAATACCAAACATAGCAGGTTTATAGTGCTGACCTTTATAAATGAACTGTGAAACAAGACCACCATCAAAAGCAGGTTTGCAGGGTTCAGCTTCTATAAGTTCGGAACTTTTTTTCAGAGTGGTTTTTCTGATTATTTCAAGAACATTTTCATTTGTATTGTCCTTTGAAACGACTACAGCGGAATTTTCCTTTATAATGCCAGCCTTATGGACGGCTATTTCTTCAACTGTTTCACCTAAAATTGCCGTATGGTCTATGGAGATTGAAGTGATTACGGAAAGCAGCGGTGACGGAATAATGTTTGTACAGTCAAGAAGTCCGCCTATACCTGTTTCAAGTACGACTATATCACATTTCTGTTTTTCGTACCAAAGCAAAGCTATTGCCATAGTGATTTCAAACTGTGAATATGGCTTGTCGTCAACTCTTTCCGAAACGTATTCACATATTTCACAGAAAGATTTTTCATCAATTTCTTTGCCGTTTATGCGTATTCTGTCTGTATAATGAAGAACAAAAGGCGATGTAAACTGTCCTGTCTTATAGCCTGAAAGAATAAGTGCGTTTGATATGTATTCAAGAGTAGAACCTTTTCCGTTAGTGCCTGCTATATGGACGAATTTAAGTTTTTTTTCAGGATTTCCGATAAGTTTCATTAAATTGTCCGCACGTGAAAGGTCGGTAATTTTTGCACCTGATTTGCTGTAGGAATTTATAAATTTCATACATTCTTCAAAGTTCATTATATCAGCCCTTTCGTTTAAATATTAGTGTAATATACGCCTGAAAGAAGCTGTACACCTATTGAAACTGCTGTAATTGCAATCCAACAGCACAGACCGAGTAATATAGGTTTTTTGCCGTTTTTAATAAGCTTTACTATATTTGTGTTCAGACCTATTGCACACATTGCCATAGCTATAAAGAATTTTGCAAGCCATTTTGCAAATGATATGAAATGTTCATTATAGAAAACTGTGAAAGCGTTTTCGAGAATAAGTCCTACAACTGTAGTTATAACGGACGCACCTATGAAAAACAGTATGAAAAACGGAAAAATTTTCTTCATTGAAAAATTTCCTGCCTGATTCCCCGACTTTTTAGCCTGATGTGTTCTGTATACTGCAAGTGCTAGAGTTATTGGGATAATGGCAAGTGTACGTGTGAGTTTTACGGTAACAGCAGATGACAGAATACCGTCAACACCGTAAATTCCTTCAGCCGTTGAAGCAGCCGCCGTAACTGACGATGTATCATTTACGGCAGTACCTGCGAATATGGCGAATCCCTCCGAGCCAAGACCGATAGCGTGACCAAACTGCGGAAAAATCAGTGCGGCGAGGACGTTGAACAGAAATATTACGGAAATTGCCTGTGCAACATCTTCATCGTCTGCGTCAATTACGGGAGCGGTTGCGGCAATTGCAGAGCCTCCGCATATTGATGAACCCACACCGATAAGGCAGGCGGTTTTTTTATTGATTTTAAGTACTTTCATAAGCACAAAAGCCGTTATCAGCGAAATGCTTATAGTTGAAATGATTACAGGGAGACTTTTACCGCCGACTTTGAGTATAGTGCTTAAATTAAGAGAAAATCCAAGTATAATAACTGCCCATTGTAGAATTTTTTTAGATGTGAATTTAATACCGTCTTTAAGCGTTTCCTTACCTGAAAGTGACGGCATTGCAAGACTGATAATCATTCCTGTGAGAATTGCAAAGACCGGAGCTCCGATTATTTCAAGTGAAAAAGAACCTATATTCAGGGTTGCAAGAAATGACGACAATGACGCTATTGCAATACACAGAATTATTCCGAGTGAATTTTTTTTAATCCAGTTCATAAAATTTCCCTTTTTTAATTAATATTCGTAATCAATGCACGCACGGTCTGTCTTTACAGTACCTATGAACTTACCAAAAGCAACGTGAGCGGGGTGAACCTGATAAGCGTTTAAATCTTCGATTGTTTCAAAGTCACAAAGAAGTGAGATAGTATAGTTGGACTGGTCAGCGTCCTTTGAATTTATAACGATTTCACCTTTTTTGAGTTCCTTTACGTTTTCGATAACGTCGTTGAAACGTTCTTTAGCTTCGAGTGCGTTTTCGTAAACTGATTTATCAGTTTCCTTTAACTTAAACATTACAATATGTTTAATCATAAAAATTTCTCCTTATTTTAAAATCATTCTGTATTTTTTACATTTGAATGTACGGCTGTTGTCAAATTTCGAGTATTCTGAATATCCGTCAAAAACAAGACCGCATTTTTCTATTACTCTGCCTGAAGCTGTATTTTCAACAGCGTGTTCCGATACAAATTCACGGGCATTATTTTCAGAATAAGCATATTCAATCATACGTTTAGAGGCTTCTGTTGTATAACCCTGCCCCCAGCAGTCGTATCTGAGATTATAGCCGAAACTCCAGACATTTTCCTCTGTTCTGAACCTCATACCGCCTGAACCGATAAGTTTACCATCGGACTTGCGGACAAATCCCCATGTGTACTCGTTTTCAAGACTGTCAAGAGAGCAGAGCCATTCTATTGTAACTTCAATATTCTTATGACATGGATAAATCATATATTCTGCAACACGTTCGTCGCCTGTCCACTCAAATACATCATCTGCATCTTTTAAGTCAAGTGGTCTGAGAATAAGGCGGTCAGTTTCGATTGTAGGAGTTATAAAAATACTCATAATATTCACCTATCTATAATATTATAACTTTCGTCAATGAGATTGCACAATATCTGAAAGTCGATATTATCATCAAGAATTATTGAAATCCACTTTTGTTTGTTCATGTGGTATGCAGGAAAGCACCTGCCCTCTGCAAGCAGGCACTCTCTTGTAACGGATTCACATTTCAGATTTATAATGTCAGTAAATCCCTCTGAATCGGGAATAAGTACTGATTTTTTTACGTTCATGACTAAAGCATACCATTTTTTATTTTTTGAGTTTCTCAGAATAAAAGCGTCGGGGGTTTTCTGCCACAGATATTCGGGGTCTGTGGCATACTTTTCCCTTGTGTAAGAAATAATCTTTTCACGCATTACTTTCTGAAAGCCTCAATTGACTGATTGATTTTAGCCATTTTTTCCTCTGCCTTTGCAAGTTTAGCCTTTTCAGCCTCAATAAGTTTTTCGGGAGCTTTTGCAATAAAGCCCTGATTATTGAGTTTTCCGCTGAGGAAGTCAATATCTTTCTGTACTTTTGCCTTTTCCTTTTCAAGACGTGCAATTTCCTTTTCCTTGTCAACGAGTTCGTCCATAGGAATGAAAATTCTTGCGGAGTCGGTAACGGCGTTTGCGGAGTCGGGAACGTCAAATTTTTCTCCTGCCTCAACAGCAGATGCAGACGCAAGTTTTTCAAAGAACAACGCACATGAATTAAATAACTCAGGTTCAGCGGTTTCAATGAAAAGTTTAGCTTTTACAGACGGCGGAACGTTCATTTCACTGCGTGTGTTTCTTACTGCTTTTATAGCAGAGATTATTTTTTCAAAATCTTTTTCTTCCGCACCGAAATCAATTGAACTGTCATAAACGGGATAGTTTTCAAGAATAATCATTGATTTTTCATTCGTGAGAACCTGCCATATTTCTTCCGTTATGAACGGCATGAACGGGTGAAGAAGTTTAAGCATACCCCGCATAGCCCATACAAGTACAGATTGTGCCTTTGCCATAGTCTCACCGCCTGCCTGAATACGAGGCTTTGTAAGTTCAATGTACCAGTCGCAGTAAACGTCCCATATGAAGTCATAGAGTTTCTGTGAAGCGACACCCAGTTCAAACTTGTCAAGATTTTCGTTTACTTCCTTTGCAAGCTGATTGAACTTGTTTACAAGCCACTTATCCTCAAGTTCGAGGTCTGCGGGAAGTCCCGTAAATTCAAAATCTTCGGGAAGATTCATCATGATAAAACGTGAAGCGTTCCAGAGCTTGTTTGCAAAGTTACGTGCAGACTTTACTTTTTCGTCTATATAACGCATATCGTTTCCGGGTGAATTACCTGTTGCGAGCATGAAGCGGAGAGCGTCGGCACCATATTCATTGATAACTTCAAGAGGGTCAATGCCGTTTCCGAGAGACTTGGACATTTTACGACCCTGTGAATCACGTACAAGACCATGAATAAGAACAGTATCAAACGGAACTTTTCCCATGTTTTCAAGACCACTGAACATCATTCTTATAACCCAGAAGAAAATAATATCATAGCCTGTTACGAGAGTATTTGTCGGATAGAAGTAATCTAAATCTTCTGTTTTTTCGGGGAAACCGAGAGTTGAGAAAGGCCATAAAGCAGAGCTGAACCATGTGTCGAGGGTGTCGGGGTCTTGTCTCATTGGCTTGTTACATTTCGGACAATTGCAGGAATTTTCTTTAGTGACAACCATTTCACCACATTCGTCGCAGTAAAAAGCAGGTATCTGATGTCCCCACCAAATCTGACGGGAAATACACCAGTCACGGATATTTTCAAGCCAGTGGAAATAAATCTTGTCGAAACGTTCAGGCACAAATTTTGTATCACCGTTCTTTACAGCGTCAATTGCAGGCTGTGCAAGAGGTTTCATCTTTACAAACCACTGTGTTGATACTTTTGGTTCAACAGTAGTACCGCATCTGTAGCAAGTACCTACATTGTGGTTGTAATCCTCAATTTCAACCAATGCACCCTCTTTTTCGAGGTCTGCAACTATTGCTTTTCTTGCTTCATATCTGTCCATGCCTGCATAAGACGGATAATCATCGGTAATTGTTGCGTCGTCGTTCATTACGTTGATAACAGGAAGATTATGTCTGAGACCCACTTCAAAATCATTCGGGTCATGTGCGGGAGTGATTTTCACAACACCCGTACCAAAATCCATTTCAACATAATCGTCTGCAACAATGGGGATTTCCCTGTGGACTATAGGCAGGATAACGGTTTTTCCGACTAAATCCTTATAGCGTTCGTCCTTGGGGTTTACTGCTACTGCCGTATCACCGAGAAGTGTTTCAGGGCGTGTTGTGGCAAGTTCAAGATACTGGTCTGTATCTTTGATTTTATATCTTAAATGCCAGAAATGACCTGCCTGGTCCTCGTAAGTTACTTCCGCATCTGAAAGTGAGGTCTTACATTTCGGACACCAGTTTATAATTCTTTCACCACGATAGATAAGACCTTTATTATAGTACTTGACGAAAACTTCTTTTACAGCCCTTGAACAGCCTTCGTCCATTGTGAAACGTTCTCTTGACCAGTCGCATGAAGAACCGAGTTTTTTAAGCTGTTCAACGATACGTCCGCCATACTGCTTTTTCCATTCCCATGCACGTTTCATGAAACCGTCACGTCCCAAATCCTCTTTTGTAACGCCCTCTTTACGCATTGCCTCAACGATTTTTGCTTCTGTAGCGATAGCAGCGTGGTCTGTACCGGGAAGCCATAATGCAGAATAACCGCACATTCTTTTCCAGCGGATAAGAATATCCTGTAAAGTTTCGTCAAGAGCATGACCCATGTGAAGCTGTCCTGTTATGTTCGGAGGGGGAATAACGATTGTGTAGGGGGATTTTTTAGGGTCTGCTTCTGCACGGAAACAGCCTTTTTGATTCCATGCGGTGTAAATTCTGTCCTCAAAATCTTTCGGATTATAGGACTTTGAAAGTTCTTTTGCCATTTGATATACTCCTTTTTTATAATTTTCGGCAACAACAGAAAAGCCCCGAACCGCAAAGGGTTCAGGGCGGAAAAATATCCGTGTTACCACCTGAATTCAGGGAAAATTCCCTGCACTCCGTGAAGCCTTGAAACTTCATTCCCTGTAACGTGAGAAACACGTCGGCACTTACTGAATAAAAATCCGTTCACTGCCGAAGCTCAGGAACTACTTCAGAACAATTCTTCATATCGTCTTGCACCGTCCGACGACTCTCTGCAAATCCGTAACTGCTCCTACTTCTTTCCGTCACAGCTTTTCAAATATAAATAAATAATATCATATCCGTTTTGTTTTGTCAACAGGTCAGGGATAAATTTATATAATAATTTCACGATAAAGTCAACAAAAAATCCATTAATTTTTTTACAAATTAATGATTTGAAAAACTCCGTTGACATACATTTCAATTTGTGATAAAATAGATATGGCATAAATACATAAACCGCATATTGTACCGTAAATATGCGGAAGAAAACAGGTCTTGACAAATATGATATAATATTTATTTGGGAATACATATACTAAAAATATAACGGCAGGCTTTCATAATATGCATAATACATTCTCTTTCCCATATTACTAAAAATTAATGGAGACTTTTTATGAATAATATTTCTTTTTACAAGCAAAAAAAAGCTGCACTGAAAAAGTATTTCAGTCGTATGAATGAAATGCAGCAGGAAGCTGTATTTACTGTAAACGGTCCGGTGCTTGTCCTTGCCGGAGCGGGAAGCGGAAAAACAACTGTTATTGTAAACCGCATAGCAAACATGATTAAATTCGGAAATGCCTATGCCGACGAAAACGGTGATGCCCGTCCGAATGATATTGAATTTCTTAAAGACTATGCAGACGGTGAATATGATGACGACCCTGATGCTGTTCTTGACGTTCAGGATATAATAGCGGTTGATACAGTAAAACCGTGGAATATTCTTGCAATTACATTTACAAACAAGGCGGCGGCTGAACTCAGGGAAAGACTTTCTGATATACTCGGTGAGGACGGTCAGAGAATAAATGCATCAACTTTTCATTCAGCTTGCGTTAGAATTTTAAGAACCGAAATAGAATGTCTCGGCTATGGAAAGGACTTCACAATATATGATTCCGACGACAGCAAGAGACTTATAAATTCAATAATGCGTGATGAAATGGATATTTCCGAAAAATTGTTTGCTGCAGGTATGGTTCAGAGTGAGATAAGTTCCGCAAAAAACAATATGATTTCACCTGAAAATCTGCTTGCCGAAGCAGGAATAGATTACCGCAGAAAAGTAATCGCACGTATATATAATGTTTATCAGGAAAGACTGAAACAGGCAAACGCTCTTGATTTTGACGATATTATTACCCTTACCGTTGAGATTTTTGAAAAATATCCCGAAACCCTTAAAAAATATCAGGAACGTTTTAAATATATTATGGTTGATGAATATCAGGATACAAACTATGTACAGTTCAGGCTTGTTTCAATGCTCGCAGGAGAAGAACAGAATATATGTGTTGTAGGTGACGACGACCAGAGCATATACAGATTCAGGGGTGCGGATATAGGCAATATTTTAAGCTTTGAACAGAAATTCAGCGGTGCAAGGGTTATACGTCTTGAACAGAATTACCGTTCAACACAGACTATTCTTGATGCAGCAAATTCAGTAATAAGCCACAACAGCAGTCGTAAAGAAAAGAAATTATGGACAGACGGTGAAAAAGGTTCAAAGGTTTACTGGTATAAATCATTTGACGAAAACGATGAAGCAAAGTTTATTACTGATACTGTAAAGAAAATAAAAATGATAACGGGAAAATATTCTGACAGTGCCGTGCTTTACAGAATGAATGCACAGTCCAATGCCGTTGAAAGAATGTTTGTAAGTGAGGGTATTCCTTATAAAATTTATGGCGGAGTACGTTTTTATGACCGAAAAGAAGTAAAGGATATTATAGCTTATCTTGCTTTTGTTAATAATCCTAATGATATGCTCCGTTTCAAGCGTATAATAAACGAACCAAAGCGTAATATAGGTGATGCAACTGTTGCACTTATTGAGGATATAAGCCGTGATTTGAATATTTCTCCGTTTGGTGTTATGAAAAGGTGTGAGGAATACGCCCCGCTTTCAAAGAAAGTGAACACTCTGAAAAGTGTAGCATCTCTTTTTGAGTCGCTCATAGAAAAATCGTACGAACTTCCGCTTGATGAATTTTTTGACTATGTACTTGAAAATACAGGTTATCTTGAATACCTGAACACACTTGAAAATGCTGATACCAAAATTGAGAATACAGAGGAACTCCGTTCTTCAATAGTTCAGTACATGAAATCAACTCCAAGACCGACACTCAGCGGTTTTCTTGAAGATATAGTCCTTTATACAGAGGCAGACCGTGATGACAATTCAGAGGATAAGGTTACTCTCATGACTGTTCATTCCGCAAAGGGTCTTGAATATGAGAATGTTTTTGTAATCGGTATGGAGGAGGGAATTTTTCCGAGTTCACGTTCCTTTGACAATGAAGAAGACCTTGAGGAAGAACGCCGTCTCGCATATGTTGCAATAACACGTGCAAAGAAAAAACTTTACCTTACAAGTGCAAGACAGCGTATGCTTTTCGGACAGACACACAGAAATGTTACATCACGTTTTATGCGTGAAATCGGAAACGAACTCATAGAAAAGCATGACAACGCCGCAAGAATGAAGAATAAAATAAATGAAAACGATAACCCCGTTACTGCTGTACATTCCTCAACACTTCAGCAGCAGCTTGCAAGAAACAGAATGCATTCCGTTACTCCGTCAAAAACGGAAAATACTTCATATTCGGCAGGTGAAAGGGTTCAGCATAATGTTTTCGGAGAGGGAATAATAATTTCCTCTAAGGCTATGGCAAACGACGCTCTGCTTGAAATATCGTTTGAAAAGGCAGGTACAAAAAGAATAATGGCTAATCATGCAAAGCTTAAAAAACTTTGATAATAATAAGGAGTAAATTTATGAGAAAAACAAAAATTGTCTGCACAATCGGTCCTGCTACCGACGACAAGAATATCATGCGTGAACTTATGCTTGCAGGTATGAATGTGGCACGTTTCAATTTTTCACACGGAGAATATGAAACACATGAACAGCGTTTCCGTATGGTTGAGGAACTCCGTAAGGAACTCGATTTACCTATTGCTACCCTGCTTGATACAAAAGGTCCTGAAATACGTCTCGGAAAGTTCGTTGACGACAAGCCTGTTGAAATTTACGACGGAGATTTATATATTCTCACAACAGAAGATATTCTCTGCGACAATCAGAGGGGAAGTATAAGTTTCAAGAAGCTCCCCCGTGATGTAAGTATAGGAACAAGAATCCTGATAAACGACGGTGTTATTGAACTTCTTGCAGAAAAGGTTACACAAAATGAGATAGTATGCCGTGTAATTCACGGAGGAATACTTTCCAACAACAAGGGAATAAATGTTCCGGGAGTAAAACTTTCAATGCCTTATCTCAGTGAAAGTGATATGAACGACCTTGAATTCGGTGCAAAAATGGGATTTGACTTCATTGCCGCAAGTTTTGTGCGTACTGCTGCCGACATAAACTATTTAAGAAAGTTTACACACAGTTTAGGCTGGTTTGACGTGCGTATAATTGCTAAAATCGAAAATACTGACGGTGTTGAGAATATCGACGAAATTCTTGAAGCTGCTGATGGTATAATGGTAGCAAGAGGCGATATGGGTGTTGAAATACCGTTCGAGCAGATACCCGCAATTCAGAAGGAACTTATTCACAAGGGTTACAATGCAGGTAAGCAGGTTATCACAGCTACTCAGATGCTTGAATCAATGATAACAAATCCACGCCCTACACGTGCGGAGATTACAGACGTTGCCAACGCTATATATGACGGCACAAGTGCTATTATGCTTTCAGGAGAAACAGCCGCAGGTGCATATCCTGTTGAAGTGGTAAAGACCATGGCATTGATTGCAGAAACTACGGAAAACAATATTGACTATAAGGGTGAATTTGCTTCACGCCGTACAGAACCCAACAACAATATTGCTGAAGCAATCGCACACGCAACCGTTACAACCGCACATGACCTCAATGCAAGAGCAATTATTACTGTCTCCCTCTGCGGACAGACAGCAAGACTTATTTCAAAATATCGTCCGCTTTGTCCGATTATATGCTGTACCACAGGTGAAACCGCACAGCGTCAGATGAACATGAGCTGGGGCGTTATACCGCTGATTATCGGTGAAAAGCATAGCACAGACGAACTTTTTTCAGCGGCTGTTCAGGCGGCAGAGTCGAACGGTCTTGCACAGGACGGTGATATAGTTACCATTACAGCCGGTGTACCTATCGGTGTTTCAGGTAGTACCAATATGCTTAAAGTTGCGAAAATCGGAAAATAATATAAAAAGACCCCTCTGTTACGAGGGGATTTTTTTATTTAAATTTCGATAATATATTTTTCAAATGCGTTTATAACAGTAGTTTTACCGATTATCTGTGTACGTCTGAAATTTCCGTAAGTCCTGTGTACATGACCATGAATAAAAAATTTCGGGTTATATTTCTGAATAAGCTTGTTAAAACACTCAAAACCCCTGTGTGTCAAATCGTTCATATCATTTATGTTTCGGGCAGGAGCGTGTGTCAGCAGAATGTCAAAACCTTTGTTTTTCATCAGACTTAAACGGCATTTTCCAATACGGCGTTGCATTTCTTTTTCGGTAAACTGAAAATGTCCGTTGCCGTATTTCATGGAACCGCCGAGACCGAAAATTCTTATTCCCTTGTAATTAATGATTTTATCATCAATACAAATACAGCCTTCAGGGGCTTTATGTAAATAGTTTTCGTCGTGGTTGCCATGAACGTACAGAACATCAATATTAGTCATAGTTGCAAGGAAAGTCAGATATTCTTCATTCAAATCACCGCATGAAAGTATAAGGTCTATACCGTCGGTTTTGGACTTGTTCCAAAAATCCCAAAGCGAACGACTTTCCTCGTCGGAGATTAAAAGTATTTTCATTTAAGTATAAATTCTGCTATATCGGACGGTTTTTCCGCTATGAAGTCTGCACCTGCGTTTTCAAGTTCCTCACGTCCTCTGAATCCCCATACACAGCCTATTGAAGATATTCCTGCATTTTTTGCGGTCTGAATATCAACATTACTGTCACCAATCATAAATATGTGATTATCTTCGGGAAGTTCCGAGATTATTTCTGATATAATTGCGGTATCGGGTTTTTTCGGACGTTCTGAACAGCCACCGAGAATTTTTATAAAATTGTATTCAGAAAGAAGTTCCCTTACAATCTGACGTGCGAAATTCTGTGGCTTGTTGGTTGCGACAGCAAGAGTGACATTATTTTCTTTAAGAATATCAAGACATTTTTTCATGCCGTCATAGAGATTTGTTTTGTCAAGAAAGTGTTTTCCGTAGTATTCACTGAAAATTTCAAGAAGCTTTTCGGTATCGTCTTTTTTGTCGTCGGGCAACGCACGGTAACAAAGTTTCTGAACACCGTTTCCTACAAATTTTTTATAGCTTTCATAGGGGTGAACGGGATAACCAAGTTGTTTTAGAGCGAAGTTTGTAGCGTCGGCAAGGTCACACAGGGTATCGGCAAGAGTGCCGTCAAGGTCAAAGATAGCAGTTATCATAATTATTTCTCCTTTTTACAGAATACACATACAGTCACCGAAACTGAAAAATCTGTATTTTTCGTCAACGGCAATTCTGTATGCGTTCATGGTGTTTTCGTAACCCATAAAAGCGGACACAAGCATAATCAGCGTACTTTCAGGCAGGTGGAAGTTAGTAATAAGACCGTCAATGCACTTGAATTTATAGGACGGATAAATAAAAATGTCCGTATATCCCTCATGTGCGGAAATTTCGTTGTAGAAAGTAGCAACACTTTCAAGAGTACGGCAGGCGGTAGTGCCTACAGCTATAACACGTCCGCCGTTGGCTTTTGTTTCGTTTATCAAATCGGCGGTTTCCTGCGGAAGAAAATAATGCTCACTGTGCATTTTGTGATTAAGAACGTTGTCCTCCTTTACGGGACGGAACGTTCCCAAACCTACATGAAGTGTAACAAAAGCTGTTTTTATACCTTTTTCATGAAGTTCGTCAATCATTTCGGGAGTGAAGTGAAGTCCGGCGGTGGGGGCGGCTGCCGAACCGAGTTCACGGGAATATACTGTCTGATAACGTTCTTTATTTTCAAGTTTTTCGGTAATGTAAGGTGGCAACGGCATTTGTCCTATATCTTCAAGTGCAGTGAAGAAATTACCCTCACACTCAAATCTGACTATTCTGTTTCCGTCGTCCTTAGCCTCAACCACTTCCGCAATAAGACGACCGTTTCCGAAAGAAAATTTCACCCCGACTTTTGCTTTTTTTGCAGGACGACAAATAATCTCCCATAACTTGTCGCCTTTCTGTTCAAGCAGAAGAAATTCAATAAAAGTATGATTTTCAATTTTTTCACCGTAAAGTCTTGCGGGAATAACACGTGAGTCGTTCATTACCAGCAAATCACCTTTTTTGAGATGACTGCATAAATTATAGAAATGGTCGTGTTCAACCGCACCTGTCTGACGGTTTACGCACATCATTCTTGACGAATTTCTCGGCTCAACGGGAGTCTGTGCAATTAATTCTTCAGGTAAATCATAGTAAAAATCGGATTTTAAAAGTTCCATAATATAAAATCTCCTTTTCTTTTTTTGGTAATTCAATTATTTGCAAGCGTTGAAAGCATTATATTCTGAAAATTTTTCAGATGTTCAATTTCAGTATT